>UROR01000187.1 GCA_900549535.1 uncultured Collinsella sp. | reverse complement strand
ATCCTCGGAGAACTGATCGTCGATGGCAAACGAGACACCGCGGCCCGAGAACTCGATGGCCTCGATCTTCTTGTGCTTAAGAGAGACGATAGCGACAGCCGTGACCATACCGTCGTTGGCGAGCTTCTGGCGATCGCGCAGGACGATGGGGTCGGTATCGCCGATACGCAGGCCGTCGACGTAGACGACGCCGGACTCGACGGGCGTACCACGCTTGACGATACCGCCGCGCATCTCGAGCGTGTCACCGTTATCGAGGATAAAGATATGATCCTCCTTGAGACCCATCTTACGGGCCAGCTGGGCATGGGCGCGCAGATGCACGGCCTCACCGTGAACCGGCATAAAGTACGTGGGCTTGGCCATGGCCATCAGGAGCTTGAGCTCCTCCTGGCTGCCGTGGCCGGAGACATGAACGAGGGCACGGTTCTTGTCCCACACGTCGCAGCCAAGCTTAGCCAGGCTATTGACGACCTGCTGGACTGCTTTCTCGTTGCCGGGGACCGGCGTTGCCGAGAGGATGACGGTATCGCCCTCGTGGATGGAGAGCGTCTTGTGCTCTCCGTTGGCCATGCGGGACAGGGCCGACAGCGGCTCGCCCTGCGAACCGGTGCACATGACGACGATCTTGTCGTCGGGCAGGTTATCGATATCGAAGGCATCGATGATATCGGCATCGTCGATGTTGAGGTAGCCCAGCTCACGCGCCACGCGGGTGTTCGTGAGCATGGAGCGACCGGTCACAACGACCTTACGGCCGCACTTGCGGGCGGCATCGCAGATCTGCTGCAGGCGATGGATATGGCTCGAGAACGACGCGACGAACACGCGACCCGGGGCGTTCTTGATAGCGTGCAGCAAGTTGGGACCAACCTCGGCCTCGGACTTGGTAAAGCCGGGAACCGTGGCATTGGTGGAGTCGGAAAGCAGTAGGTCGATGCCCTGCTTGGCAAAGCGGCTGATAGCGGCATAGTCGGGCGTGACGCCATCGATGGGCGTCTGGTCGAGCTTAAAGTCGCCGGTGTGCATAACGGTGCCCTGATTGGTACGGATGAACACGCCCAGAGCGCCGGGGATGGAGTGCGTCATCGAGAAGAAGTCGAGCGAGATGCCGCCGAGGTTGACATGGCTGCCGCCCTTGACCTCGCGGAACTTGGGTGCGCGGATGCGGAACTCAGAAAGCTTGCCCTCGATAAAGCCAAGCGTCAGCTTGCTCGAGAAGATGGGCACCTTATTGTTGAGGTCCTGCAGCAGGTACGGAAGCGAACCGGTGTGGTCCTCGTGGCCGTGGGTGACGACGATACCGCGGAGCTTCTCCTCGTTCTCCAGAACATAGGTGTAGTCGGGAAGCACCAGGTCAATACCGGGCTGGGAATCGTCGGGGAACATGAGGCCAGCGTCAACGAGCACCATGTCGTCGCCGCATTCGAAGACCGTCATGTTCTTGCCGATGCCGTCAAGGCCGCCGAGCGGAATGATCTTCAAGGGAGATGATTTTTTAGCTGCCATAGGTTCGTGTGGTTTCCTTTCTTCGAAACGGGTCTGGAACAACCGACGGGGCGCTTCTGGCAAACCGACCGCCGGGAACGTACAAACATGCATCACAGAGTCGATGCAATAACCAAAATATGATACCCATTTGCACGAGCACAGACCACCCATGCATCAAAGCCCCATCTGAACCCGTCTATCCCGTCGGTTTCCCGTGGGGCGGGCACTGATGAAGTTTCCTGCTCTACAGTCCTGCTCACGACGGAGGCCACATTAAGTGGCCTCCTGTTCGTGCGGAACTCGCGATAAACTTCATCAGTACCCGCCCCACGGGAAACCTGCCAAAAAGGGACAGGTTTATTTTGGTCGGTTTTAGCTGGGGATATGCCGAGAGCACGGCTATCGGCAATTCAGAAAATAAGATAACCTGAATAGACTATCTGACACAATCGCAAGCGGTACCCACCAGCCCTTTTGCTATTCCCGGCGGGGGCCGCGGGTAAAGTTTATCGCGAGTTCCGCACGAGCCGGAGAGCACTTAATGTGCTCTCCGTGCGAGCAGGACTGTAGAGCAGGAA
>UROR01000186.1 GCA_900549535.1 uncultured Collinsella sp. | reverse complement strand
ATCCATGCCGCCCAGAATGTTGAGCGCCGTGGTCTTGCCGGCACCCGAAGCACCCAAAATGATGGCGAGCTCGCCGCGCTCGACCGTAAAGCTCGCGCCGTCGAGAGCGTGAATGCGGGCGTCGCCCTCGCCGTATGCCTTGATGACGTCTTTGAATTCGATATAAGCCATCGATCGGTTCCCATCTGGTCGGATAACTCTTTAGTATTACCCATTTCGCACCGACTAAAAAGGGACGGGTTTATTTTGGCAGGTTCTATATGGGGAAACGGCAGCTATAGATGAGGCGCCGGGGAGGCAGAGAAATCATCGACGGGGTCAGGCCGACCGCCAAACACAACGCACGCATCTCAATCTGTCAGCCAAATCATTCGAACAGCTGTTCGTTTCTATGATATGATTCCGCTATCTAAGCAGGCCAATACGCAGAAAGGCGGCCAACATGGCGTTCGACTTTAAGAAGGAATGCAAGGAGCTCTACAAACCTGCAAGCAAGCCGAGTATCGTAACTGTCCCGCCTATGAGCTACGTTGCCGTTCGCGGAAAGGGCAACCCAAATACCGAAGGTGGCGAGTATCAAAACGCCCTGCCGCTACTTTACGGCATCGCCTATACCGTCAAGATGTCGAAGAAAGGCTCAAGGAGTATCGAGGGCTATTTCGACTTTGTGGTACCGCCGCTCGAGGGTTTCTGGTGGCAAGACTCCCCGAGCGGCGACATCGATTATGTACGCAAGGACGATTTCAACTTTATCTCGTGCATCCGCCTGCCCGATTTCGTCACCCAAGATGACTTTGACTGGGCAGTCGCGGAAGCCACGACCAAAAAGAAACTGGACTTTTCCGCCGTCGAGCTGCTTAAAGTTGACGAGGGTCTCTGCGTTCAATGCATGCACACCGGGCCCTACGACAACGAACCGGCGACCGTAAACGCTATGCATGAATACATGACCGAGCAGGGCTATGTCCCCGACTTCTCAGACTCCCGTTTACATCACGAAATCTATCTCTCCGATCCACGCAAATGTGCACCGGAGAAACTTAAGACTGTGGTCCGTCATCCTATCAAGCGCGCTGAATAGCGTGGAGCGTCATTTCACGCGCTAGGTTTTAAGCCAGCCAACCAGCCGCCTCCTGGGCCGTCCGGTAATTATCTTGACGCGGCCCGTCGCATCTTATAAGTTTGTTTTGCTAAAGCTGGAAAGCCTCTCAACGATGCGCAACTCCAGCTCTTTTTATATCAAGAGGCTTAATGAAATACCAGAAGTCGCGGATATCCATCAACGAACAAATAGCACTATTGACAGAAAACAAGGGTCTTAAGTGCTCTGATCAAAGCGAACTCGAGCGAGCTTTGGTCGAAGTCGGCTACTACAGGCAAAGCACTCGAACGCTACTCCTCGTACGCGCCCTCAAGCCGGAGCAGCCACTCCTTACGGTCGAGGCCGCCGGCATATCCGTTGAGCGACCCGTCGGCGGCAACCACGCGATGGCACGGCACAATAATCGAAACAGGGTTACGCGCGACCGCAGCCCCCACGGCACGGGGGGACACAACGGGCGCCTCGTTTCCCGGTACACGATGTCGAGCCGCAACACGCTGGGCGATCTCGCCATACGTGGCAACCTCGCCGCGCGGAATGGAAAGCAGCTCGTACCAAACTTCACGCTGAAACGCCGTACCGATCATATGCAACGGCGGCGTAAACCGAGGTTCCTGCCCTGCAAAATAAGCATTCAGCCAAGC
Source organism: uncultured Collinsella sp. (assembly GCA_900549535.1). GTDB lineage: Bacteria > Actinomycetota > Coriobacteriia > Coriobacteriales > Coriobacteriaceae > Collinsella. Next base: position 486 of record UROR01000186.1, on the reverse strand, counting down.
CCAGGAACGCTCAAGCACCGAAGACGCCGCACCATTTGCAGGACTCACCGACGACATGCCGCCAGCACCAGAAACTGCATCGGCGCCTTCAACATGTTCAGGATCTTCTTTGAGAAGCGTGGAGCCAAAATGCTCCTGTCCCTCAAACCAAAGCCCCGTCAGACCGCGGCCATCAGCGGCAAGCAAGATTTCGCCCAAAGGCGAAGCAAACGTCGTCGTGACCACCAGCGGCTCCTTTCAAAACTCCGCAACATAATACCGCGAATTGTGCAGACAACCCCAATCGACCCCAAAGTCACCCAAGGCGGCAGGCGCGAAGCGCCGAGGCCGCCGCCGGGACCAGGGCCCGCAACAGTCACGTGCTCCCACATCAGCCCAGCGGCCTCAACCAACAACGGCCCCATCGCAGGCCAATCGCAACAACGTCACCGCAGGCGGGGGCCCGGGGGTTTTTTTATAAAAAAACCCCCCACACAATGGGTGGGG
>UROR01000185.1 GCA_900549535.1 uncultured Collinsella sp. | reverse complement strand
GGCGTAATCGGTCGTCACGGAGTTCTCCATCTTCATGGCTTCGAGAACAACGATTCCCTGACCCGCTTTTACCGTATCGCCGACCTTCACCTTGAATTCGATGATGCGGCCGGGCAGCGGCGCCGTAACGGTATTGCCCGTAATGGCGGCCGCAACACTCTCCTCGGCCTTCTTCTCCTCGGCCATCTCGTCCTGGTTCATACGCACCTCGCGAAGGGCGCGGACCTGGGCGATGGACAGGGCGTCGACGTAGGGGTTGCGCACGCGAACGGCGCAGCCGAGCACGCGACGACGCTGCAGCGGCCACTCGTCACCGACGATAGCAAGGACCCACTTACGCGTGAGCTGCATCTCGGTAAAGACCTTCTCGGACAGATCCTGGCGATCGCCCAGGTGCAGATACATCTTGGCGATGCGCTGGTCGGTCTTGGCGATCGACATCTCGATGTTGTCGATAAAGGTGCGGAAGAACGGCCACTCCTGGTAGGCAGCCTTAAGCTGGTCCAGATCGCCAAACTGCTCGCAGGCGGTGCCCAGGCCGTACCAAGCGGCCAGGTTAATGCGCGCCTGGCTCCAGCTGAAGATCCACGGAATGGTACGCAGGTCGTCGAGCGACTTGGCACCCAAACCGCGCTTGGCGGGACGCGAGCCGATCGGCAGCAGACCGACCTCGGTCAGCGGCGTCACGGTCGAGAACCACGGTGTAAAGTCCTCGGTGTTCAGCAGGTCCAGATAGCGCTCGTGGCTTGCGGCGTTAAGCTTCTCGGCCATATCCCAGAACTTCTGCGTGGTCTCGGTGTTGGTCTTCTCGACACTCGGGGCCGACTGCAAAAGCGTTGCGGCGGCAACGGACTCAACGTGACGCTGAGCCAGCGTGCGGTTGCCATAACGGGCAAAGATGACCTCGCCCTGCTCGGTGAGCTTAAAGAAGCAGTTGACCGAACCCTTGGGCTGCGCCAGCACGGCCTTGTTGGCCGGGCCGCCGCCACGGCCCACGGCACCGCCGCGACCGTGCATGAGCACCAGGTCGATATCGTTCTTCTCGGCCCACTTGGCGATGCGCTCCTGCGCGGAGTGCAGTGCAAGCATGGCCGTGGTAGGACCGGCATCCTTGGAGGAGTCGGAATAGCCCAGCATGACCTCCATGCGGCGGTTGGTCTGGGCAAGGCGCTTCTGCACCACGGGCAGCGTAAGCATCTGGTCGAGCACGTCGACGCAGCCCTCGAGGTCCTCGAGCTGCTCGAACAGCGGGATCACGTCGAGCTCGGGAACGTCCTCCTCGTGTGCGAAGGACAGGTGGGCAAGCTCAAAGACGTCGGCCACATGCTGGGCGCTCTTGGTGAACGAGATGATGTAGCGGTGCGCCATCTTCTTACCGTAGCGCTTTTGGATGGAGCCGATAGCGCGGAAGGTATCGATGACCTCGCGCGTCATGGGCTGCAGGTCGCCATGGATACCGTTCTCGTGGATATCCTTGAGGGCGCGGGCGTGCACCACGGAGTGCTGACGGAACTCCATCTCGACCATGTGGAAGCCGAAGGACTCGACCTGCCAGATGATGGTCTGGACCGGGCCGTAGGCAGCACGGACGGCACCGCAGGCAGCCAGCGAACGCTGGACGACGCGCAGGTCCTCCAGGAACTCATCGGCGCTGTGGTACATGGTGTCGGTGATGCGACGCACGGTGGCGTTCAGGCGGTCGGCCATGACGAGCATGACGGCGCGATGCGGCTCGTGCTCGGAGATCAGCTCGGCGCGGGCCGTGTAACGAGGGCTCATCTCGACCTGATGGTTCCACAGGTTAATGAGCTCGGCCGACGGCTTGCTGTAGGTAGCCTCGAGCGTGAGGTTGCGGCCGATGTGGCGGCACTTGTCCTCGAGCTTGAGCACCATGTGCGTAAAGTACTTGGCGGCGACCTCACGGCTCACCTTGGCGGTGACGTTGGGGTTACCGTCGCGGTCGGAACCGATCCAGCTGCCGGGATGGAAGAACGCCGGGCACAGCGGCGGCACAGTACCGGCCTTGTCGCCCAGCACCCAATCGTCAAAACGACGATAGATAACGGGGATAACGTCGAACAGCGTGTTATCGAAGATGTCGATGATGGTATCGGCTTCCTCGACCGGCGTGGGCTTCTTGAGCGCGATGGGACTCGTACGCACCAGGGCGTCGATCTCCTGCAGCATATGGCGCTCGTTCTCCACCAGGTCGGAGCCGCCCAGACGCGGACGCTCCTCCAGCAGGTTGGAGATACGGCGGATCTTGCCCTCGACGGCCTTACGACGGGCCTCGGTGGGATGTGCGGTAAAGACAGGGTGGAACTCGAGCTTGCCGAGCAGCTCGTTGGCACCCT
>UROR01000184.1 GCA_900549535.1 uncultured Collinsella sp. | reverse complement strand
CGTGCATCTCCCCCCCACGATAAGAGACGGGCGGGTTCTAGTGATCGTTGCAACACCTGACCTACCGCAAGGAGGGTCAGGTGACCAGAAGCCACCGAAACGAAGACCGTGGCGGGGAACACCGTTGGACGTTCAACGGCGTCGAATATCCGACGAGGAAGCTGATGTGCGAGGCGAGACGCGCCGAGTACGTGCGCCTGCTGGACGAGGAAGGCATGAACTTCACCCAGGCCGCGCACGCGGTCGGCGTCTCGAAACGCACCGGCAAGGCGTGGCGCAACGGCAGGACGCGCGCCACGGGAAGGAACGAGAAACCCCTGGTGGACTGGTATCGTTCCACCATGGACAAACCCAAGACCCTCCATCCGCGCTACCTGAGCCAGGAGGAGCGCATCCAGATCGCGGACCGTCTGCGTCTGGGCGATTCGATCCGCGCCATCGCCCGCCTGCTGGGCCGCGACCCCGGCACGGTCAGCCGCGAGGTCGAGCGCAACAGGAATCCCGAGTCCGGCGGTTACGAGCCTTACCGCGCCCAGCAGAAGGCCGCGGACCGGCTCAAACGCCCCAAACCGCGCAAGGCGGCCGAGGGCACGCGACTGTGGGACGAGATCGCCGCCGGGTTGCGCAGGCATTGGAGCCCGGAGCAGATAGCCAACCGGCTGAGGCTGGACTTCCCGGATAATGGGGATATGCACGCGAGCGTCGAGACGATCTACCAGGCCATCTACCTGCAGGCCAGGGGCGAACTCAAGCAGGAGCTGAAACGCGCCATGAGGCAGGGGCGAACCGCCCGCAGACCCCAAGGCGGCCAAGGCCGCAAACCCCGTTTCCGCGAACCCATGGCCATGATCTCGGAGCGACCCCCGGAGATCGAGGACCGGGCGGTCCCGGGCCACTGGGAGGGCGATCTCATCACCGGCAGCCGCAACAAAAGCGCCATCGGCACGCTCGTCGAGCGCACCACCAGGTTCACGATCCTGCTGCACCTGCCCGACGGGCACGACGCCGAACACGTCCAGCAGGCCATCATCGACAAGATGCAGCACCTGCCCAAACTCCTGCGCAACAGCCTGACCTGGGACCAGGGAGCGGAACTCGCCCTGCACAAACGGATCGGCGCCTCGCTGGACATGGCCGTCTACTTCTGCGACCCGCACTCCCCGTGGCAGCGCGGCACCAACGAGAACACCAACGGGCTCCTGCGCCAGTACTTCCCCAAAGGCACCGACCTATCCGTCTACCCGGAGGACTACCTCGACGCGGTCGCCGAGGAACTCAACGACCGGCCACGCAAAACCCTCGGGTTCATGAAACCAAGCGAGAAGATCATCGAACTGCTCGACGCCGCGTGATAACCTCAACAACCGACAACGTGACCATGGAAGGCCGCTCAAACCTCAGGTGTTGCAACCACCACTAGAATCTGCCACACATTTCCCTCCACAATCGAACACTAGTCATTCACGAAATCCATCACTACGAGGCATCGCAATCGAACGGCATGCAATATCAAGCACACACCACAACAACAGGTCGTACAAATATTGCCTTTACATCAGTCCATTTCGGACATTATGGTCACAGCAGGCTCTGCGACAACTCTTCAAGAGACATGGCAACTACATGAAACTCGAATACGGCACCGCGCGAAGCAAGCGCCCTCGCCACGTTGAAAGCGAATTCAGCACGAGCGTCCTCGTTAGCGATACTTGCCGCCGTGGCGACGAAGACCAGCCATCTCCGCCCGACCAGCACACCCCTTTTCTCTTGGTCACGGCGCCATTGAGCCTTACTCGTACGATGATGATCGCCATCATATTCAATAGCGACTTTGTATTGTGGATAAGCCATGTCAACGGTGTAGGTGTATCCGTTCTCTGAATCGGTAATGCCATATTGTGTTTGCGGTATGGGCAGGCCGAAAAGCATAAGCGCCAAGCGTGTACGAGTTTCCTGAACGGAATCCGATGGTTTTACGAGCTTCAGCGCCGCCTCACAACGCGCACGGCCAATAACGCGGTGAAAGGCCGTTAGTCGTTGAGTGAATTGTTCAATGGCATATCCATAACGTCTGATGAGCGCTTCAGCCAGCACCACTAATTCAGTGAGGTTGAGATATTGGGCAAACTGTATCCACGCATCCATGGGATGCATGCAGGTTACGCCGTTTGAGAAAGCGATACTGTTGAACTTTGCATTCCATATGCGATAGTCGACATTGTCCAATGAAGAGCGGGTCCCCTTGCTCCTCACCGTCACATAAAAATCCTTCTGCGGCAACGTGCTGTGCCTCGGCAACTCCACGCCGCATAATTCCAATGCGGTATACAGCGAGAAGCACAACGTCGCCAGGCTGAT
>UROR01000183.1 GCA_900549535.1 uncultured Collinsella sp. | reverse complement strand
CAGCCCGGCAGGCCAACGACAGGCGGCCAGATCAACATGCATGGGATCGGCAAACGTCACGCCCTCCCCTAGCAAAAGCTCACGTTGAGCATCGGGGCCGCCAAACGCAAAGCCCTCGCAAATGCGGCCATCGGCAAACACCACACGATGGCAGGGAATCTGACCAGGGCGCGGATTGCTATGCAGGGCATACCCCACGTACCGCGCACTCCGCGGACGACCGGCGAGCAGCGCCACCTGGCCGTACGTGGCGACCATCCCCTCAGGGATCTGCTCGACCACCTCATACACCTGCTCAAAAAAGCCCTCAGACGCCATTGCTCGCTCCCTTCCACCCGGAATAGCCTAATCCACCTCAATGGTGCCTGTCCCCTTTGTGGTGGTTTATAGCAAGTCGGTTAGTTGACGGGCTGGAAGAAGGCTACGGCTACGGCGCCGGGACCTACGTGGGTGCCGATGGTGGCGCCAATGGTGTGGACAGGCAGTTCGCCCTCGGTGTGGCCAGCCCACAGTGCCGCGCTGTCCTCGATATACTTCTTGAGCACCGCATCCGAAAGGCCCGTATAGCCGAGCGCCAGCGGCATGGAAAAGTCGATGCCGCCCGCCTTTTCGACCTTCTGGTTGAGCAGGTTACGTCCGTTCTTGGAACCGCGCGCCTTGCCCAGCTGCACGATCAGACCGTCCTCGGCAGCCACCACGGGCTTTACGTTGAGCAGCGTACCCACGGCACCGGCCGCAGCAGACAGGCGACCGCCGCGCACCAGGTACTCCAACGTCTCGAGCAGGCCGATGACGACCACGCGGTCGCGCACGGCCTCGACAGCCGCCGCAACCTGAGCCGCGCCCTGGCCCTCGTCCACCAGGCGCAGCGCATACTCGACCAGCACGCGCTCGCCCAAGGTCACGTTATTGCTGTCCACGACGAACATGTCGCCGCCCGGCGCCTCGGCAAGTGCCGTACGAGCACTCTGGTTGGTGCCCGAGAGCTTGGCACCCACGGTAATAATCACGGCCTCATCGCCGGCCTCACGCGCTTCGGCAATCGCCTGCGAAAAGGCGTACGGGTTGACCTGACCGGTCTTGGGCAGTTCATCGCGCTCCACAAGCATCTCGTAAAAGCGCTGGTGATCGATGTCGACGCCATCCATATACACATCGGTGCCAAAGGTGACGGACAGCGGCAGAACACGCAGAGCGGGGTGCTCCGCCGGCGACATATCGCTTGCGGAATCGGTAATAATGCGGACGGACATAACGAATCCTTTCTTGCGCAGGTCCCGCGCGGGGAATTTTGACAGCAATGCCCCGGCACGGCATACGCGCTCAAACGGGACTATGCAGTTTTTAATGGGAAGCAAATGCCTTGGCGGCCTTAGATCTCACGCAGGGTGTTGAGAATCGTACGCAGCGACGCATACATCTGCTCGCGCTGCTCCACACCCATAGCCTTACCGGTGGTGTCGAGCACCTCGCGAATGATGCGGTCCGCCTCGCTCATGCTCTCGCCGCCCAGAGCGGTCAGGCGCACCGGGGCACGATACTTAACGGCCGCATCACCCGAGTCGTCGACCTCGACGTAGCCGCCCTCCTCCAGATGCGCGAGCGTGCGCGAGACGGCGGCACGGGTCACGCCTGCCATGCGAGCCAGGTCAGCGCCAGTCAGGCCGTCCTTGCTGCGCTCAAGATAGTACAGGCACATAACGTCGGAGCCCTTGAGGCCCAGCCTTGCGCCCTCGGATGTCTTAATGCGCTGGATCTCCTTGTAGAGCCCGCTGATCAGTCCGACAAAGTCCTCGAAACGTGTCTCGTCGTTCTGCTGCATGGGAGACGACCGCCTTTCGCTTACATGATGCTAACGGGTAAACATCTTAGCCGCACGAGGCAACACCCATACCCAAATATCCCATTTGTTAACCCATCAACATAAAAACCACCACAAAGGGGACAGGCACCTTTGTGGTGGTTTTGACCGGCGAACATGATCCGCAGGCGTCGTTACAGTTCCACGCAGGGATTGTCGCGGGTCACAAGCGTCTTAACGACAACCGTCGCTCCCAGATAGCGCTCGAGCAACTCGGCGAGACGATCAACGGCAGCCTGGCAATCCCCCATCCGCTCGGGCTCCACGCACTCAATCGCCAGGAATGCATCGGCCGAATCGTCGGACAGCGCCGTGCGAACGCCATCGCGCCAGTTCCAGCAGCGGCATACGGCGCCCGCATCATCGATGTAGGCGAGCTCGCCGGGCAGCGTCGGGTCATCCGTTTCCTCGCCAAGTGGCAGGAACGCATCGCCGCCGTCAGTCACCTTCAAGCGAAGATCCCCCTCAATCGCATGCAGGTCCTCGCCGCCAACGGGCAGCGCGTAGGTCAGCGACACCGTGTTGTAGATGTCCACCGCGGGCGTAATGT
>UROR01000182.1 GCA_900549535.1 uncultured Collinsella sp. | reverse complement strand
GGCTGAGCCCGATGGAGTACCGCAGGAAGCTTGGATACGCCTAGGCGCGGTCCAAGAAATCGTCCGCACCCCCTTTTTGCCTTTAAGGGGCCAATTCAGTCCGTATTCCACCGCAACTTCGAGAATGGCCATTCGAGGTTGGCTGCCTTGGGTCTTGGATCGGACCGTTTGCCACGAAACGTGGCCATCTACTACGTTAAACCGGCCACTCTCGACCATCCCGGAATTTGCAAAAACAAAACCGACGCTCCTATAAGTTGTCAAGAGGCAGTTTGCGGGAGCGTTCTCTCCAATTCGCACAGGAGCTCGTAATACCTCCTCTCCAGTTTCGTCGACCGCCGTTTCCCCCGTTCCAAGTGCCCGAGTGTGGCTGCGGACAGGCCGAGCTCCGCGGCGGCTTTCTTCTGAGTCACCCGCATCGCCTTGCGCATCTTCGCGAGCTCGGGGCCTTCCGGCGCGGCGCCGTCGGGGTTCGGGTCCATGAGCACGCGGTACACCTCCCGCGCTATGTAGCGCTTCAGGCAGCGGATCGCCTCCCTCCGGGACTTCCCCTCGGAGGTTCGCCTCGCCATGTACCTCTTCGTCCTCTCGTCGTACGCCATGCGCTTGATCGCGATCTCGTAGAGCGCCCAGTTCGCCTGCCGGTTGCCGCCGCGGTTGAGCCTGTGCCGGTCCGTCTTCCCGCTCGACGCGGGGATCGGGGAGGCGCCGCACATCATCGAGAACGCCGCCTCGCCCTTCAGCCTGCCGGGGTTGTCGCCGGCGGCCACGACCAGGGCGGCGGCGGTCGTCGTGCCGCAGCCCTCGACGCCGAGCAGCGCGGGCGCGTTCGCCTCCAGCAGCGCGCGGATGCGCGCGTCGCAGGATTCGACCTGGCTGCGGGCCTCCTTCCAGACCGCCGCGACGGACCGCAGCGAGGCCAGCACGCTCTCCTCGAGCGCGTCGCCCGCCTTCCTCCCGCGCGCGAGCAGCGGCATGAGGTCCTTCGGCCGCTCGCGGCCCCTGAACCGCTCCCTCAGGGCGCTCGGGGCCGTCGTGAGCATCGACTTCGCGCAGGCCACGCAGGACGTGGACGTCGCGACGGCCAGCCTGCGCGCGACGTAGAGCTGGCGCACCGCCTCGACCCAGCCGTCCTGCGACTTCGGCACGGAGCAGCCCCTCCCGGACGCCGCCTTGCGCGCCGCGCGCTCGGCGTCCAGCGGGTCGCTCTTCCCCTCGCCGGGCCTCACCTTGTCCCTCTTGGGCCTGAGCACCTCGACGACGTTGTACCCGAGCTCCACGAGCCTCCTCGTCAGCCCGGCCCCGTACGATGCCGTGCCCTCGACGCCGACGACCATGCAGCTCCCCGGGTCGCCTATCGCCTCCGCCAGCCTGTCGTAGCCCTCGGGGTCGGCCCCGAAGCTCCCGCTCCAGATCTTCCTCCCGAGGCCGTCGAGCAGGCACAGGACATGCACGTCCTTGTGCGTGTCGACGCCCGCGATGACCGTTTCGCCTTCCATTTTCGCTCCCCTCGGTCTGCCGCCTGCTCCGCGCCCGGGTCTCCCAGACATTGCACTGACGGGAGCGCTACAATCCAATTGGCTTGTCCGATTGTCCGCGCTCATGCTCCTATTAGGTCATGGCAGGACTCCGGGACGCGGATGCCGGGGCGAGACAGGTCGGATTTGAGGACGGCCGAAGAGGCGTCAGCAGGTCAGTGGGTCATCGTCCCGGCATTCAGCATCAGGGTAGCGCTGCGACGCGGAAATCGCGCGCCGTTGCCGCGCCCCGCAGTGCCCGCTTCCCCCGAGAACAATTATCAGTGCAGGTAGAAAGCTTGCCGATTTTCGAAAAGCCGGCTATGGTTGACCCCTGCGGCCTAAACGTAGTAGATGGGCCCTTTCTGTGGTGCGGCACCAAGCCGGTCATTTTGGGATCGGACTATTTTGACTACTCATTGGCTGCTCTGGCAATCGGGCTGCAAAAGTAGTCAAAAAAGCTCCGTCCCAAATTAGCTACCTTGCTCTGGCGGGCGGGAGCAGGTAAGATATACCGAGCGCCTAGCGCGTTCGATGGGTTCGGATGACGACATGTTCCGAATCTGGTCAGGTCCGGAAGGAAGCAGCCATAAGGAGCCTCTGTCGGGCATCCGAATCCATCGAGCGCACGGGCGCTATTTTGGTGCCGCGACATGGCCCGGCCGGCGGCGAGGTGTTTGGTGTCTGGGCATTGATGGCTACGTGGTTCAAGAGGCGGCGGTGCTGTTGCTTGAATTTTTGCAGTTAAAGAGGCTCGTTTCCCTAGGTTGGGGAAACGAGCCTCTTTTTATCTCCGGGTTTGTGGATTGGTGAAGGCAGAATGCTCTGTGGCTTATAGGACAAAATGTGTGTCTACTTTAGGGGCATCGGCGCAGGTCGATGCCCCTTTTTCAGCCGTTTAAATTC
>UROR01000181.1 GCA_900549535.1 uncultured Collinsella sp. | reverse complement strand
GTCGATCATCGACATCAAACGTGGCGTGCGTCTTAAAGTAGGCGCGCTGATCGCCGACGATGCGCGCAATTTCCTCGGTGTTCATGGACCCTCCTAGTTCTCGCCCTCAAACATACCACCCGCGACGACTTCGTACATATGCTCGAGTTCCAAGCGGTCCATTAAAAACGGAACGGGGTACAGGGGATTGGCCTCGGCATCGGCATGCGTCGCCATTTGCGGAATATCGGAGCGGCGAATACCCGAGACATATTTGGGGATTCCCAGGGCCTCGTTCATGCGGTCGACCCAATCGATAAAGGCCTCGGCCGCCAGGCTGTCCTGCGCGTTAGCCGGCGCGATACCGGCCATGCGGGCGAGATCGGCGAGTTTAGGAGCAGCAGCTTCGCCATAGGCGCGAAGCATATGCGGCAGGATGATAGCATTGGCCAAGCCGTGCGGAATCCCGTAACGCCCGCCCAAGCTGTGTGCGATGGCATGCACATATCCAACATAGGAGCGCGTAAAGGCAACACCCGCCTTATACGCCGCCGAAAGCATATTGCGGCGCGCACGCATGTTGCCGCCATGCTCATAGGCCTCCAGCAAATTGTCGTGGATGAGCTGAACCGCCTGACGCGCCATCTTGCGCGTGTAGGACGTGGTGCTTCGCCCGATAAAGGCCTCGACAGCATGCGTCAGGGCATCCATACCCGTCTGCCCCGTAATGGACGCCGGCAACCCGCGCGTAAACTCGGGGTCGTGGACCGCAAAACGTGGGATGAGCACAAAGTCGTTAATGGGGTACTTGTAGTGCGTCTCGTCGTCGGTAATTACCGCCGCAAGCGTGACCTCGCTTCCCGTGCCTGCCGTGGTGGGAACGGCGATGAGCAGCGGCAGGCGACGATGAATGCGCAGCAGGCCGCGCATCTTGTTGATGGGCTTGTTTGGCTGCGCGATGCGTGCTCCCACGCCCTTGGCGCAGTCCATGGCCGAGCCGCCGCCAAAACCGATAATGGCCCGGCAGGCGCCCTCTCGATACAGGGACGCCGCTTCCTCCACGTTTGAGACCGTGGGGTTCGCTGATGTTTTGGCATAGACCGCAGCGCTAATTCCCTTGGACGCGAGCGCCGTCTCGAGCGGTGCCGTGAGCCCCAGACGGGCGATGCCGAGATCCGTCACGATAAGGACCCGCTGTATCGAACGCGCCTGAAGCACTGCGGGCACATCCTCGGCGTGCTCTAAAATGCGTGGCTCGGTATAGGGCAGCACCGGCAATGCGATGCGAAAAACCGTTTGATACGTTCGGCACCAGGCACGGCGGGCTAGATGCATAAAGGAAACTCCTTCATTTGTTGATTGGTCAACATTTGCTCGACCGATTGTACTCATCGGAGGTCGCATATGGCTTGCCAATCGTTAATCAATCAACATCTTCACATGCCAAAAATTGTTTTATTAAAAATCATTCCTAATAGGCTTCACATTTAGTTACATTTATGGATAATAGAACTCGTCAAGACGCACGTCCGGAGAGGGCCCTTACGGGACCGGACGAGCGCACAATCGCCATCGATCGAAAGGATCGAATCATGTAGTTTGTTTGCCCCGTTTGCGGTTATGTGGAAGAGTTCGACGGCGACCAGCTGCCCGAGGATTTTAAGTGCCCCCAGTGCGGCGTTCCCGGTTCTCGCTTCCTGAAGCAGGAGGAGGGCCAGCTCGAGTGGGCTGCCGAGCACGTCGTGGGCGTCGCCAAGATGGAGGGCGTCTCCGAGGACATCGTTGCTGACCTGCGCGCCAACTTTGAGGGCGAGTGCTCCGAGGTCGGTATGTACCTGGCCATGGCTCGCGTCGCTCATCGCGAGGGCTATCCCGAGATCGGCCTGTACTGGGAGAAGGCTGCCCACGAGGAGGCAGAGCATGCCGCCAAGTTCGCCGAGCTCCTGGGCGAGGTCGTGACCGACTCCACCAAGAAGAACCTCGAAATGCGCGTTGAAGCCGAGAATGGCGCCACCGCCGGCAAGACCGATCTCGCCAAGCGCGCCAAGGCCGCTGGTCTCGATGCCATCCACGACACCGTGCACGAGATGGCTCGCGACGAGGCTCGCCACGGCAAGGCTTTCGCCGGCCTGCTCAAGCGCTACTTCGGCTAAGCCAAACGCCTGAGAGACATTCTCTAGCTTTATAAGGCCCGGACCGCATGGTTCGGGCCTTTTTCGTTGGCTTACTGCAGCTGTTCTTGAAGAACGATGAGCGAATGAGGGCTCAGGTCGTCGTATTGAATGAGGACGCGAGATGGAGTGTTCTTAGTCGATGCCCGATCACCCGTCCACAGGCAATCGGCGATGTTGACATAGGAAATACGAGCGTCAGCAAGAGCCTTCGCGAAACTCTCTCCCGCCTTGTCCTCGGCCAGGGCAACGGTACAGTAAAGGCCCGCGTCTGCATGCTCGATCGAGACCTCTCCTGCCGGAAATACCTTCCGCACAAGCGCCATCAGGCCATCA
>UROR01000180.1 GCA_900549535.1 uncultured Collinsella sp. | reverse complement strand
GTGGTCGCGCTGTGCCTGGGTATCGGTGGTCCGCTCGGTATCGCCGCCTGCCTGCTGCACTGCATCTTCCATGGCTTCACCAAGGCGCTTGCCTTCTGCATGGCCGGTAACATCCAGCACATCTACCACACCCGCGACCTGAACAAGATCAAGGGCGTCGTCGAGATCGCGCCCATCACGGCCGCGCTCACCATCATCGCCCTGCTCGCGCTCGCCGCTTTCCCGCCGTTCGCCCTGTTCATCTCCGAGTTCCTCACCTTCGTGGCCGGCGTCCAGTCCGGTCCCATCTGGGAGCTCGTGCTCGAGGCCATCGGCCTCACCGGCCTGTACTTCGCCCTTACCGGCATCGCGCTCAAGTCCATCTTCGGCAAGGCGCCCGAGGGCATGAAGCGCCACGAGGTGCCCGCCCTGATGATCATCCCCGAGATTGCCCTTGCGATCGTGGTCATGTGGTTCGGTATCGCCACGCCGGTCGCCATCACGAGCGGCGTCGAGGATGCAACGTCCGTCGTTTTGAACCAGAGCGTCGAAGAGCTCCACGAGGCTCCTCTCTACCGCATGGTGTTTAGCTCCCAGATCAAGACAAGCGAGGTGAATTAGCGCCATGGCAGAACCTGAAAAGAAGGTCTACGCCCGCCGTTGCGAAAGCCACGTCGAGGCCCTGCGCCGCGCCGTTCCGGGCGCTATCGAGAAGGTCGAGTGGCAGTGCGAGGACCAGCTGACGATCACCGTCAAGCTGGACCGTCTGCCCGAGGCCGTCCACTACCTGTACTACGAGCGCTACGGCTGGATTCCCGTGATTGTCGGCAACGACGAGCGCAGCCTGTGCGGCCGTTACGCCGTGTACTATGTCATCTCCATGGAGGGGGAGGACCCCGGCTGGGTGACCGTGCGCACCGAGGTCGATCCCGCCAAGATGACGTTCCCGTCCGTGACGCCGTTCGTCCCCGCCTGCGTGTGGGGCGAGCGCGAGCTGCGCGATATGTTCGGCCTGATCCCCGAGGGTCTGCCCGATCGTCGCCGCCTGGTGCTGCCCGATGACTGGCCCAGCGGCCTGTACCCGCTGCGCAAGGACTCCATGGACTACCGTTTCCGTCCCGCTCCCGCGAGCGACATGGAAAACTATGAGTTCTTGGCCGATACCAAGGGCAAGGAGACGACGCTCGTTCCCATGGGCCCGTTGCACATTACCTCCGACGAGCCTGGCCACTTCCGTCTGTTTGTCGAGGGCGAGACGATTGTCGACGCCGACTACCGTCTGTTCTACGTGCACCGCGGCATGGAGAAGGTTGCCGAGACGCGCCTGAACTATGACGCCGTGACGTTCCTCGCCGACCGCATCTGCGGCATCTGCGGCTGCGCCCACTCGGTGGCCTATGCCGAGGCCGTCGAGCGCGCCCAGGGCATTCATGTCCCGCCGCGCGCCCAGTACATCCGCGCTATCATGCTCGAGGTCGAGCGCCTGCACTCACATCTGCTCAACATTGGCCTCGCTTCGCACTACACCGGCTTCGATTCGGGCTTCCAGCAGTTCTTCCGCGTCCGCGAGAAGTCCATGGACCTGGCCGAGAAGCTCTCCGGTCACCGCAAGACCTACGGCCTCAACGTGATCGGCGGCGTGCGTCGCGACATTTTGGCCGAGCAGAAGCTTTCCACGCTCACGACCATCCACCAGCTGCGCTCCGAGGTTCAGGAACTCGTCGACGTCTTGCTCTCCACGCCCAACTTTATCGAGCGTACGAGCGGCATCGGCATCCTGGACCGCAAGATCGCCCGCGACTTCTCGCCGGTCGGCCCGCTCATGCGTGGCTCGGGCTATGCCCGCGACGTGCGCTTTGACCATCCCTTCGACGGCTACGCCGATCCGGACGTCCAAAAGATGCACGCCGCCACGGCCGACACCTGCGATGCCTTCGGCCGCACTGCCGTTCGCATCCAGGAGGTCTACGATTCGATCGACATGATCGAGACCATGCTCGAGAACTGCCCGTCGGGCCCCATCCTCACCACGGATTGGGAGTACACCCCGCACAAGTACGCCATCGGCGCCACCGAGGCTCCGCGCGGCGAGGACGTGCACTGGGCCATGCTCGGCAATAACCAGAAGTGCTACCGCTGGCGCGCCAAGGCCGCCACGTACAGCAACTGGCCGGTCCTGCGCTACATGTTCCGCGGCAACACCGTGGGCGATGCAGCGCTGATCGTCGGCTCGCTCGACCCGTGCTACTCCTGCACCGACCGCGTGACGGTGACCGATGTCGCCGCCAAGCGCGACCACGTGCTCGACAAGGAGCAGTTCGAGAACGTTTGGCGCGACAAGTCGCCGCTCGCGGGCGAGGGCACCATGGCCGCTCCGCTCGATGAGGAGGCGCTCTAATATGCTGAAGCTTTGGAAGGTTAACGCCAAGGCCGGCGACGCGACAGTCAAGTACCCGTTTGCGCCGTTCCCCACCAACAAGGACATGCGCGGCAAGCCCGAGCACAATGCCGAGCTCTGC
>UROR01000179.1 GCA_900549535.1 uncultured Collinsella sp. | reverse complement strand
AGTAATGTCGCACCTCTGTCGCAGTAATGTCGCACTTCTGTCGCAGTGGCTTCGATGACGCGTGGATATAGTCCCTCGGCAAATCTCAAACAAAATCTCAATCTGTAACGGGTAGGGGTCAAAAGCGGGCCTAACTGTTACGGATTGAGACAAACCGACGGGCCGCCCCGCCCCATCCACCTGCCGCTACCTGCTGTCTGCCGATTTCCGTTGCGCCACTGTGCTCCCATGCCATATCCTCTAAACAACTACGCGGCAACATCGCCGCCGCGCCTACAAGAGAGGAATGTCCATGACCGCACCCGCATCCAAACTGCTCCAGCCCATTACGGTTGGCCCCCTTGAGCTTAAAAACCGCATTATGTTCCCGCCGCTGACCACCGGCTACGAGGAGCGCGACGGTTCCATTGGCGAGCGCAGCCTGGCTTTTTACGAGCGCCTGGCCCGTGGCGGCGTGAGCTACATCGTCATCGGCGACGTTGCTCCTGTTATGACCGCAAGCCCCACGCCCAAGTTAGCGACCGACGCCCAGATCCCCACGTTTAAGGCGCTGGCCGACACCGTTCACAAACACGGCGCCAAGGTCGCGCTGCAGCTGTTCCACCCCGAGTACGACGTGCCCGGCGTCGGCCGCATGGTCATGGGTTCCATGGCCGCCGCCAAGGCTGCGCAGGAGGCCAAGGCCGCCGGCGACGAGGAGACCTTTGCCGCCAAGATGGCCGAGTCCAACGAGATCCGCAAGCAGGCCTACGCCAAGCTGCACCACGACATGCAGCACTTTGTGAACGAGGCGAGCGTAGAGCAGCTCACCCAGATCAAGGAGGCCATCGCTGCCTCGGCCGCCCGCGCGCAGCAGGCCGGCATCGACGCCATCGAGGTTCACGGCGACCGTCTGGTGGGTTCGCTGTGCTCGGCCATCCTCAACCAGCGCACCGACGAGTACGGTGGCTCGTTCGAGAACCGCGTTCGCTATGCGCTCGAGGTTGTCGCCGCCATTAAGGAAGCCGCGCCGCAGCTGATGGTGGAGTACAAGCTCCCCGTGATCATGGAGAACCCCGACGGCACGCCGCGCGGCAAGGGCGGCCTGCAGCCCGATGAGGCCTGCGAGTTTGCCAAGCTGCTCGAGGGCGCCGGCATCGACATGATCCAGGTTGCACAGGCCAACCATACCGGCAACATGGGCGACACCATTCCGCCCATGGGCGCCATGCCCTACAACTGGACGCTGCCCGTGGCCGAGCGCGTCAAGGCCCTGGTCTCCGTGCCGGTGGCCACTGTCGGCCGTGTTGTTTCGGTCGAGGCCGGCGAGAAGATTCTGGAAGACGGTTCGGCCGATATCATCGCGTACGGCCGCTCGCTCATGTGCGACCCCGACATTGCGCTGAAGGCCGCCACGGGTGAGCCCATTCGCGAGTGCCTCAATTGCAACAAGGGCTGCGTCGACGCGATTCAAAACCGCAAGTACATCTCGTGCGTGCTCAATGCCGAGAACGGCGACGAGGCGACCAACGCCATCAAGCCGGGCGAGGGCGACAAGAAGGTCGCCGTGGTGGGCGGCGGTATTGCCGGCTTGGAGGCCGCGCGCGTGGCGGCCAAGCGCGGCTACGACGTGACCGTCTATGAGGCGAGCGATCACTTGGGCGGCCAGATTGTGCTGGCAGCCGCGCCTCCGCGCAAGGACGAGATCATGCGCTCGGTCGAGTACTACGAGAAGATTCTGCCCGGCCTGGGCGTGAAGGTCGAGCTCAACCATGCCGCTACGGCCGAGGATCTCAACGCCGCCGACGCCGCGATTGTGGCCGTGGGCGCACACGACGTGGTCATCCCCGTTCCGGGTGCCGACTCGGACAAGGTCGTCTCGAGCTGGGACGTGCTGGCCGGCAAGGTGGAGCTCAGCGGGCGCGTCGCCGTCATTGGCGGTGGCCTGGTGGGCACCGAGACTGCCGAGTACCTGCTGCAGCACGGCTGCGAGGTGGCGATCGTCGAGATGCTCGACAAGATTGCCGCGGGCGAGTCCGAGACCATTCTGCCGCTGATCATGAGCGACTTCGCCGCCCACAACGTGGAACAGCACGTTAAGACCCGCCTGACCGCCGTTACCGACGAGGGCGTGGAGGCCGTGCACACCACCGAGGACGGCCCCGAGGAGCCGGTGAAGATCGCCTGCGATTACGTGGTGATGGCCGTGGGCTCCAAGGCCAACGCGTTTGACCTGGATGGCGTGACGGTGCCCGTGACCTGCGTGGGCGACTGCTCGGGCGAGCGCACCGCCGACATTGCGAGCGCCATTCGCACGGCGTATCACGCGGCCAACGAGCTGTAGTTGAACATCGCGGCCAGGCGGGGCGGTAGCACGGATCCGCCTCGCCCGGCTGTGTCCCGTCGGGTGTCAACCGGTGCGGGGCCTGCAAGCGCAGCAGGCCCCGCCCTTTTAATATGAGAAAGCCATTGTCAATAGGCGTGTTTGTTCGAGCCCGGTTTTAAACCGGGCTTTTTCGTTTCCCGTC
>UROR01000178.1 GCA_900549535.1 uncultured Collinsella sp. | reverse complement strand
TGCATGTGCGTGTAGCCCGGCAGAATTACCTTGTCGTACTTCTTGGCCGCATCCACCAGCACATGGCGCAGCTCAAGATTGGCCTCCATAAGCTCCTTGGCCAGCGCCTTGACGCCCAGGCGTGTGTCGGTCGCCACCTGGTCGTTGCGCGAACGTCCGGTATGCAAGCGCTTACCGGCCTCGCCGATGCGACGCGTCAGCTCGCTCTCGATGGACATATGAATGTCTTCGTCGTTGATGTCGAAGGTGAAGTTGCCGGCATCGATATCCTGTTCGATTTCGGTCAGGCCCTTGGCAATCGCCTGCTCGTCCTCGGCACTGATGATGCCCTGGGCCGCCAGCAGTTTGGCATGCGCCTTAGAGCCGGCGATATCCTGCTTATAGAGATGTTTGTCGACCGGCAGCGACGCGCCAAACTCCTGCGTGACCTCGGCCACGCCTGCCTCAAAACGACCGCCCCAAAGAGCCATGGAACCGTCCCCTTTCTCCAAATACCAAAACAAGCGCCCAAAGCAATGCGCCATATCGCTAAAGCGATTTTTCAACCGCTAGTTTTACACATTCCCCACCGTGTGCGGAGCCATGTAGCTAATTTGCAAAGAAGTGACGCGCCATGCACTTGGCGCCCAACGTCTCCCTCCGGATGTTGCCCTGCGAACCATCGATCCAGGCCTTCAGGCTCATAGGGACGTCCTCGACCCTTGCAGCATCGAACTCGGGCGCGAGGGCAAGTAAAGCATGCGCGATAGCATTGAACATAATGGATACTCCTCATATATATAGGCGCAGAGCCGCCAAATTGATAGAAGGAGCCCCGCCGGACAACCCCGGCGGGGCTCGGACTCAGCCACAGTTGCGGCATCATATATGCGGGCGGAACGTAGGGGCCACCGATGTTAAGAAGTGTCAGCAAGCATAACGAAAGGTAGGGACCCCGTGCGCCCGTTATGTATCACGCGGATGGGCCGCGCGGATACCAAGGGAAGGAGGCGCTAGGCCTGGGCGGCAGCAGAGCTGGGGCCCTGGACCTTTGCCCACGTCTTGAGCGACAGCGTATCGATCTCGATAAAGCCGGCGCTGGCCTTCTCGTCAAACGTGGTGTCGCGGTCGTAGGTAGCCAGACCGTAGTCGTAGAGGCTGAAGGGGCTCTTGCGGCCGACGACATGGCAGTTGCCCTTAAAGAACTTCAGACGGACAGTGCCGGTCACGAACTTCTGGGTATCGGCCATAAAGGCGTCGAGCGCGTTCTTGAGCGGGCTGTACCACTGGCCGTTGTACACGGCGGTGGCCCAATCCTGCTCGAGCTTGATCTTGGTCTTGAGCAGGTCGCCCTCGACGCAGATGTCCTCGAGCGCCTTGTGGGCGGTGATGAGCGTCAGGGCGCCGGGAACCTCATAGCACTCGCGGCTCTTGAGGCCCACCAGACGATCCTCGACCAGGTCAAGACGGCCAAAGCCGTTGTCGCCCGAAATCTTGTTGAGGGCGATGACGATCTCGGAGAGCTTCATCTTCTTGCCGTCGACGGCGACAGGCTTGCCGGCCTCAAACTCGATCTCGGTATAGGTCGGGGCGTCAGGCGTGTCCTCGGGGTTCTTGGTCATAACCCAAGCGTCATCGAGCGGCTCATTCCAAGGGTCCTCCAGGTGACCGCACTCGATGGCGCGACCCCACAGGTTGTCGTCGATGGAGTAGGGGTTATCGTTGGCACCCTCGGGAACCGGCACGTTGTGGGCGTGGGCATAGGCGACCTCGTCGGGACGGCACTTCAGATCCCACTCGCGCACCGGGGCGATAACCTTGAGCTCAGGGTCGAGGGCCTTGACGGCAGCCTCAAAACGAACCTGGTCGTTACCCTTGCCGGTGCAGCCGTGGGCGACGTAGGTCGCGCCAAACTCGTGGGCGACCTCAACAAGCTTCTTGGCAAGCAGCGGGCGAGACAGGGCGGAGAGCAGCGGATACTTGTTCTCGTACATGGAGTTTGCTGCGATGGCTTTGGTCAGGAACTCATCGGAGAACTCGTCGCGCAGGTCGAGCACCTGGCAATCGAGAACGCCCAGGTCGAGCGCCTTCTGCTTCTTGGCATCCAGTCCGGTCTCTTCCTGGCCCACGTTGCCGCAGACGCAAACGACATCGAGATTCTTCTCGTCCTGGAGCCACTTGACACATACGGATGTATCAAGACCACCGGAATATGCGAGAACGACTTTTCCCTTGCTCATGGCTGTTTCCTTTCGCCCTTGGTAGCTAGTTAGAACATCGGTCAGTTGCAAGTCATTTCAAGGTCATATACCGTGCAATATCAGGTTAAATAGCAAAAATCAGCACATACATGCCCTAGAAACATGCAGCAATGTCGTGCTAAAACCCAACGACCTCAAAATGACTCTGTTGAGGCAATTCGCCCCATGCGGACAGAGACGATTGCTATCGTCGTCGGGAAATTGCGCGCTGGCGTCGGATGGCATTGTCTGCAGTGGTGATGATCGTTACGAACTGCATCTGCCTCTCCTTTCACCTATCGCCGGGCGCAATTCTAATATCGTAAACGGTACCTTTTCCTCGGTAAGCGGTTGTTTTTCCGTCTCCGTTTTCGATGGTCGCTATATTACGCTAAAGTGCCTGCAGCACAAGCGACAAATTCAAATTTCTGAAAAGTTTTTTCATTAC
>UROR01000177.1 GCA_900549535.1 uncultured Collinsella sp. | reverse complement strand
ACTGCGGTGAGGTTTTCGATCATGATCGCTTCCACTGCCGCTGCCCCCAGAGCGGCGGCGCCAATGTGCGCCTACTGCACGGCCGCGAGCTCGACATCGCAAGTATCGAAATCGAGACCCCCGACGATTAGCCCATCAGCCATCTGGGGACGGGGTATAAAGGGGCAGAAGTAAGGAGTGCCGAATATGGCCGAGAAAACGATTGATATCGCGTCGCCGATTCTGTCGCGCAACGAGCGCCTGGCAGATCAGCTGCGTGAGCGATTTAAAGAGACAAACACCTACGTGATTAACGTGCTGTCGAGCCCCGGCTCGGGCAAGACCACCACGATCCTGGGCACCAACGAGCGCCTGCGCGACAAGGCTGGCCTGCGCTGCGCCGTCATCGAGGGCGACATCGCCTCGGACGTCGACGCCATTACCATGAAGGAAGCCGGCATGCCCGCCATCCAGATCAACACGGGCGGCCTGTGCCACCTCGAGGGCAACATGATCATGGAGGCCGTCGACGCGTTCGACCAGGCTGTGGGTCTGGAAAACATTGACGTCATCTTTATCGAAAACGTGGGCAACCTGGTCTGCCCGGTCGACTTTGACCTGGGTGAGAACCTGTCCATCATGATCCTCTCTGTGCCCGAGGGCGACGACAAGCCCATCAAGTACCCGGGCATCTTCCAACACGCCGGCGCGCAGCTGCTCAACAAGGTCGATGTGGCCCCGGCTTTCGATTTTGACATGGATAGGTATACTAAGACACTCGATGACCTCAATCCGCAGGCGCCGCGGTTTGCCGTGAGCGCGCGCAAGGGCGAGGGCATGGATGCCTGGTGCGATTGGCTCATCGGGCAGATTGAGCAAGCAAGGGCGTAAGTCGGCCGCCATACGGGCGGGCGTAGCCGCAGAGATACGAGATAGGAGCCTCTTTTGAAGCTCATCATCGCCGAGAAAAACGACGCCGCGCGTCAGATCGCCGAGCGGCTGTCCACGGGTAAGCCTAAAAAGGACAAGGTGTACAACACCGCCATCTACCGTTTTGAGTGGAAGGGCGAGGAGTGCGTGACGATCGGTCTTGCCGGTCACATCCTTGCGCCCGATTTTTGCGACAGCGTGCTGTTCGATAAAAAGCTGGGTTGGTATTCGGTGACCGAGGACGGTGAGATGCTGCCGGCCGATATGCCCGATGGCCTGGCCCGCCCGCCGTACGACACCAAGCGCAAGCCGTTCCTTGCCGACGGCATTTCCATTAAGGGCTGGAAGCTCGAGAGCCTGCCTTATCTCACCTGGGCACCCGTCATTAAGCTACCGGCCGAGAAGGAGCTCATTCGTTCGCTCAAGAACCTGGCTAAGAAGTCCGACAGCGTCATCATCGCCACGGACTTTGACCGCGAGGGCGAGCTGATCGGTTCGGACGCCCTCAACAAGGTGCGTGAGGTGGCGCCCGACTTGCCGGTTGCCCGCGCCCAATACTCTTCGTTTACCAAGGCCGAGATCACGCACGCCTTCGATAATCTCGTCTCACTCGACCAGAACCTGGCCGACGCCGGCGAGAGCCGCCAGCACATCGACCTCATTTGGGGCGCGGTGCTCACGCGCTATCTGACGCTCGCCAAGTTCGGCGGCTTTGGTAACGTGCGCTCTGCCGGCCGCGTGCAGACGCCGACGCTCGCCCTGGTGGTCGAGCGCGAGCGCGAGCGCATGGCGTTTGTGCCCGAGGACTATTGGCAGATTCGCGGCATGGGTGCCGCGCAGGGCGCCGCCGAGGACGACCGCTTTAAGATTGCACACAAGACGGCGCGTTTTACCGACAAGGATGCTGCCGAGACGGCGTACGGCCATGTCGACGGTGTCGCGACGGCGACCGTTGCCGCGGTGACCAAGCGCTCGCGTAAGCAGCAGCCGCCCACGCCGTTTGCGACGACCTCGCTGCAGGCTGCCGCCGCGGCCGAGGGCATCTCGCCTGCGCGTACGATGCGCATCGCCGAGTCCCTCTACATGGCCGGTCTCATCAGCTACCCGCGTGTCGACAATACCGTGTACCCTGCGACGCTCGATCTGGGCGCCGTGGTGAGCGATCTGGCAAAGATCAACCCGGCGCTGGCGCCGGTGTGCAAAAAGGTGCTCGCCGGTCCCATGAAGCCCACGCGCGGCAAGGTCGAGACCACCGATCACCCGCCTATCTATCCCACCGGCGAGGGCGATCCGTCCACGCTCGACGGCGGCCAGCGCAAGCTCTACGACCTCATTACCCGTCGCTTCCTGGCGACGCTCATGGGTCCCGCGACCATCGAGAACACCAAGCTCGAGCTCGACGTGAACGGCGAGCCGTTCGTGGCCTCGGGCGATGTGCTCGTGACCCCGGGTTTCCGCGAGGCCTACCCGTATGGCCTTAAACGCGACGAGCAGATGCCGCCGCTGGAGCAGGGCGATACGGTCGACGTGTTCGACATTAAGCTCGAAGCCAAGCAGACCGAGCCGCCCGCGCGCTACAGCCAGGGCAAGCTGATCCAGGAGATGGAGAAGCTGGGCCTGGGCTATGACGTGCTGAAGAAAGTCAACCCCAAGCTGGTCTACGGCTGCATCTCCGGCTTCGGCTCGACCGGCCCGTACAGAAACCGTGCGGGCTACGACACGATGTCGCAGGCATGGTCCGGCGTAATGAGCATCACCGGTTGGCCGGAGGACGAC
>UROR01000176.1 GCA_900549535.1 uncultured Collinsella sp. | reverse complement strand
CGATATTCCACATGCGCGACGCAACGCTGCGTGCGATGGGGTCCTCGCCGATAACGGCAATCTGGAAGCGCTCGAGCACGTTGGCGGCGCGAGCAAAACCGATGCGGGACTCGGCTTCGGTGACCGAGGGCTTGCCCTCCCACACATGGTGCAGGCGGTTGATGTAGGCGTAGGTGTCCTGGAAGGCCATGCCGTCGGCAAACAGGCCGACATTTTCCTGGAACTGCTGCAGGGCGGCCTCGGTATGCGGACCAAAGTAGCCGTCGTCTTCGCCACAGGCAAAGCCCAAAACGTTGAGAGCGCGCTGCAGGGCCTGCACATCGGCGCCATGGAAATTGGGCATGCGCAGATACAGAGTGCGGTCGCCCAGCTTATACGAGGCGTCGACCAGGGCGCTCCAACAGGGGATATCGACGGCATGACCGGCAGCAAGGCCGCTGTCGAGCCTGAAGGTGCTGACGGCCTGCTCGGTGGTGGTGCCAAAGCGCTTGCCGACAACCTCGGCGTCATCGATTGTATAGCCGAGCTGCAGAAGGCGGGACTGGACGTCCTCGACGGCTGCTCCCTGCATGCCCGTGGTAATAGGTTCCATGAACGAACCCCTTTCGGCGTACCATTCGTACTATTTTGAGCGTGTGTCGGATAGACAACGCGAGACAATTTATAAACATGCACTCAATAGTGTAGCAACTTGTACCCAAACTCGCTGCCCACAGGTCTTATGACCCCCGCTAGTTAAGACGCTCCACAAAGAAATCTGCCATTGAGAGGAAGAGCTCGCGCGCATGCGGGTCGAGCTCGACGCCTTCGATAGCGGCCTTGGCCTTAGCGGTCAGGTCGAGCGCATAGGTGTGGGCGTAATCGATGGAGCCGGTCTCCTGGAAGATCTCCACGGCGCGTGCGAGCTGCGCAGGGTCCTCGGTGCCCGAGGAAAGGATTGCCTCGATCTCGTCGTGATAGCGCTCGTCTGACAGGGCATGCACGGCAACGAGGGTGCGTTTACCCTCGGTGATATCGGTGCGGAAGTCCTTGTTGGCGGCCTCCTTGGTGCCGATCAAGTTGAGCAGGTCGTCTTGAATCTGGAAGGCAAGGCCCGTGTGCAGCCCAAAGGCGCGCAGTGCCTCAATCTGCTCTTCGCTGCCGCCGCCGATAATGGCTCCGGCGGCAAGCGGCGTCGCTCCGCTGTAGTACGCGGTCTTGTGCGTCGCCATGTCCAGATAATCGTCGACCGAAATGTCAAAGCGCTCGTCACGGACCCAACCCAGGTCAAGCGCTTGACCCTCGATGGTGCGGACGATCATCTCGGTAAGCTCGTGGAGCACACGCAGCTTCACGTCGGACTCGAGCGTGGGATCGTCGAGAACCGTCTTGGTGACCATGGTGAGCGCCAGGTCGCCACAATTGATGGCAAGGCCCGTGCCCTCGGTAAGGTGCATGCAGGGCTTGCCTCGACGAAGCTGTCCGTTGTCGGCGATGTCGTCGTGGATGAGTGCGCCCGACTGAAAGTGCTCGATGGCCGCCGCTGCGCTGCGGGCGCTCTCAAAGCTGCCGCCTACCGCAGTGGCGGCGAGCATGCAGATGAGCGGGCGGTGGCGCTTGCCGGCGTTGGCCGTAAAAGCCGAGAGCGGCGCGTACAGGTAGCGCTCGATATCGGCGGAAGTCGCCTGTCCGTCAAAGAACGTGGCCAGATAGTCGTTAATCTGGTCAAAGTGCTGGGCTAAAAAGCTGGTAAACGGACTGGACACGGGTTCTCGCATTCTTTGATAGGTTGCATCGTTGCATTATGCAGACAACATATTGCCACATTAGGGCGTCGAGCGCGGCGGTTGAAGACGATTGGGCCATGTGGCCGCAAGTGCGGTAGGGGCTTGGCTAGATAAGCCCAAAGTGTTCGAGCGCGGTGACGACGCCGTCGTGGTCGATGCTGTCGGTGACATAGTCGGCCTTTTCCTTGAGGAAGTCCGGCGCATTGCCCATGGCGATACCGACATCGACGGCGTTCATCAGCGAGACGTCATTGCTGGCGTCGCCGATGCCGTATACGGTTCCGTGGTGGGGATCGAGGGCGTCGAGTACGGACTGGATACCCTCGCGCTTGGTGCATTCGCGAGGCGAAATCTCGGTCACTTCGAGCTCGAGCTCGTTAAAGCAGAGCAGCGGCTCAAACGCTTGATCCTGAGCGATGCGGTTGGCAAGCGACGTGGACATTAAGATCTTGTAGGCGCTGTAATGTTGCAGCTGCGTAATTGCATCGCCCACGGTGCGGGCGTATCCGGGGGCGTCGGGCGCATCGGCACTCATGCGAACGACGCCATTGAGTCCCTCAAAACGAATCACTTCGTCCGATTGCTCAAGAATGGGAGCAAGGCGCTGCAGCATGCCGGGCGTCATCGCCAAATCGCGAATCACGTGTCCCTCAAGTTCGACATAGCCACCCGCGAGGCAGACGATGCCGGTCCAGGGCAGCTCGAGCAGCTTTGGATGGATGCAGTTCAGTGTGCGCCCTGTGCAGATAAACGCCATATTGCCCTTGGCGACAAAATCACGGATGGCTTGCGAGACCGCTTCATTGGGATAGGGGGAGAGGTCTCGTTCATCCTCGGGGAGCTCTTGGGCGAGTTTGGGATCTTGCCAGGCGAGCGTGCCGTCGATATCGAAGAAGCAGATATCGCCGCGCTTATGGGCTGCGCTGGCGGCAGGGGAGGCCGAGGTGGTGGGCACAAATCCCGGCTCGAGGCCCATGATCTGGTCAAAATGCTCTTTAACGCGGGGAACGGAGATGCCGATAATC
>UROR01000175.1 GCA_900549535.1 uncultured Collinsella sp. | reverse complement strand
TGATGATGTTGCCCGAGCAGGCAACATCCATATGATCGGGCTCGTAACCGAGCGTCTGGCTCGCCAGCGCTGCTGCATAGGCAACGGCAATGGGCTCGGTGCAGCCGAGTGCACAGACAAGTTCGCGGTTCAAAACATCGCAAAACGCGGCATCACGGATGGAATCGGTGGGCATAGGTATCTCCTGCTTGCATAACGGGCTGGGCTCTCAAAAAAGTTAGCTCCTTTATTTGATAACAATGCATCAAAAACCGCAACCATGGTTCCGGCAGACGGCGCTCAAGCGCAAACTGACGACATTCATTCACGAGAAGCCGGTCTTGTTGCATGCTAAAGCGTTTGACCAAAAAACGCCCGGGCGTTTACGCAAAAGTCGCGCTATCATGCAGTCGAACGCGGTAAACACCTTTAGCATTTGCGCCGCACAGACCAGAGAGGAACCATCCATGAAGATCGGTATCGGTAACGACCACGCCGCCGTCGAGCTCAAGAACATCATCTCCGAGCACCTAAAGGAGCGCGGCTGCGAGGTCGTGAACTTTGGCACCGACACCTCCGAGAGCTTTGACTACCCCATCGCCGGCTACAAGGTGGGTAAGGCCGTTGCCAACGGCGACGTCGACCTGGGCATCCTCATCTGTGGCACCGGTGGCGGGATTAGCCTAGCTGCCAACAAGGTCGAGGGCGTACGCGCCGTTGTGTGCTCCGAGCCCTTCAGCGCCAAGCTCTCCCGCATGCACAACAATACCAACGTGCTCGCTTTTGGCGCCCGCGTCGTGGGCTCCGAGCTCGCCAAGATGATCGTCGACGAGTGGCTCGACGCCGAGTTTGAGGGTGGTCGTCACGAGCGTCGCGTTAACCTCCTCAACGAGATCGATCACACGCGCGGCCTTAAGATCGTCGACGAAGCCTAAACTATTCTGTGCCAGAAGCTAACTGCAGGGGCCCGCTCGGAACGCATGTCCGTGCGGGCCCCTTCATTGATTTTGAAATAAAAGGGCGCCGCGGATGGAGTTCCGCGGCGCCCAAGCCACACGCTAACAGCTTTAAGGAGTCAAAGCTGGTTTAGCCAAAGAAGCGCTTGATCTCAATCTCGGCGTTCTCCAAGCAGTCGGAGCCGTGGATCACGTTGGCGTTGACATCGACGGCAAAGTCGCCGCGGATGGTACCAGGAGCAGCGTCAAGCGGGTTGGTGGCGCCCATGAGGGTGCGCATCTTAGCAACAGCGGAGAGACCGGAAACGACCATCTTGACGACCGGACCGCTCGTCATAAAGTCGCAGAGACCGCCAAAGAAGGGCTTGTCGGCCAGATGGGCGTAGTGCTCCTCGACGGTAGCGCGCTCGAGCGTGGTCATCTCCATGCGCTCGATGACAAGACCGCTGCGCTCAATGCGAGCAACAATCTCGCCGATTTTGCGATCGCGCACGGCGTCGGGCTTAATCATGATGAAGGTCTTCTCGATAGCCATAAGGTAGCCTTTCAAGTAGGTTCGCGCGTGCCCAAGTCCCATTCCGGCACCCGCCTGGACTGCATCGTAACAGAGTTTTAGCTGCAGTTAAACAAAAAGCTGTTTATTGAAACGCTGCAATTTATTAAAGCGCTCCATATGTGTCACTTCTGTTTCGAAGCCCGATTAGAGTACCATCCGACCGCCCATCAACCGCATCGAACAGAGCAGGCGGTCGGTTGCCGCCCGCGAACGTAACCCCTTCACAACCTGCCCAAAGGTCCTACAGAAGTTCTCGACAAGCCCCTCCCCCATAGCAACAAAACACGGGCGTCCGCATCAGCAGACACCCGTAAAAGCAAAAACGATTTATCGATAAATGGCCAAAGCCGCTTCAGTCAAATCCCTACTTTATCCCGTGGCCCATCTCGACGACCTTGGTCAGCGATCCAAACACGCCCTCGTCGGCCACGAGCTGTGCCTCGGCGCGCTGCAGCTGCACGGCAACGGCGGCAGGGGCGGTACCGCCCTCGGTCGTACGCGCGGCGACAATTGAGGGGATGTCGAGCGCCTCGGTAATATCGCGTTCAAAGAGCGGGCTTGCCTCCTGGAACACCTCAAACGGCAGGTCCTCAAGATTGCAGCCACGCTTCTCACACATCAGGACCAGATGGCCCACCACGGCATGTGCCTCGCGGAACGGCAGACCACGCTTAGCCAGGTAATCGGCAACATCGGTGGCGGCAAGGTGCCCCACGCCGCACTCGCGCGCCATGGCATCCTCGTTGACGGTCCAAGTCGAAATCATACCGGCCATAACCGACAGGCACTGCATGAGCGTATGGGCGGTATCGAGCGCGCCCTCCTTGTCCTCCTGCATATCCTTGTTATAAGCAAGCGGCAGGCCCTTCATGGTCACGAGCGGCTGCTCCAGGTTGCCATACACACGGCCGCTCTTGCCGCGGATAAGCTCGGCAAAGTCGGGATTCTTCTTCTGCGGCATGATGGACGAGCCGGTGGAGTACGAGTCGGAAAGCGTGATAAAGCCAAATTCGGAGCTCGACCACAGCACGATCTCCTCGGAAAGACGCGACAGGTGCATGGCCATGACGGAGCCGGCGTAATGCAGATCGAGCAGGAAATCGCGGTCGGAAACCGCATCGAGCGAGTTGGGAATCACGCCCGCAAAGCCAAGTTCGGCAGCCGTCATCTGACGAACGAGCGGATAGCTCGTGCCGGCAAGCGCGGCAGCACCCAGCGGGCAGTTGTCGGCGGCATCAAAGGCGGCCTTCAGGCGTGTAAAGTCGCGCGCGAACATCCAGGAATACGCCAGCAGATGATGTGACAGCAGCACGGGCTGAGCAT
>UROR01000174.1 GCA_900549535.1 uncultured Collinsella sp. | reverse complement strand
ATCGTGGAGAATATACTTTGAGAATCTTCTGCCTCGCTTATGATGAAATACCGCCGGACGTGTTATAACTTGCTCGTAAGAATACCGCTCTGTATTCTCCCTCGATTCTATGGGATTAAAATAATCAACGAACTGAGGAACATCTCTGCAGTCGTCAAGAATATGCAGCAAATCGCCATGGCAAATCTTGTTTCGAATATGCTCGCAGTAAGCTTCCCACCATTTCTTTGTATTGCCCGACAAAAGCCCTTTACTTTTCGCAGAGTTGATGACTGGCCTCAAGGTTGGGTTCTCGAACATATCACCGTCGTCTTTTCGTATTGATGGCACTTCATCAAGGTTCGAAACAACCTTTCTTCAGGTATATTCATGAAGAACAGAGGTAGTAATAATTGCAGCTTGGTAGTTTCCGCACAAATGAGAGCTACACGCCTCAAGCCATAGGTTATTGAGGGAAGGCTCGACCCAAGGGAGGGATGGCGGCAAATCTGCACCGTTAATATCAACGCATTGTGCGAACATGCCTGCCGCATTGTCTTTTTCAATGTGCCAAATCTCTATCATGGGCAAGCCTCCACATGTGGGGGAAGAATAAGGGCTCGACGGCAGAAACGCGGAACCACTAAGCATCAGTTTCAAAGATAATATACTGCGCTGCTGATAGAGTAGGCAATTCTCGTTCTCGCGATTAAGCCAATGGACCGCATCCATTGATTCTCATTTTCATTGCAACAGTCTCAGGACTCAGCGCAACGCGTTGCGCTGAGTCCTGAGACGCGAATCCGGGTAGGCAACCCCAGAGGGGCCGGAATCCCTCGGTCCGCGATGGAGGGAGGCTGACATGTCCAGACCGAAGCCGTCTAGAGGGTCGAACGGGAGACCCACGAGGCACGAGCGGACACGGTCCAGAGGATGCCGGAGCGAGGGACCTCATGCGGGCAGATCGCGAGGGGACTGGGCAGGTCACCCTCGACGGTGAGCTCCGAGTTAGCGTCGTACAGGGCTTCAGTTGTGAGCAATCGCCCTCTTTGACACCGGCGATATTCGCTTAAGCACCGTCCGCTCACATCACGAATATTGCCGTTCGGCGCCACCGACATTCCCATCGGATTTCGATTAGCTCATCCTCATAAATCCTTATCATTAATCACTAACTCAAACAGCGACCAGCAGTACACCCGGCCCGCAGGCGCAGAAGACAATACAACCCACTCGTCAACGTCATTTTTAGGGAGCTCACGACGGTTGCCTCGACAGTCGTGGACCTGGATGGAAGCCTCAATTTAGAACCGTTCGAGAATCTCCTCGGCGTTCTCTCGCAGATAGATATCTAGGTCCGGCACGGCAAACTGCACGTAACCCCTCTGTGGTGCCTGAATAACCTCTCTTTGTAGCAATTTGGCCCTAATAGAGCTGATTTCATTGGTCTTTTTACCCATGCGCTTAGCAATCTCGGCTGATTTGGATTGTTGTTTATCCTCGCACATGGCCAAAAGGTATTTGATATCGTTGAGCCCCAGTCCAGAAATCGCGGGCTCGTGAACAACATCGTGAAAACGAGCCTCTGCCAGTGCAATGCCTTCGGCAACATCGCGCTCACTCACGATGGCACTTTTGGCACGATGCAAGTTGGCGCGCTGCCAAATGGAATATCCGACCAGTTGCACCAGATAGGCATGGCCCTTAGTGGCCTTAGCGGCTCTCGACAGAAGATTGTCCTCTATGGTCAAACCAGTCGCGACAAAGCTATCGCCCATAGAGAGCGCTACCTCCACCTGGTTGATAGGCGCCAGATCTTCGGGGAGGGCACGACGCAAGAACGTAAGCGCCTTGCCGTTAATAAGATCCATAACGCCGGCGGGCAAGCCGGCAAAGGCAAGTGCGATATCTACTTTTTCCCCTATCAAAAGCTGAACCGTAGACGCAATGGCACGCATATCGTCAATCGGGGCGTCCTGAACTTCATCGATGGCAATAAAAAGACCCTTGGATGACTTCGCTGCCGAACTAAGCAGCTTTCTAAGGCTCGGCTCTTTGGGCGCAACGTCGACTTTCGCCGATACTAAGCCGGCGTTTACGCCGACCGAAGCGTTGGCCGCAAGGGAAGAATCAGCAACCTGATCCTTCAAGTTCAGCAATAGGTTAGGGCCAGCAGAAACAATAGCGGTCTTCCATCCAAGCTCTCGCGCACGATCCCTAAGATCGCAGAGCAAAACAGTTTTTCCGGAGCCCCTCGGTCCAGCAATACGCATGAGCCTCGCAGGTGCACCAATTCCCGCATTCAAACTCTCGGTAAACTCAAGGGCAATATCATCACGACCAATTATGCGCGGAGGCTCAGCGCCGGCAGTGGGACGAAACGGATTATGGAATGCTGTGGCGCTCACTTGTTTGCCTTTCTAGGGAATCGATTATTGGTCAATCTTAGCTTTAAAAGTTTATCGTAGACTATATCCGATTATATCCAGTTGTATAAGTCTGTATAAACGTATCGCGGAAGTATCGAGCTTTCGTAATTTGTCTTAACGGACAGTCCAACGTTACTTTCTTCCAAGCTCATAGCGAAAGAAAGTTAAGGACTTCCTAAAATCCATTTTCTAAAGCGAGAAGTACTCGCTCTCAGCGGATAAGTTCGGCCCCAACCACGGATCGCCCGTCAAGAAGAACTCCGGCCAGCGCTGAATGAACAGTGCCTGTTCACGTTTCCAGCGGCGCAGCTTTTCCTCGTTGGCCTCTTCCCTGCCACGTGAGGTGAACTGATCGCGTCGAAAATGTTGGTGTAAGGGTGACACCCTAGCGCCCGTTTAACGAAAAACGGCCTTCGTCCTAGAATCTGAAATCACCACAACAACAGGTTCTAGGAAAGGACGAAGACCGCTATGGGAATCTTATCAGACCCGACGCCGGACATGCTCGCCATGCCCCGTTTCGACGACGGCGCCATCGACATGCAGGAGCTGCTCCGCAGACTAGCCGAGCAGGT
>UROR01000173.1 GCA_900549535.1 uncultured Collinsella sp. | reverse complement strand
TTATCGGCCTTGAGGTGATGGCCGCCACACTTGGGGCAGACGCAGGCCTCACCCAGGTAGCTCTCGGGAGCGTCGGTGAACCAGGCGTCGGAGCCCTTCTCGTGGAAGAGCTTGATGACGGCGTCGAGCGTGGCGTCGTTCATGACCTTCTCGCCGCAGTCGGCGCAAGTGTAGCTGGGGATAGGCACGCCCCAGTTGCGCTGGCGGCTGATGCACCAGTCGGGACGCTGCTCGACCATGGCGCCAATGCGGTTGGCGGCATGGGCCGGATACCACTTGACGTTCTCGCGGACCTCCTTGCCGGCCTGCTCGCGCAAACCGGTCTTGTCCATCGAGACAAACCACTGGTCGGTGGCACGGAAGAGCACCGGGTGCTTGCAGCGCCAGCAGTGCGGATAGCTGTGCGTGATCTTCTTCTCGAGGACCAGGGTGCCGCGCTCGCGCAGGAACTCGATGATGTGCGGGTTGGCCTCATCGGTATCCATACCGCTGAAGGGGCCACCGGTGCCAAACTCCTCGCCGGTGTAGAACTTACCGTCGTCATCGACCGGCATGCAAATGTCGGTGATACCCTCCTTGAGGCAGGCGAAGTAGTCGTCGACGCCGTGGCCGGGAGAGTTGTGGACGATACCGGTACCGTCGTCGACACCGACGTAATCGGCCAGCAGCGCCACGCCCTCGACACCGTCGAAGATCGGCTGCTTGTAGTGGATGTGGTGGAAGGTCTCGGCGGGAACCACATAGGGCTTGCCGTCGACCATGACCGGGGTGTACTCCCAGCCAAACTCCTCACAGCACTTGGGAGCCAGGTCCTCGAGCATGACCTCGGCACGGCCATCGTGCTCAACGGCGACATAGGCGGCGCCGGGCTTGAGGGAAACGGCCTGGTCGGAGGGGATGGTCCACGGGGTGGTCGTCCAGATGATGAAGTCAACCGGGCCGTCGAAGTTCTCGAGGCCGGCGGGCTTGGAGGTCATCTCAAAGCGCACGAAGATGGACGGGCTCGTCTCGTCGGAGTACTCGATCTCGGCCTCAGCGAGTGCGGTGTGGCAGTGCTTGCACCAATGAACGGGCTTGTGACCGCGATAGATCATACCCTTATCGAACATGGCCTTGAAGACCTCGATGTCGGCAGCGTCATGCTGGTGATAGAGCGTCAGGTAGGGGTTGTCCCAGTCGCCAAGCACGCCCAGGCGACGGAAGCCGGCCTTCTGCAGCTCGATGTTCTCGACAGCGAACTTGTTGCAAAGCTCGCGGATCTTAGCCGTGGAGGTCTGGTTGAACTTCTCGGTGCCGAGCTTCTCCTCGACCTTATGCTCGATCGGCTGGCCATGGCAGTCCCAACCGGGGACATAGGGAACCTCATAGCCCTGCATCATCCAGTAACGGTTGATCATGTCCTTGGAGATCTTGTTCATGGCGTGGCCGATGTGGATCGGGCCGTTGGCGTACGGAGGGCCGTCGTGCAGCACGAACTTCTTGTGACCCTCGTTCTTCTTCAGAACCTGCTCGTAGACCTTGTTGTCCTGCCAGTCCTTGAGTCGCTTGGGCTCGGACTTGGAAAGACCGGCACGCATGGGAAAACCGGTCTTGGGCAGATTCATCGTCTGCTTGTACTCGTTTGCCACGGTACCCCTTTCATGTCGTGGGCGCGCACGCCCGTTGGGCACCAAAAAAGCGCCCGTCCCTACAAGCTGGGACGAAGCGCCACAAAACGGACTGTACGCCCGCAAAAGCTCTTCGTTTAACCACCCAGCTTAGATGCCCTCGCCCGCGTATTCGCGCGCTCGCATCCGTTACTCGGCTGGCCTGTATCGACGACCATCTCGGCGATGTCTACTAAGACGAACCTGCGCGGCACGTCCGTTGGGACCGCAGCTCCGGGGTGATTTTCATCGGTCGCATGCACGGGTTCTCAGCGCTCCCCGCTCTCTGTAGCATGCGGACGGCCGACTACTCGTCCCCATCAACGCTTATGCGGAGTATGCTAGCACGTTCCGCGCCAGCGAAAAACCCTCAACACTGGTTTTATACGTTCGAAATTTCTCGCGGTTGTAGACCTTCTCTAGGAGCAAAATACCTGAAAGCACTTTATCGAAAGAAAGAAGGTTGCCATGCGCACGATCGGAATGAGCGACTACACCGTTGGCGAGGATTGTTTTACCGAGCTGCCCGCCGCACTGGCAGAGTACGGAGCGACCAAGGTCGCCATCATTGGCGGCAAGCGAGCCCTGGCTGCAGCGCTGCCGGGCATCGAGGCGGCGCTTGAAGGTACCGATGTCGAGGTTCTGGAGACGCGCGTCTATGGCACCAACAGTACGCGTGCCAATATCGCCAAGGTCGTGAACTCCCCTGCCTGCCAGGAAGCCGACGTGCTCATCGCATGTGGCGGCGGCAAGGCACTCGACACCGTCAAGACCGCAGCCATCGAGCTCAAGAAGATCGTCTTCACCGTCCCGACGATCTGTTCTAACTGCTCCGCCGCGACCGCCATTGCCGTCGTGTACAACGACGACGGCTCGCTCGAGGGCTATTCGTACCCCAACCGACCGGCGCACATCTTCATCAACCCCAAGATCATCGCCGAAGCTCCGGCGGAGTACTTCTGGGCCGGCGTGGGCGATGCCCTGTCCAAGCAGCCCGAGGTCGAGTACGCCACGAGCGCCGGCAACTTGGAGCACACGGCAGGCCTTGGCCTGGCACTCGCCCACACCTGCTCCGAGCCGCTGTTTACCTACGGCGTTCAGGGTCTTGAGGACGTGCGCCAGAACCTGTCAAGCGAGGCCGTCAAACAAATCGCGCTCGACATCGTGGTCAACACGGGCTACGTCTCCAACCTGACCAACCAAAACGATTACTACTACAACTCGAGCGTGGCGCATGCGTTCTACAATGCCACGTGCAGCATTCCGCGCGAGGGCTCCTACCTACACGGCGAGGTCGTGAGCCTGGGCGTACTGGTGCTGTTTGCCTATACGGGCGATACCGAGAACCTTGAGCACT
>UROR01000172.1 GCA_900549535.1 uncultured Collinsella sp. | reverse complement strand
GTGGACAGCGGGTAGTAGATCATGGGCTTGTCGTAGACCGGCAGCAGCTGCTTGGAGGTCACGAGCGTGAGCGGGTACAGGCGCGTGCCGGACCCGCCGGCGAGGATGATGCCTTTCATATAATCTGTCCTCTACAATCGAAATGTGTTTTATATCGAGCGATAAAATGGCTCGGAACAAACGGTGTATGGGCTCGCTAAGGTTCTCGCGGCGGTACACCGTAATGAGGATAAGGCGGCTCCCGGTAGCCCAGTCGAGCTCGCGGGTGGGATTAGCCCTTGCGCACCGTCGTACGCAGCGCGTCGACGCTGAATTCTAGCAGGTTCCGGCGGCTCGCCTCCGTGGCTGTGAAGTACCAGTTAGCCAGCGCGTACACAGTCTGCCGGCCGAACTCCTAAGGCCAGGGGCTGTACGGGTTGCGCATACGGAGTTTCGCCTCAACGTGTCCGACGGGAATCTGCAGGTAGAAGCATGCGAGCACTGCCGTACGACAGCCGCCTTCCCGCACCATCGGTCTTTGCGGCTAGCTAACCCTCCCCGCTTCACCCTGCACACGCATCTGCAGAGCCTTCTCGGCGAACCTCCGGGGCTCGTACGCGTCCTCAACCAGCATCATGAGCTCGCCGGGCTCCAGCTCCCACCAGCGAGAATCCTCAAGCGCGGCGATCGTTTCGCCGTCGAAGCGCTTCCGCCGCTCCCTCGCGGGCGCGCCCGTCACGATCGAGTAAGGCTCCACATCGTGCGTCACGATGCTGCCCGCGCCTATCACTGCGCCGTTGCCTATGCGATTGCAACCCGAAGTAATGATTGAGCCATAGCCGACCCAGACATCGTTACCGATCACGAGCCCGCTCCGCTCAACGTCGTAATCCGACACCCCAGTGAATGTGGGGTTGTAGAGCAAGGGCGACATGACGGCCCGCTCCGTCGGGTGGTTCGCTCCAAAGTAGCGGACGTTCCCGGCGAAGGAGCAGTATCGGCCGACGAGGATAGACCCCCCCTCCGCCGTTGAACGCGTCATCGAAGCAGGAGCCGTACGTATGGAGGTCGACGCCGACGCCGTGCAGACTCTTCGCATAGGCACGCAGCTCGCTCGACGTCATCTGCCACTCAACGGAACCGCGCCATTTGTACTTCAGTTTTATTGCCAACGCCTTAGCGTTCATGGTACATGTCTCCTTTGGCTCAATACTGCACTTACAGCGCCCGCTAATGCTTGACGCCTTTTCTTCTTCTGAGTAGCTTCAACAAGGCACGTATCTCGCTTTTCGCTTGGGCGGCCTGAAGCGCGACGACCGCGAGCGCGCATGCGCCGGCCAAAAAGGTGTAGTTCTCCACATTCAACGCTGCCAAGACCGCCTGAAAGATCAAGAGGGCCACGCAGGTGTAAAACACCAACCAATTAGTGCGCACATCGACAGCGCGGGCGGCCCCGCGCATCCTCGACAGCATTACGAGAAAGTTGCTGACCACATCGGCTATGCAGGCTCCTAGAAGGCCGAGCGTCGGAACCAGAGCCCAGCAACCCGCCATGGTCGCGACCGCACCGATCATCGTCGTAACGAACAGCCTTTTTGTATCCATGCTAGCGGAGTAAATAGTTCCGTAGAAAGAGAAAATCGTGTTGAAGAAGAAGGCGACCAGGAGAAGCGGGATGTACCTCCACGCGGAATAGAAGCTACTTTGCAGGAGCAACGAGGCGAGGAGTGGAGTGACCGCAGCGAGCAGAGCGGCACAGGAGAACATGATGAACTGGAGTGCCGAAAAGACCGTCGTGAAGAAGTCTCCGGCCCCCTCTTTTTTGAACTCCTGATATGCCGAGATCTGCCATGCCTGCTGAAAGATCTGAAACACGGCGTTCAACAGATTTGGAATCTTGCTTGCCGCAGCGTACAGCCCGTTCGAGGCAATTCCCAGAAACCCCGTCACGAAAAACCTACTGATGCTATTGTTTACCCACCAAAAGAGCGTGTTGGGTGTCAGAGGAATCGCGTAGGACATCATCTTCTTCAGGTCGACGCGAAGGTCGCTCATCCCAACATGCAGCAAATGGTCGCGGTGTTTGCCAAGGGCCTCGTATACCAACGACCCGCAGACACCCCCGAGTATCGTCGCGATGAAGTACCCCTCGACACCCAGCCTCAGCTGCGCGATGAACACAAAGGCGCCGATAAGGGTGGCCAGCGAGGAAATCCCAGCGGCAAAGGGAATGATGCGCACCTGGTCGAGCGCCCGCGCGACGTTGCTTTGGTACGTCAGCATGGCATTGCTCGCATAGGCCGCCAAGAACCAGAGCTTGTAATCGCCAAGCCCCCCGAAGATGCCAAGATCGAGCAGTGGAAGCATGACGGTGACGATTGCGAAGCTCACGAGGACAATCGCCAGCCCCGCAGTCACGTAGCGGTCGGTGTTCTTCGAGTCATCGATGACGAACCGCAGCACCGCATCAGAAATCGAAAGCGTCGCGAGGGGCACCATAAGCGTGATGACCGTCAGCGACATGTCGGTGATTCCGTACTCGCCCTCGCTCAGGTAGTAAGTGTAGAGCGGAACAAGCACGAAGGCTATAAGCTTCGTCGCAACGGAGTTGACAGCGAAAAGGACTATGTTCTGCGCAAGGCTCTTGTATTTGTTCAAACCCGTCTCCAAGCTAAGCTCTACTCGATCTTGCCCGACGCGATGCGTCGGAGCGTGCCAAGGAACATTTTGCAGCGAACGGCGAGTGGCAGCCGCTTTTGCCAGCAGGCAAGCTGCCTGAGCGAGTAACTCGGCGTTTGTTTACGTGCAAGCCTCATTGCGAGGATAAACGAGTGCATCGCCGACTTGCGCATGCACTGACCGGGCTGCATCTCATTCACCACCTCAAGATCCTCCAAGGGAGACGTCTCCAGAACGCCCGCAGCGACGGCGGAGCGGAGCAGCTCTTCTCCGGCTTTTGTACGGGCAAACGTCACGTTGCGGCCATCCGCTTCCTTAAAAGATGGGTGGCCGCCGACAAGGTACCA
>UROR01000171.1 GCA_900549535.1 uncultured Collinsella sp. | reverse complement strand
CCCCAGTAAGCCCCCCCCCCGGGGCACGACGGGATAGATTAAAGGAGCAGCCATGGCAGGCAAGCCGCAAACATTAGCTACGACCTCGGCATTTGAGATCTTGGGGCCCGTCATGGTCGGCCCCAGTTCTTCGCACACCGCCGGCGCCCTGCGCTGCGCCCAGGTGGCCGCGAGCCTGCTCGAGGGCCGCATCACCAAGGTCACCTTTGGCCTGTGGAACTCCTTCGCCCACACCTACCGCGGCCACGGCACCGACCGCGCGCTCGTCGCGGGCATCCTGGGCCTCGATACCGACGACGAGAACATCAAGCAGGCCTTCGACCTCGCACGCGAGCAGGGACTCGAATATCACTTTGACATCAAGGGCGACGACGCCTCCATCCACCCCAACACCGTCGACATCGACATGGTCGACGACACGGGCGCCACGGCGCAGGTCCGCGGCGAGAGTCTGGGCGGCGGCAAGATGCGCATCAGCCGTATCAACGGCGTCGGCGTCGACATCTCGGGCATGTACTCCACGCTCTTTGTGGCGCACTACGACGTTCCCGGCGTGCTCGCCGCGCTCACCAACCTGCTCGCCTATGCCCACGTGAACATCGCTTTCTGCCGTACCTACCGCACCGAGGTGGGCGGCCAGGCGTACTCCGTCTTTGAGACCGACGGCACACCCGACGACACTGTCATCCCCATGCTGCGCAAACTCGACAACGTCGGCTACGCCACCTTTATTGAGCTCCCCGGCTCGGCATCATCGCTCTCCCCCGGCGTCTCGGCCAAGGAGGTCTTCGACGACGGTGAGCAGCTGCTCGACGCCTGCGAGGAGCTGGGACTCAGCATCGGCGCCGTCATGGCCGTGCGCGAGGCGCGTCTGACCGGCGAGGCGCACGCCGTCGCCGCCATGCGCCGCGTGCTCGACGTCATGCGCGAGGAGACCACGGCCCCCATCGCCAATCCGCAGCGCTCGCTCGGCGGGCTTATCGGCGGCGAGGCTAAGCTCGTCGACGCCACCGGCCGCAACGACCTTAGCTCCAGTTTAATGGGCGCCGTACAGACCGAAGCCGTGGCCCGCGCCATGGCCGTACTTGAGCGCTCCGCCACCATGGGCGTGATCGTCGCGGCCCCCACGGCAGGCTCCGCGGGCGTCGTACCCGGCTGCGTGCTGGCGCTGGCCGACCACCTGCAGCTCGATGACGAACAGGTCATGGACGCCCTCTACTGTGCCGCCGCCATCGGCCTCAACCTCACCACGAGCGCCTGCGTCGCCGGCGCCGAGGGCGGATGCCAGGCCGAGGTGGGAAGCGCCGCCGCCATGGCCGCCGCCGCGCTGGTACAGATGCTCGGCGGCACTCCCGAGCAGGCACTCGACGCCAGTTCCATCGCGCTGAGCAATCTACTAGGCCTCGTTTGCGACCCCGTGGGCGGACTGGTCGAGGTGCCGTGCCAAAACCGCAATGCCATCGGCGTGGCCGCAGCCTTCAGCTCGGCCCAGCTCGCGCTCGCGGGCATCAAGAGCCTGGTGCCGTTTGACCAGATGGCGCATGTGATGCTCTCGGTGGGCCACGCCCTGCCGGCAACCCTGCGCGAGACGGCCAAGGGCGGCATCGCGCAGGCTCCGGCCGCACTTTCGGCCTGTGCAAAATGCGGTGTGTGCGGATAGCGACAAAGAAAGACTCGAAGGTGGGACAAATGTCCCACCTCTTTTGAATGCCACCGTTTCCATACCACAAACAACTAGGTAATCGCTATAATGCAAGCCCAGTAAAAACACGATGAGCCGCAAGGCGAAATTCGAAGGATATGCATACGATGTCGCAAAACGATCGAACTCAACTGATTCCCGATCCGCAGCAGCCGAGCAGGCACACCGGCGGCGTTCAATCGCCGCGTCCTATCGCGCCGAGCCGCGGTCAGCAGCGAGGTGCGGCAAACGTTTCCCAACGTCCGAACAAGCAGCATCAGCAGCGCCAGACAAATGGCAATGCGCCCAAGCAGCCCCCCACGCACGCTCGAGGCAATCGCGGCCCCGCACGCAAACCCGCCGAGAACAATAAGTCGGGCAAAAAGACGACGCTCTTTGTCGTTCTGGGTCTTATCGTCATTGTCTATATCGTAGGCGTCGTAGCGTTTTCGCAGGTAGCCTACCCCAACACCACTATCGCCGGCGTCGATGTCTCGTTCTCCAACGCTTCGTCTGCCGCCACCAAGGTCAACTCGGCTTGGAAGCACTATAAGCTCACCGTGACAGGCGATGACTTTAGCTGGACCTATCAGCCCGAGTCCGATGAGCCCATTGTCGACGGCGAAGCTGCCGCAAAAGAGATTATCAGCTGCAACGAAGCCTTTGTATGGCCGGTTCGCCTTGTAGAATCCTTAAGCGGCAAGACCAAAACAACCGCTAGCTCCAACGAAGTCGATCTTGATCAAGACGTCGACCTGTCCATACTCTCCGACACCTTTGGCCAAAAGCAGTTTGAGAAGGATCTGGGCGCCGCCATCGACGAGTTTAACGAGGGGCGTTCGGGCGCGTTCGAGGCCAATAGCTCCTATGACGAGCAGGCCGGCAAGTTTACCGTCGAGAAGGCGCGCTCCAACGAAAAACTCAACCGCGAGCATGTCATTAAGTATGCCGAGCTCGAGCTTGCCTCGCTGGCCGAGACCGTAGATCTTTCCAAGCTCGGCAACGATGCCTATGAGCCGCTCAATGGAACGCTGACCAACGACCAGATTCAGTCTGCATGCGATGCCGCCAACAACTTCTTGGGCGTCAACGTGACCCTCAAGCTCAACGGCGAGGATGCCGGCAAGGTTGATGGCAGCTCCGTGTTGCAGTGGATCAGCTTTGCCGATCCGGCCAACCCCACGCTCGATACGTCGCAGATCAGCAGCTGGGCAGCCGAGCTCGCCAACGGCTTTAATACCGTGGGCTCCACTCGCTGGTGGACGCGCGCCGATGGCAAGCAGTGCGCCGTCGAAGGCGGCGACTTTGGTTGGTCCATCGACAGCAG
>UROR01000170.1 GCA_900549535.1 uncultured Collinsella sp. | reverse complement strand
CATTGTGGCATCCCGAGCCCGCGGAAAGAAGCTGCGCCGCGGGGGAGGCGACCCAAATGGCTTTCTCATATCGTCTTTTTATGACTCCCTTCGCTATCCGTTACTGCTTATATTCCCGCCAGATCGAGTAGAGGTTCCGGGCAATGCCGGTCACATACATCGAGAGGCGCAGGATTTCAAGAAACAAGTTCATAGGCTTCACCCCAATCGGAGATCGGAGCGTTGCCCGCAGGCGGATTCCGCGGCAGACAAGGTTTTACCCTATACGCCGCAGCGGGGGATATCTGACCCCAGTGTTAGAGTGGTGTCCATTTGCATGGATGACCGGGCATGATCGCGACATATCCTGGAGTTGAAATGCCGCTGGGGATACGAGGGGGAGCCGGGGTCGGATGTTGGGGCTCAACGAAGCAAGTGGCGCTTCTGTTTTCTTGGGATCGGGGATGCGAATCAGCCTGCAGCAATGGGCCCAACTCGATTCGGGGCGCAGTGAGTCCCGAATCGAGCGTTCCTGGCTGCCATGCATGTCAGGTGATGAAAGTCCACAGCGGCATCGCCTTACACGGCAACGGGGGCCTCTTTGGGGCGTCCCACCCTTGGTGTATCGGCGAGTCGTGCCTCGATGGAGGCTTTGGACATCATGCGCTTGGTGCCATCCTTCCATGAATCCAGTAGTCCTGCATTTAGCAGTTGTGACACCCGTGCTAAGCTAACACCGAGCATGCGCGCGGCATCCGCTGCGGTGACGGCGGGAATGTCGCCGAGTTCGCGGCTGACGGCTACAGCGACAATCTTGCCGCCGTGTCGCGGCTCATGTCCGAAGTCTGGCACGGGAAGTTCAATGCCGTCCGAATCAAAGAACTCGAATTCCCATACGTAAACCAGGTAAGACCTCCTCTAATGGCGAATAATGCGAGGCGTGCTCCTAGAATATTCCAGTCGCATCGATGCAGCCGATCATGTCTATCTTAAAGCCTCGCGCGGACTCGAATTTCAATGTCGCCTAGCGCCTTCGTGCAGGATTCCCGAAGTGACTAAAATGTGGCAATAGAGACAGTTTTCACGAACCCCATGGGAGTGACATGCATGGACAACAACACCTTGCTGTTTCAGGACAAGGGCTCGGGTAGATTTAAAGACGTCAAGATCTACCCCAACCGTATCGAGGTGCTCAGGAAGGGCACTTTCGGCGGCAAGCACACCGAGATTGTCTATCTTAAGGACATCACGGGCGTCAATAGAATCAAAGGCCGTGATGTTTTTCTGCGCAATCGACTGTTGACCGCTTGCGTCTTTAGCCTGAGTAGCCGTGCGAAGGCCCAGGAATTTGTGAACGCGCTGAACATGGTGATGTAGCCGATAACGGCGTTCGGTCCAAGGTAAAAATCGGGGCGCAGAACGGTATTCTGCGCCCCGATTGAGTTGATGCGCCCAAAAAACTGGCTTGCCTATTCGTTAACGTCCTCGGTATTGTCGCGGTCACTGGCAAGCATTGCTGCGCCGGCGACCGTCGTCGCTACGGCGGCGGCAGCGAGCCCGGCGGCAACGCCAGAACCGTCGCCCGTGTTGGCGAGCTTTCCGCCCGAGCTCTTGCCCTGGTCTCTCTTGTTGCCCTTGCCGTTCTTGTCGGCGCTGCCTGCGTTGGAACCCGTGCCGCTGCCGTTGCCGCCCGCACTGCCCGAGGCCGCTACGGTAAAGCTTGCGGCTCCGTCGCTGGCGAGCGTGTAGTTCTGCGCCGCGTCGCCCAAGAGACCGTTCACGCGCACCCAGTACGTTCCTGCGGCAAATGTTTCGCCCTCGGTCATTGCCGTGCCCGGAGCGCCGTTCGCGTCGTGCACAAACTCGAGCTGGGCCGTGCAGGCATCGGTTTCGAGCTTGCCCTCGAGTGATGCCGCAATCTTGGCGCGCACGTCTTCGCCGGCCTTAAGGCCTTCGAGTCCCTCAAAATGGGGCGTCAGCGCGCGTGGATCGATATCGATGGGCACAGAGCCCTGCAGCCCCGTAACGGTCTCGTTGCCCAGGGCGTCGACATCCAC
Source organism: uncultured Collinsella sp. (assembly GCA_900549535.1). Taxonomy (GTDB): domain Bacteria; phylum Actinomycetota; class Coriobacteriia; order Coriobacteriales; family Coriobacteriaceae; genus Collinsella. The sequence continues at coordinate 1,067 of UROR01000170.1, read as the reverse complement.
GTATTCAATGGCAAACGCATGGCCCGAAGCTGTCGCGTTGAGCGCGTTGCTGCTGTCAGCAAGGCGGAAATGACCCTCGCCAACGGTCTTGCCATCCTGGAATGAGGCATCGCTCAGCGAGTCGCCGTACGTCATGCGCATGCGGGTCGGGAGATAGTACGGGAGATAGTACGAAGCCGTCTGCTTGTGCTCCGTATCGTAATTGCGCTGGTAGATGCTCCGGGCCAGCGCCGCATCAACAAAGTCGGATGCGATGATGCCAATGTGCTTGAGGTAATCTGACTTTGTATCCTCGGTGCCGCTGGGATTGATGTACGGGCTCTTATACAGATGCTCGTTGACTACTCGTGCCGAGGTAAAAGGATTGCCTCCGTGCGACAAGCCCGTGCAGCTGGTGTAGTTGATAGACCAGCAACGCTCCTGGACTTGCACCTTGGCCCCGTCATCGTCCACGACGTCCACCTTGTTGCGCGTGCGCCCGGTCGTTTCCTTCAGCGCATTATCGACCCAGCTGAGCTTGTCGGTTCCCGTGAGTTTGTACTTGTCCTGGGCGTATACCTTGGTGCAATAGGGCTCTTTGTCGCCTGTTTCCCCCGCGGCTTCAAAGCCCCGCGCGTCTTGGACGAGACACATAGTGGCGCTGTCGGAGTGAGCCTTGATCTTGTCATCCCATTCGGTAAGGTCGAGGCCCCACGTGTGGCCGCTTACACTGTTGCCGGCGAGCCTAAATCGACGCAGCAGAACGATCTTTCCGCGCACCTCGTGTAGCGTGGGGATTCGGCTCGACGTATAGAACAGTTTGGGGTTGTCGTCCAAAACCTTGGCGAAAGCCGTCGTAACACTTTCGTCGGTAGCCTCGTCGTTGCCTCGTGATACAAGCATGATGAGCGCTTCTGTCGGGTTTTCGTTCAAAAACGTTTTGAAGTAGCCTATGACATCGGAAAGATGCATAAAGTACGCGTCTTTTTTGAGCAGGTAGTAATCCCCGTGGTCGATACCGGGGTCGTCGCCCTTTCCGAGCCGGATATCAAAATAGCGAATGCCTTCGAGCAACTGCGTGGGAATGT
>UROR01000169.1 GCA_900549535.1 uncultured Collinsella sp. | reverse complement strand
GCGGAGATCGTCGGCCAGCAGCGGGCGGTGGCAGCCGTGGCGGGAGCCATCCGGCGCAGCCGCACCGGTCTGGGCGAGCCGGGGCGTCCCATTGGTGCCATGCTGTTTTTAGGCCCTACCGGCGTGGGAAAGACCGCACTGGCACGGGCGCTGGCAGTCAGCTGGTTCGGCAGCGAGAAAGCGCTGCTCAAGCTGGCCGCCGCACTGGAGCGCCAGAGCGAGCATCCGCTGGCAGAGGCGATTATGGCCGAGTGTGAGACGCGCGGAATCGTCGCGCGCATGGTCGAGGACTTTGCCGCCGTGCCCGGGCGAGGCGTCAAGGCACGCGAGGGGCAGAATGTCATCGCAGCCGGCAACGTGCGCCTGATGAGCGAGCTGGGCGCGGAGGTGCCCGCCGGTCTAGCCGAGCAGTTCGCCGCCGAGGGCAAGACGCCGCTGTTCTTTGCCAAGAACAGCGAGCTCGTTGGTACCATCGCCGTAGCTGACGAGGTCAAAGAGACGAGCGCCGAGGCCATCGCCGCGCTGCGTTCGCTCGGCGTCGATGTGCGCATGCTCACCGGCGACAACCGCGTGACGGCCGAGGCCATCGCCCGACGCGTGGGGCTCACCAGCGAGCGGGTTATCGCCGACGTCCTGCCCGCCGACAAGGAACGCCACGTGCGCGAACTGCAGGATGCGGGCGGCAAGGTCGCCATGGTGGGCGACGGCATCAATGACTCCCCCGCCCTGGCGCGCGCCGACGTGGGCCTTGCTATCGGCACCGGCGCCGACATCGCCAAGGAGGGCGCCGACGTGGTACTCATGCGCAGCGACCTCATGGACGTCGCCCGCGCCGTCGAGCTATCGCGCGCCACGATCCGCAACATCAAGCAGGACCTGTTCTGGGCATTGTTCTACAACGGCATCGGCATTCCGCTCGCCGCGGGCGTGTTCTTCCCCCTCACCGGCTGGCAGCTCTCACCGATGTTCGGCGCCGCGGCCATGAGCCTGTCGAGCGTGTGCGTCGTAAGCAATGCCCTGCGTCTGCGAACCTTTAAACCATCAGTTGCGGTGAAATAAGGCGTAACATGCTTAGCTAAACCGCTATTTTGTCCGTATTCCACCGCAACTTTAGGTACTCAACGAAAAGGAGATAATCATGAACTACATCGTTAAAACGTCTGGCCTTATGTGCGGCCACTGCGACGCTACTGTCGAGACCGCGCTGCTCAACGTAGCCGGCGTGACCGATGCCGATGCCGATCACGAGACCCAGACCGTCCAGGTGGAGTGCGCCGACACCGTGACCGCCGAGCAGCTCGCCGCCGCCGTCGAGGGCGCCGGCGAGAAGTTCCACGCCCTGTCCGTGACCGCCGCGTAGCAGCTGCGCACCAACAGACACCGCTGCCCAACCAGCCCCTCAGAAGTTGCGGTGAAATAGTTCCGGTTTAAACGCTTTAAGCCTTCAATCAGGAACTATTTCACCGCAACTTCTGAGGATGAGGCATTTGAAGGATTGACCAGAAACGAGGACCCGCCATGATGGCAGACCATAAATCGGTGACCCGCATGCTCAAGACGGCACGCGGCCAGATCGACGGCATCTTGCGGATGGTCGAGGAGGACCGTTACTGCGTCGATATTTCCACGCAGCTTATGGCCACGCAGGCGCTCATCGCCCGCATCAACGCCGATGTGCTGAAGGCACACATCGAGGGCTGCGTCGCCTCGGCCATCGAATCGGGCGACGAGGAGCTCAAAGCCGCCAAGCTCGCCGAGATAGAGCGCGTCGTCGATAAGCTCGCCAAGTAATTGGTGCATTGGGGACAGGCTTCTTTGCACCGTCTTGGTGTTCCGGGGACAGGTACGTTTGCACCACCTTGGTGCAGATTGACCTGTCCCCAATGCACCAAAAGGGGTATAAAAGCGTGCAGCATATCGAACGAAAGGCAATTCGCATGAATGACTTTATGAAGGGTCGCAACGGCGCCGATGAGCTCACCATCGTGATGGGCTTCGCAGGCATTATCATCGCGATGATCGGTTCGATGGCTCGTATCCAGTGGCTCAGCTGGGTCGCCATCGCCGTGATCGTGCTCGGCGTGCTGCGCGGCCTGTCCAAAAACATCGACGCGCGCCGCAAGGAGAACGATGCCTTTGTCACGGCGACCGCAAACGTCCCCGGCCTAGGCAAGTTCGTCGCCAGCTTGGGCGGCGGGGCTGCAGCTGCCAACGCCTCGCGTGCGGCCGGCACCAGCAAGGAAGACTTTGAGCGCGCCAAGCGAACGGCCAAGAAGATGTGGAAGGGCCGCAAGACCACGGCATACCTCAAGTGCCCCAACTGCGGCCAGATGCTGTCCGTCCCCAAGGGCAAGGGCAAGATCCGCGTCACCTGCCCCAAGTGCCACGCCAAGATGGAAACCCGCTCCTAGCCGCTACACCATAGGACAAAATAAAAGCCGAGGCCTCGTGTTGAGACCTCGGCTTTTTGTATGCGGCAACGGAGCTATCCCTTTGTCCCGTCTATGCCACGCCGTCGCGAGAGAGCTCCTCTGCCAGGGCTTTTGCCGGCATGGCCATAAGCGCGTCGAGCTCCGCGTCAACCTCAGGGATACGCTTGACCTTGAGCTTGCGCACCAAGTCACCGCGGCACATCACATGCATCGGCTCACGCAGAGCGCACAGGTCATCGAGCGGGTTCTCGCGCGTCACCAAAATGTCGGCCGCCTTGCCGCACTCAATCGTGCCGGTCTCGCCGCCCAGCCCCAGCAGCTCGGCATTGACCTGCGTGGCCGTATGCAGCGCAAAGGCATTGCTCACGCCCACATACTTGGCAAAATAGGCCACCTCGCGCCACATGTCGTACTGCGTCACGAACGGGCAGCTTGAGTCCGTGCCCAAGCCCACCTTAACGCCGGCATCCAGCGCCGCACGAGCACTCTCGATAATGCCCGAGCACACGATGTCGCCGTTCTTCTTTTGCGTATCGGTCGAATGGGTCTTTTCTGGATCGAGCAACACAAACGGCAGCGCCGGGCTGATAGTGCAGGTAACGCTGGGCGCACGTCCCTCGAGCTGCGTGCCCGCGGCGCCACGGTACAGCTCCAGGATCTCGGGCGTCATCGGGGCACCGTGCTCGATCG
>UROR01000168.1 GCA_900549535.1 uncultured Collinsella sp. | reverse complement strand
CCGCCGAGGTACGAATCTCGTCGCGGATGGTCACAAATCCCACGGGCTCGGCCGCGCCCCCCATATACCCAACCGGCGTAAAGCCGTCCACCCGCGCCCCCCCCAGCCCGCGGCAGGTATCGGCAAGCTCGGCGACACGGTTCTCGACCTGGGCAAACGCACGATCAGAGAGCACAAATTGCGCGGCGCCCATTACGTAGGAGCCCTGCGCAAAAGAAGCGCCGCTCCATTTTTTAGACGACGAGAATGGAATGACCGACAGCGGCTCGGACACCTCGACCGGGCGATCGGCGTAATAGTTGAGCAGCGCCTGGCAGGTCTCGTTGGCATCGGCCGAAGTCGCACGTGCCACGTTAGCCAGCGCAAAATCGAGCACTGTGGTATCGACGGGAACAGCCGCCTCGTCCGAGTCCACGCCAAAGCCAACACCCTCAACAGGCAGCGGATACGTGCCCTCGACCTCCATACGGCCCGACGTGATGGTGCCCGTCTTGTCCAGGCACAGCACGTCAACGCGAGCGAGCGTCTCGATGCAGTAGAGCTGCTGTGCCAGCACCTTGCGGCGGGCCAGGCGCACCGTGGCGATGGCGATCACCGACGAGGTCAGCAGCACCAGGCCTTGCGGGATCATGCCCAGCAGGGCACCCACCGTGGACAGCAGCGCCGACGAAGGCACATGACCAGCCAACAGCTCGGAGAAGCACCACGAAAGCGCGCTATCGCCCGGGGTTCCCGCGGCATCCCACAGCTCGCTCACACTCGAGGCAAACAACGCCAAACCGAGCGGGATCATGATGATGCTCGCAAAGCGCACGATGGCGTTAAGCGCGTTCATGATCTCGGAATTGACCTTTTTGACGTATTTGGCCTCGTTATTGATCTTAGCCACGTAGTTGTCGGCGCCGACATGGATCACGCGAGCGCGCAGCAGGCCCGAGTCGATAAAACTGCCGCTCATGAGCTCGGAACCGGGCTGCTTCTTAATAAGGTCGCTCTCGCCCGTCAGCAGGCTCTCGTTCACGAGCGCTTCGCCGGAAACCACCACGGCGTCAGCGGGAATCTGGTCGCCGCGCCCCAGGCGGATGATGTCGTCGAGCACGATCTGGTCCAAGTCGAGCTCCACCTCGGCACCGTCGCGCACCGCGATGGCCTTCTTAGAGGTCAGCAGCGTGAGCTTATCGACCATCTTCTTGGACCGCATGGATTGAATGACGCCAATAGCGGTATTGAGGAACACCACAAACAGGAACGTCAGGTTCTTAAACGAACCGGTCAAAATGACCAGGAACGCCAAGATCACGTTGATCAAATTGAACAGCGTGCAGAGGTTCTCGATGATGAGCTCTTTGACCGACTTGGTCTTGAGCTCCATGTTGCGGTTGATCTTACCGGCGGCGATGCGCTCCTCGACCTCGGCGGTTGAGAGTCCGCGCTCGATATCCGTTGCTGCCATACCACGTCCCATCACGTCGCGTCGGTATAAGAAAACCGGCCGGACCATGCGAGGTTCGGACGGTCTTACGTTCGATGGTGCCCCATGTTGGATTCGAACCAACGGCCTTCTGCTCCGGAGGCAGACGCTCTAATCCCCTGAGCTAATAGGGCCAACGTTTGGCATTATACCCAAGTGCACCACGGGCTATCAAAATAAAAGAAAAAGCTTTGCAATTACGTGGGAGACGCGGCGCAACGGCCCGCTTTAGAAGGCAAAAGCGAGTCAGATAGTATAAACTCTCATGCACCATATATACACGGCTCGCGATGCGGGCCGTTTTTGCAAAAGTTATCCATCGAGGTGAGAGGCACACCATGATTGCAATTTTAAAGCAGAGCGCCAGCGACGAGGCCGTCGGCCATATCGTCAGCTGGATTGAGAAAAAGGGCCTGAAGACCGATGTCTCGCGCGGCGAGAACGAGACGATCATCGGCCTGGTGGGCGATACGACCAAGATCGACCCGTTCCTGCTCGAGTCCATGGATGTCGTCGAGCGTGTGCAGCGCGTCTCCGAGCCGTTCAAGCGCGCCAACCGCAAGTTCCACCCCGAGGACTCCGTCATCGACTGCGGCCACGGCGTCAAGATCGGCGGCGACCAGTTCCAGGTCATCGCCGGTCCCTGCTCCGTCGAGGGCGAGAACCTCATCCGCATCGCACGTCGCGTAAAGGCCGCCGGCGCCACGATGCTGCGCGGCGGTGCCTACAAGCCCCGCACCTCCCCCTACGCCTACCAGGGCATGGGCCCTGCCGGCCTCGACCTGCTGTGCGAGGCGTCTGCCGAGCTCGACATGCCGATCGTCACCGAGATCATGGACCCACGCGACGTGCAGGTCTTCCTGGACAAGAAGATCGACGTCATGCAGATCGGCGCCCGCAACGCCCAGAACTTCCCTCTGCTCAAAGAGGTCGGCAAGACCAAGACTCCGGTCTTGCTTAAGCGCGGCATGTCCGGCACGATCGATGAGCTGCTCATGGCCGCCGAGTACATCATGAGCGAGGGCAACGACAACGTCATCCTGTGCGAGCGCGGCATCCGCACCTTCGAGACCCGCACCCGCAATACCTTCGACCTCAACGCCGTGCCGGTGCTGCACCACCTGTCGCACCTGCCCGTCGTCGCCGACCCCAGCCACGCCACCGGCTACACCCGCTACGTTGAGCCCATGGCGCTCGCCGCGACCGCCTGTGGTGCCAACGGCCTGGAGATCGAGGTCCACGACGAGCCGAGCCGCGCCTGGTCCGACGGCGCCCAGGCCCTCACCCCCGATCAGTTCGACGACACCATGCGCCGCATCCGAGCCATCCGCGAGGTTGTCTGCCAAGAGACCATGGAGTAGCCCATGGGTACGGCGAGAAACGCGCGCGTTAACCAGGGCGGCCCCAAGTGTGCCGGCATCGTCGGCCTTGGCCTCATCGGCGGCAGTTTTGCCCGCGGCTATGCGCAGGCGGGCGTCCGAGTGCTGGCCTGGGACCCCGATGACGATGTCATGACGGCTGCCAGCATGGGCACTGTCGCCGGAGAGCTCAACGACAAGACACTCGGCGAATGCGACATCATCGTCCTTGCCTGCTATCCCGAGGCATGCATCGAGTGGCTCGAGGCGCACGCCCAGGCGCTCGCCGACGCCACCGACACCGAGGCCATCATGGGCCCCGTGGTGATCGACACGGTGGGCGTCAAGGGCATCGTGTGCGAGCGCGCCTTTGAGCTTGCCCGCGAGCACGGCTTTTACTTTGTGGGCGCGCACCCCATGGCGGGCACGCAGTACTCGG
>UROR01000167.1 GCA_900549535.1 uncultured Collinsella sp. | reverse complement strand
TCCGCTGTAGACCTGCGTCGACACACGATACGACATATTCGACCTCCTTTGACGGCGCCTTCGCGGCGCGGTTTGGGTGCATGTTGCGACCGTTTTACACGGTCGACCTGTAAGTTTACCTTAGATGCCGGCGATTGCGAAGTTGAGCAGCCACTCGGCCAGCGGATACACGGTAACGTCGAAATAGCGGCCGATCACATCAATGCCAGTCCACATGGGCAGCAGATACAGCACGATGATGAGGATGGGCATGGCGTATTGCTGCAGGTGGTAGTAGTTGTTGAGCGCCTTGCCTTTGAGGAACGGCACGATGATCGACGAGCCATCGAGCGGCGGGATCGGGATGAGGTTGAAGAATGCGAGTGACAGGTTAACCACGATAAACGTGGCGCCGAAGTTCATGATCTGTGACGCCAGGGCAAAGGAGATGCCGGTGTAGAGGTTGCCGTACGCCACGTGCATGAGTGCCGCGGCAAGGCACGCGAGTGCGATGTTCGATGCGGGGCCGGCCGCGCTCACCAGGACCTCGTCGCGCTTGGGGTGCTTGAGGTTGTTGAGGTAGACGGGCACGGGTTTGGCGAAGGCGAACACCGGGCCGCCGGCCGCGAGCATGAGCAGCGGCAGGATGATGGTGCCAAACGGGTCGATATGGTTAAGCGGGTTGAGTGACACGCGGCCGCGCGAACGGGCCGTCTTGTCGCCGAGCGCCCAGGCCGCGGCGGCGTGTGCGCTCTCGTGGATCACGATGCCCACGATGACGGCGACGGCGCTGGCGAGCAGGTTCATGAGGTAGCTGCTGGACATAGCGCTCCCCTAGCGGACGCGGCGCGAGGCGCGCGTGAGCAGGTAGTCGATCACAAACAGGATCACGGCGACGATGGCGTAATCCAGGCGGAACACGCCGCCAAAGGGCGACGTGATGACGCCATAGCCGGCGATGGCGCTCGGCAGTGCGCGCGAAAGCTCAACGACAAAGCCTACGATCTGCAGCTTGGCGGTGAGGCCGCTAAAACACAGCAGCACGGTCATCGCGCTCATAATGATGCCGCAGATGCGACAGGCGATGGCGATGATGCTCATCGCCACGGCAGCGGCCTTACGAGAGTTCACGCGCGGTCTCCTCTTCGATCTGGGTGGAAAGCTCCAGCCATTCGTCCTCGAGCTTGGGTAGCTCTTGCTTAAGGCCGTTATATTCCCCCAGCGCGGCGTTGAACTTGTCTTGATCGGCATAAAGCTCTTCGCTTGCCATCAATTCCATAAGCTCGTCATAGCGGGCGCGCTTTTTGTCGAGCTCCGTCTCGATCTTCTTGAGCTGGTTACGCACGCCCTTGAGCTTTTTGTTGAGCGCAGCGCGGGCTTGGGCCTCGGCGCGCTTTTGCTCCTTGGTCTTTTTGCCCTCGGCAGGCTTGGGGGCGGCGACGGGGGTGTCGGCCTGGGCGGCGCTGGCCTTGGCGGACTTGGTCGTGGCCGGCGCGCTCTCCGTGGACGCCTCGGCGGCGGCGCGGGCTGCGAGGTCCTCGCGCTTGTAGAGGTAGTAGTCGTAGTCGCCGTCGTAGACCGTGACTTGTCCGTCGCGGATGTCGATGACGCGGTTGGCCACGGCGCGCACCAGGTGCTCGTCGTGGCTGATCAGCACGATGGTGCCGGGGAAGTTTTGCAGGGCGTTCTCGAGCATGTCCACCGAGTCGATGTCCAGGTGGTTGGTGGGCTCGTCCAGGCACAGGAGCGCCTCGGGAGCCACGAGCATCTTGGCCAGGGCCAGACGCGCCTTTTCGCCGCCGGAGAGGACGCGAACCTGCTTCTCGATGGAGTCGTTGTCGCTAAACAGGAAGGCGCCCAGCAGGCTGCGCTGCTGCGGCACGGTCCACTTGGGCGTGACGGTATCGATCTCTTGCAGGACGGTGTTGGACTCGGTCATACCTTCGAGCGCGTGCTGTGCGTAGTAGGCCACGCCCACGTTGGTGCCCAGGTCGCGGGTGCCAGTGGTGGGCGGCTCCAGACCGGCGAGGATCTTCATGAGCGTGGACTTGCCGGCTCCGTTGGGGCCGACGAGCGCCACGTGCTCGCCGCGGTAGAGCTTGAGGTCGATGTCGCTGTAGATGTGCTTGTTGCCGTAGGACTTGGAGACGCCCTCCAGGCCCACGACCATGTCGCCGGAGCGCGGCGGGTCGGGGAACTTAAAGTCAATGTGCTTGTGGCCCTCGGGTAGGATGACAAGCTCCTTTTTGATCTGCTCGATCTTGCGGATGCGCTCCTGGGCCTGGGCTGCCTTGGTGGGCTTGTAGCGGAACTTGTCGACGAAGACCTGCATGTGGGCGATGTCGCGCTCCTGGGCGGCGCGCTTGGCGCGCATCTGCTCAAGGTTGTCCTCGCGCTGCTTGAGGTAGCTGCTGTAGTTGCCGGTGTAAGTGGTCACGCGACGGTTTTCGAGCGCGGCGACGTGGTCGACGCAGGCGTCCATAAAGGCGCGGTCGTGGCTGACGATGAGGACAGCGCCGTCGTAGTTGGCGATAAAGCCGCGCAGCCACTGGACGCTTTCGAGGTCCAGGTGGTTGGTGGGCTCGTCCAGCAGCAACAGGTCGGGGTGGCGCAGGAAGAGCTTGGCGAGCGCGATGCGCATCTGCCAGCCGCCCGAGAACTCGGAGCATGGGCGCTCAAAGTCGGTGACCTTAAAGCCCAGGCCGGAAAGGATTTTGCGGGCGTTGCTCTCGAGCTCGTAGCCGCCCAGGTGCTCAAAGCGGTCCTGGACCTGGCCGTACTCGTTAAGGAGTGCGTCGACGTCCTTGCCCTGCTCGGAGAGCTCGGTGATCTGGGCCTGCAGCTCGTTAGCGCGCTCGCCCATGCGGCGGATTTCCTTGGCGGCGGCCATGACCTCGGCAAGGATGGTGGTGTCCTTGTGCTCCAGATTAGTTTCCTGCTCTAGGTAGCCCACCTGGCAGTCCTTTGCGTACTGGACCTGGCCGGAGTCGGGACTGTCGATGCCCATGATGATTTTGAGCATGGTGGTTTTGCCGGCGCCGTTGGGGCCCACGAGCGCGAAGCGCTCGCCGGGGTTGATCTGGAAGGACGCGCCGCTAAAGAGGACGCGTGCGCCGAAGCTTTTTTCGATCTTGTCGACCAGGAGGATCATGCTGCCGCCTTTGACCTTGTGTGCCTATATGAAAAAAGGCCCCAACTTGCGTTGGAGCCTCATTCAATGCTCGGGTGGAGACGAGGGGGATCGAACCCCTGACCTCTTGACTGCCAGTCAAGCGCTCTCCCAGCTGAGCTACGCCCCCGT
>UROR01000166.1 GCA_900549535.1 uncultured Collinsella sp. | reverse complement strand
TAAGGCTTATGAGTGGGGGCGTCGGCCAACGGGAAACCGGGCTGCCCCAAAGTCACCGCAGGCCGCGCCGCCGAAGGCCAGGCGCAAGGTTTTCGTAGATTCCGCACGAGCCGAAGAGCACTTAATGTGCTCTTCGTGCGAGCCCAGGACCTGACCGAGCGAAAACCTTGCGCCTGGCCTTCGGCGGCGCGGCCGGATGGTGGAATTGTGTGCAGCCCGGTTTCCCGTTGACCGACGCCGGGGTCCCCGCCATAATACTTTCGGTTCACGCACGAATCCGCTGCCAGAGACAGCCGGCGCAAACGGGTCTTACCCGCGAGCTTAATGGGACTTCCCGCCAGCCGAGGTGGTCGAGTAGATATGTCTTCTCGCCCCCGTCGCTCATGCAGCGCGGGGGCTTTCTTTTTGGGCATGCCCCCGTCACGTCCTTGTGGCGGACCGTGCCCGGAAAGAATTCGAGGAGGTGTAATTCATGCCCCAGCAGTACAAAATCGACAAGGTTGCAGAGATCGAGTCCCGTATCGCCGAGAACGCCGGTCTGTTCGTCGTCAACTACAACGGTCTGACGGTTAAGCAGGCTCAGGAGCTGCGTCATCAGCTTCGTGAGTGCGGCGCCGAGATGAAGGTCTACAAGAACAACCTGGTCAAGATCGCCCTCAAGAACCAGGAGCAGCCCGAGATCGACGAGATCCTCGCCGGCCCCGTCGCTTATGTGTTCTACGAGTCCGAGCCGGTCGAGGCCGCTAAGGCCCTTAAGGACTTCTCCGCTAAGTCCAAGGGCGTCCTTGAGATCAAGGGCGGTATCTCCGACGGCAAGGCCGTTTCCGCTGATGATGTTAAGGCTATCGCCGAGCTGCCCACCAAGGATCAGCTTCTCGGCCAGATCGCCGGTCTCATCTCCGGTTTCGCTCGCGACATCGCTGTCTGCGTCAACGGCGTTTCCTCTGGTCTCGCTCGTTCGATTCAGCAGGTCTCCGAGCAGAAGGCAGCCTAGTTGCTGTTTTCACCCGCGGCGGCAACGCCGCACCCCTGGCGCATTCGCGCCGTGTTTTAACTGATCTCCGTGCATCCGCACGGAAACCGAAAGGACTTAGAAATGGCTAAGCTTACCACCGATGAGATCATCGATGCTCTTAAGGAAATGACCCTTCTCGAGGCTTCCGAGCTCGTTAAGGCTATCGAGGACACCTTCGGCGTTTCCGCCGCTGCTCCTGCCGCTGTTGTCGCCGCTCCCGCTGCTGGCGCTGCTGAGGCCGAGGAGAAGACCGAGTTTGACGTCGTGCTCGAGGGCTTCGGCGACAACAAGATCCAGGTCATCAAGGCCGTCCGTGAGCTCACCAACCTTGGCCTGAAGGAGGCCAAGGAGGTCGTCGAGGGCGCTCCCAAGGCTGTTCTCGAGGGTGCCAAGAAGGAGGACGCCGAGGCTGCCAAGGAGAAGCTCGAGGCTGCTGGCGCTGCTGTCACCCTCAAGTAATCAGGCTTTCTCGCCAGATTTCTTTGCAGACGGGGTTCGCATTGCGAGCCCCGTCTTTTTTGTTTTTCGGTCCCTCGGCATCGGTAGCTCAAACTGCCATGTTCTGTGATTTGCGTCGTATCGGGCGCCCTGCCGTTGGGCAATAAAATTGCACCATTCGAGCAATAATTTGCGTTAACCTGCTGAAGAATTGTCTCTGCCTTGTAGCGACATATAGTTCCAGCGGTAAGATGCTTGGGTATCGCAATTTGGTCTGCGGCTGTGTGCCGCACGCATGGGGCGCTTTTGCGCCTGCGAAAGGATCTTTGAATAACATGAAGGCAATCATCCCCGCCGCCGGTCTTGGCACGCGTTTTCTGCCTGGCACTAAGTGCACCCCCAAAGAGATGCTGCCGGTGCTCGACAAGCCCGTCATTCAGTACGTCGTTGAGGAGGCGCTCGACCCCGAGGAGGTCGACGATGCCATCATCGTTACTTCTCCCGGTAAGCCCGAGCTACTGAACTACTTCCAGCCCGATCGCTCGCTCGAGAACCTGCTGCGCGAGCGCGGCAAGAACGCCTATGCCGACGCCGTCGCTCACGCTGGCGGTATGCCGGTCGACTTCCGCTATCAGTACGAGCCCAAGGGCCTCGGCCATGCTATTCGCTCTGCTGCCGACGCCGTGGCAGGGGAGAACTTCCTGGTTCTTCTGGGCGACTACGTTGTGCCTAACCGCGACATCTGCGACAAGATGCTCGCCGTTTCCAAGGAGCACGGTGGCGCTTCGGTTATCGCCGTCGCTGCTTGCTCGCCCGAGGAAGTCAGCCGCTACGGCGTTATCGCCGGCGAGCGCGTCGGTTCGCTCGAGGGTGCCGAGGGCGTTGCCGATGCCGAGCCGGGCGCTGTCTGGCGCATCGGCGGTCTGGTCGAGAAGCCCGCTCCCGAGGCTGCTCCGTCCAACCTGTACATCGTCGGCCGCTATCTGCTGAGCCCGCTGGTCATGGACCTGCTGGCAGATCAGCAGGCCGGCAAGGGCGGCGAGATCCAGCTCACCGACGCCATGGCCCGTTCGCTCGATCGCGAGGCCATGTATGCGGTCGTCATCGACCCGCTGTCGGGCTACGACACCGGCACTCCCTCTGGCTGGATGGCCACCAACGCCCTCATGGCTGCAAGCGATCCTCGCTTTGCAAGCGCCTTCTGGGACGCCATCGACGAGCGCGGCGGCTTGATGCGCAAGTAAGCCTTCGGGCATCGACATTTACGGGTGCGGACCTCGGTTCGCGCCCGTTTTTTATAAGAGCTGCGATTGTTGGCTCTCTGTTCACAGAAATTATATGAACAGATGTTCGGTATACCACTATCTACCTGCGTGTTTTCTGCCGAAAAACTTTGCTACTCCAAAAACTCAATCGCGTCAAGGCTTTTCTTGCCCAACGGTCGGTACCTGATAAACTATTAGGTTGCGATAACTGGCGAAGCTATGCCTCGCCAACCCACCGAGCATTTCCGTGAAGGAGGAAAAACCTGGTGACCTACGCATACACTGCCACTGAGCGCAAGCGCGTCAGCTTCGGGAAAATCCCGGAGGCCATGGAGCTCCCCAACCTTATCTCTGTTCAAAGGGAATCCTTTGAGCGTTTTAAGGACGAGGGCCTTCGTGAGGCGTTCAAGGAATCCAGCCCCATCCAGAGCCAGAACCATGTTCTCGAGGTTACCTTCGGCGAGCATCAGTTCGGCGACCCCGCGCACACCGTCGAGGAGTGCCGCGAGAAGGATATGACCTATCAGGCTCCGCTTCTGACCGACGTCCGTCTCACCAACAAGGAGACCGGCG
>UROR01000165.1 GCA_900549535.1 uncultured Collinsella sp. | reverse complement strand
ATGAGCGAGACGGCTTCGTCGAGCGACATGCCGGTGTTTTGTGCCAGCCGCGGGGCACAATCCTCGATCATTGCCTCCATGGTGGTGTCGTAGGTGTACTTGCCGTGGTCGTAGCACCACTTGCAGTAATGGTCGGTCGTGGCGCCCGCGGCATCGGTGCCGCAGTCGTCGGGCGTGAGTATCATGCCGCAGCTCTGGCAATAATGCTCGGGCATTTCGAGCAGGTGGGACAGTGGTTCGCCGGTTACGGCGGCAATGAGCTTCATCATGTCGATGCCCGGGGTGACCTCGTCGCGCTCCCAACGGCTGACGGCTTGGCGCGTGACAAAGAGTTTGGCGGCGAGCTGCTCTTGGGTAAGGTGATGGGCGCGACGGACAGCGATGAGCTTTTCTGCAAAGGCCATAGCGGCTCCTTTCTGCTGGTTGATGGCTTAAGCATACGCGGCGGCAGGCGCCCTTCCAAGCAACCGTTGGTTGCACGACGGGGACTGCGGCGAAGAATTGCGCGCAACGCCCCACGCCTCCATGCCGTACAATGACCGGCATGGAACCTATTGCACACATACATACCGACCTGCCGCAGAAGTTCGGCATCCCGCGCAACAGCTTTTTGGCGCCTCATCTGCAGGGACGCATCGTTTTTGAGCCGGAATTTGCCTCCAACGCAGCGGTTGAGGGTCTGGACTCCTTCTCTTACCTGTGGCTGCTGTGGCGCTTCGAAAACGGAACGCCCGGCGGCACGGCTAAGGACATAGCCGCCGATGCCAAAACGCAGGACAGGTCCGGCACCAACGCAAAATGGTCGAAAACTGTGCGTCCGCCGCGCCTGGGTGGAGCCGAGCGTGTGGGCGTCTTTGCCACGCGCAGTCCGTTTCGCCCTAATTCCATTGGGCTCACCTGCGTCAAGCTCGACCGCGTGGAGCTTACCGACGATGGTCCCATCATCCATGTGTTGGGGGCCGACCTGCGCGACGGCACGCCCATCTACGACATTAAGCCCTACATTCCGTTTGCGGACTGCCACCCGGATGCAACGGGCGGCTGGATTGAGGATGCTCCGTGGCAAGAGCTCGATGTTGAGTTTCCGCAGGCGCTGCAGGATATGGTCTCGCCCGCAAAGCTCCCCGGCTTGGTCGAGGTCCTTCGCCAAGATCCGCGCCGCGCGGGCAGCAAGCACGAGCCAAACCGCGTCTATCATCTTGCCTTCGCCGGGCTCGACATATCGTTTACGGTCGATGAAACCCAGCTAACCGTAGTCGCCATCAACGACGCGCGAGACTAACCAGCCATTCGCCCGCACCCGTCAAATTAAGCGCCAAACCCCGCGCCAAAACCGCCCGTGCTGGTGGACAATAGCGCCTATCGAAACAGTCTACTTTGCACGGGGGTCCAGCATGAAATACGACTTCACTTCAATCATCGACCGCCACGGCATGGACTCCATCGCCGTTGACTCTTGGGGCGAGATCCTCGGTATGGCTCCGAACGCACCCGACGAGGGCTTCGACCGCATCCCCATGTGGGTGGCTGACATGAATTTTGCCACGGTGCCCACGGTCCAGGAACACATCATTCAGCGTGCCCAGCACCCCATGTTCGGCTATTTCAATCCGCGTCCCGAGTACTTCGACCGCATCATCGAATGGCAGAATCGCCGCAATGGCGTCGAAGGTTTGAGCCCTGAACATATCGGCTACGAAAACGGCGTGCTGGGCGGCGTCGTGTCGACGCTGCGCGCGTATGTCCAGCCGGGCGATGCGGTGCTGGTCCACAGCCCCACCTACATCGGCTTTACCAAGTCCATCGAGGCCGCGGGCTATCGCATTGTCCACAGCCCGCTTAAACTCGACAACCGGGGCGTGTGGCGCATGGACTTTGAGGACATGGAGTGCAAACTCGCCCAAAACAACATCCATGCCGCGGTGTTCTGCTCGCCGCACAATCCCTGCGGGCGCGTATGGGAGCGCGACGAAATCGAGCGCGCCATGGACATCTATCGCCAGCACGATTGCGTGGTGATCTCGGACGAGATTTGGTCCGATATCATCCTGCCGGGACACAAGCATATCCCGACGCAGTCGGTGAGCGAGGATGCCCGCATGCGCACGGTTGCCCTCTATGCGCCGAGCAAGACGTTTAACCTGGCGGGTCTGGTCGGCAGCTACCACATCATCTACAACGAGACGCTGCGCGACCGCGTGTGTGCCGTGTCCAACAAGACTCACTACAACGAGATGAACGTCCTCTCGATGCACGCGCTTATCGGTGCCTACCAGCCGCAAGGCTACGAGTGGCTGGACGAGCTCAACCAGGTGCTTGCCGGCAATATCGAGTACTTCTGCAATTACGTGGACGAGCATTTTGAGGGCGTGTCTTATTCGCGTCCGCAGGGCACGTACATGGTGTTTCTGGACTGCACCGAGTGGTGCCGCGAGCATGGCCGCGATATTCAGTGGCTGCTCGACGAGGGGGCGCGCGTGGGCGTGGGGTATCAGGACGGCCGCCCGTTCCACGGACCCTGCCACATTCGCGTGAATCTGGCGCTGCCGCTTTCGCGCGTAAGGGAGGCGTGCGACCGCCTGGACCGCTACGTTTTTAATGCACGGTAAGTGAGCACTGCATGCGGGGCCTTCTGCCAAGTCGGCTGGAAGGTCCCACACGGTAAAGCGCCTGTAACAATTGGGCACTCGTGTGGTTTTGTTTGCTATTATCTTTAACCATTTAAGTCTGTAAACAGGATCGTATGGAGCTCGATGAAAAGATCCCGTCGCTCGGTTGCCATTTCGTTGTTTGTTGCGCTTGCAGTGGCGAGCGTCTTTGTCGTAGCGATAGCTGGCTGCTCCGGGTCGAATGACGGAGCCTCGACGTCTGCATTAGAAGGTCTGGACGCCTCGCAAGTCAAAGACGACGACCTCAAGACGCTCAACGTCGGAAGCGACCTCTATCCACCGTTTGTGTATACCGACGAGTACGGCGATATCGTTGGCCTGGATGTCGAGATATTGACCGAGGCTTTGGCTCGCATTGGTTACAAGCCAAAATACCAGCTGATCGACTGGGAAAAGAAGAAGGAGCTGCTGGCGAGCGGCGAACTCGATTGTGTCATGGGCAGCTTTAGTATGACGGGTCGCGAAAACGAATATCGTTGGGCCGGCCCGTACCTTGCGAGCCGCCAGGTGGTCGCGGTCGATCCCCAGAGCGATATCTACACGCTTGCCGATCTTGAGGATAAGATCGTGGCGGTTCAGTCCACCACCAAGCCCGAGGACATTTTGCTCAATCGCATAAATGAAAACGTTCCGCAGATCAAGGAACTCTACAGCTTTTCGGACGGTTCATACCTGAACCCGGCGCTCGTCGAGGGCCTGGTCGACGCTATCGCCGCGCATGAGTCCTCGTTCCTC
>UROR01000164.1 GCA_900549535.1 uncultured Collinsella sp. | reverse complement strand
CGCCAGCTCGGCCATCAGATCCTCGACCTTAGAGACGGATGTGGGATCGATGGCGGAGCAGGGCTCGTCCATCAGGAGGACATCGGGTTGCACCGCAAGCACGCGCGCGATGCACAGACGCTGCTGCTGACCGCCCGAGAGCGCCAAACCATCCTTGTTGAGCTGATTGGATACCTCTTTCCAGAGGTTGGCGCGCTTGAGCGATTCTTCCACGATGTCATCGAGGTCACTTTTGCTAGTCACGCCCTGCAGACGAGGGCCAAAGGCGACATTCTCGTAGATGGATTTGGGAAACGGATTGGGCTGCTGAAAGATCATGCCCACGCGGCGACGGAGGTCGACCGGGTCGACACCCTCGGCATAGATATCGTTGCCGTCGAGCGTCATGGTGCCCTCGACGCGCGTACCCTCGATCAGGTCATTCATGCGGTTGATGCAGCGCAAAAACGTCGACTTGCCGCAGCCCGAAGGGCCAATGAAGGCGGTGATGGCGTTTTTGGCGATGTTGAGGTCAAGCCCCGTCAGCGCATGAAAGTCACCGTACCAAAAGTTGAAATCCTTGGCCGTAATGGCCGCTTGCTCCAACGCGGGAGCGGACTGATAAACGGACATGGGACTCCTTAACTAGCGACGCTTACGCGACAGGAAGCGCGCAAACAGGTTGAAGGCCAAAATGATCACCATCAGCAAGAGCGCAGTGCCGTAGGCTGCGTTCATGTTGATGCCGTCGTTGGCAAGCAGGTACAGGTGAACCGTCATGGGACGACCGGAATCGAGCGGCGAAATAGGTAGATTGATGGCCTGACCCATGGTGTAGAGCACCACGGCGGTCTCGCCGATGGCGCGGCCGATGGCAAGCACGATGCCGGTGGCGATGCGGCCAAAAGCCGAAGGAAGCACGATCTTGGAGACGACCTGCCACTTGGTGGCGCCCAGGCCATATGCACCCCAACGGATATAGCGCGGAACGGCGCGGATTGCCTCCTCGGTGGTACGCATGACAATAGGCAGCATCAGAAGCGCCAGCGCCAGGGCGGCCGAAACCATCGAAAGACCCAGGCCCATAGCCTCGACAAACAAGGCGTAGCCAAAGAGGCCCATAACAATGGAGGGCACCGAGGCCAGGGCATCGGCAGCATAGCGAATGATGCCGACGACTTTGCCCTGCTTGGCGTATTCGGCCAGATAGACCGCAGCCAAGACGGCAACCGGCGTGCAGATGAGCATGGCGAGCGCCGTCACGTAGATGGTCGAGACGATCGTGGGCCAAATGCCGCCTTCGGCGTTGACGCCCTGCGGCCAGCCGAAGATAAAGTCGAGCGAGATATGCGGCAGGCCGTTGATGACCACGTAGGCGATGATGGCGATCAGCACCAGCGTGGTGATATAGGCTGCGGCGCGAAACACGCCGAGCATGATCTTGTTGGAGAGGTCCTTGTTGATGCGGCCCTTCTTGCCATGGGAAAGGGCACGCTTGATGCGCTCACGCGACGAGGTCGTATCGACCGTCGTGTCAACGGAATCGGACATAGCCTACCCCCTCTTCTTGGAAATCAGGCGGACGATACCCACCAGTGCAGCGGAGATGATAAACAGGACAACGCCCATGCCAAACAGAGCCGAGCGGTGCAGGCCCGAGGAATAACTCATGTCGAGCGCAATCTGACTCGTGAGCGTCGAGATGGGGCTCGAGATGCTATCCGGAATGACCGGGGCGTTGCCCACGACCATCAGCACGGCCATGGTCTCACCGATGGCACGCCCCATACCCAAGACAATCGCATCGACAATGCCCAGCTTGGCTGCAGGAAGCACGACCTTGTAGATGGTCTGCCACTTGGTGGCACCCATGGCATAGGACGCCTCGCGAATGCCCATGGGAATGGAATTGAGGGCATCTATGGTGAGCGTGGTGATGGTAGGGACGATCATGATGGCGAGCACGAACCACGCCGTCAGTGCGCCAAATCCAAGGCCGCCGGTCAGCTGGGCGATAAACGGGCGGATGATGATCATGCCGAAGAAGCCGTAGATGATGGAGGGGATGCCCGCCAGCAGGTCGACAGCGGGGCTAATGAGCCTGCGCACGCGCTTGCTGGCGATCTCGACCAGATACACGGCTGTGCCCACACCCAACGGCACGCCCATGGCAAGGGCACCGACCGTCACCAGGCCAGAGCCCGCCAGCAGCGACATGATGCCGTAGTGACCCTCAGAGGGCGCCCACGTAAAGCTAAAGAAGTCCACCAGACCGATGTCGGTAAAGACCGGCAGCGCCGAGTACGTGGTAAAGACAAAGATCAGGATGACGGTGACGACCGCCAAGAACGCGCAGGCAAAGAAGATCCACTGCAGCGCCTTCTCCTTAAGATAGGTGCTGCGTGACACCAACGCCAACTCACGCTTTTTGGGCACCTGCGCCTCATGCTCAATCTGGGGGGTTTCCTGTGCTTCCACGCTACTCACTCCCCTTTCCGTCGTTGGTGACGGGAATAAAGCCCGCCTCGCGAATCTGCTTGTCCATCTTCTCGGATGTCACATAGTCAATGTAGTCCTGCGCCTGCTGCGAAGGCGTACCCTTCACAAAGAAGTAAAGGTCACGCGAGATGGGATAGCCGCCACTTGCGACCGTCTTCTCGGATGCCTCGACATGGTTGACTGAAACGGCCTTAACCGAGGTCTTGGCGTTGAGGCTCTCGACAAAACCCAGCGAGATGTAGCCAATAGCGCCACGTGAGCGGGATACGACATCGCGTACCTGGCCCGTACCCGAAAGAACAGCCGAGCGGCGATCGAACGGCGCGCCGTCCATCACGATAGTGCGGAAGGCCTCGCGCGTACCGGACGCCTCGTCGCGGTTGATAACCTGAATCTTCAGGTCCTCTCCGCCGACTTCTTTCCAGTTGGTGATCTTGCCGGCGTAAATATCGCGGAGCTGCTCGGTCGAGAGATTGTCGACCGGGTTGTC
The DNA here is from genome assembly GCA_900549535.1 of uncultured Collinsella sp. Lineage (GTDB taxonomy): Bacteria > Actinomycetota > Coriobacteriia > Coriobacteriales > Coriobacteriaceae > Collinsella. Next base: position 558 of record UROR01000164.1, on the reverse strand, counting down.
GTCGTTCACGATGACTGCAATGCCGTCGTGTGCGATAACGATAGGCGTCAGGCCCAAATCCTGCTCGTCGGCATTGAGGCCACGAGACGAGCTGGCGATGTCGGCGGTGCCGGCGCTAACAGCTTCGATGCCAGCAGATGAGCCAAGGCCGGAGACGAGCACGTCGATGCCGGTCTCTTCCTTAAAGCCCTCGGCCGCAATCTCGGCAATGGGAAGGCAGGTGGTCGAGCCGGCCACGGTAATAGAAGACGTAGAAGATCCCGAGGAGCAGGCGCACAGCGTGAGCGCGAGCACTGCTGCACTCAGGACCGATGCGATCTTTCTCATAGCATCACGCCGATCGCAGCATGGCGCCCACAGGTCCCGCCCTCGTTGCGATAGGAATAAAAGCGGTCGTTTTGACGCACGGTGGAAAGTTTGGTGTCCACAATGCCATTCACATCGACACCGGCATCCACCAGCGCCTCGCGAATGGCGGCGGAAAGATCGAGCATACGGGAAGCGGTAGCATCGATGCACGCGAACTCGGCGGCAAAGCGATCCATAAGTTCTTGGGAC
>UROR01000163.1 GCA_900549535.1 uncultured Collinsella sp. | reverse complement strand
AACGATGAGGCCAACCAGCTGTTCATGTTTACGCAGTGGTCCGAGATGATGACGGAGTTCGCTCGCACGGGCAAAACCTCGACGGTCGTGCTGCCGAGCGATTTCTCGCAGTCGGCCTCGATGTTCGAGCAGATGCTGACCGCCGGCAAAGTTCAGAACGAGTCAAAGGAGTAGACGCGCGTGAAATATACCGTTGTTTGCGTTGGCAAGCTCAAAGAGCGCTTTTGGAAGGACGCGTGCGCCGAATACACCAAACGCCTAGGCGCCTATGCCAAGGTAGATATGCGCGAGGTTGCCGATATCGATCCGGCCAAGGCGGGCGGCGTGGATGCCGCGCGCAACAAAGAAGGCGCGGCGATTCTTGCTGCCCTGCCACCGCGGGCACATGTGATTCTGCTGGCTATCGAGGGCAAGGAGCGTTCGAGCGAGGAGTTCTCGGCCCGCCTCGATGACCTCATGCTGAGAGGTAACAGCGACATCGCTTTTGTAATCGGCGGATCGGACGGCGTGAGCGATGCCGTGCGCGCCCGCGCCGACGAGATGCTCAGCTTTGGACGCATTACCTTGCCGCACAACCTGGCGCGCGTGGTGTTGCTGGAACAGATCTACCGCGCCTGCAAGATTAGCCGTGGCGAGCCGTATCACAAGTAGGTCGGCAATACGAAACAATGGCGTGGGACAATGACTTTCGTTTTGAGGAATGCATCTGAGAGGACTGTGTGATATGAAGATCGGATTTGTCGGTTTTGGCAATATGGCGAGCGCTATGGCCGATGGCTGGATTGCCGCCGGCGTGGCCGCGGGCGACATGTGCGCCTGCGCAGGCCGCTACGATGCTCTGGTTGAGCGTTGCGAGGCGCGGGGCATGGCTGCCTGCCACGATGCGGCGGATGTTGTTGCCGCGTCCGATATCGTGGTTGCGGCGGTCAAGCCGTACATGATTGAGAAGGTCTTCGCTCCACTCAAGGATGCGCTTGCCGACAAGGTCGTCCTTTCGGTCGCCTGGACCTGGGATAGTGCCAAGTGGGAACAGGCCCTGCCAGGTGTCGCTCATATTTCGACGGTGCCCAACACGCCGGTTTCGGTGGGCGAGGGCGTTATCGCCTGCGAGAAGGCTTCCACGCTTAGCGAAGAGCAGCGTGCCACGGTGCTCGGTCTGCTCGGAAAGCTTGGCACGGTGGTCGAGCTCGATTCGAGTCTGCTGTTTGTGGGCGGTACCGTGGGCGGTTGCGCCCCGGCGTTTGTCGCCATGGCGATCGAGGCTCTGGGCGATGCGGCTGTCAAACACGGTATTCCGCGCACCGATGCCTATCGCATTGTGAGCCAGATGGTGCTGGGTACGGCAAAGCTGCAGCTTGCAACCGGTCAGCATCCCGCAGCGATGAAGGATGCCGTGTGCTCGCCCGGCGGTGCTACCATCAAAGGCGTCGTCGCGCTCGAGGACGCCGGCATGCGCAGCGCCCTCGTCAAGGCCATCGACGCAACCCTCCAGTAAACTGACCAATAAGGGACAGATTTATTTTGGCAGGTTTTTCCTGCGGTTTTGTACCTTGAGCAAAAAGCGCCCCGCAACTGGCTCAATTCCAGTTGCGGGGCGCTTACGTTTGCCCAGATAAAACCGACCAAAATAAGCCTGTCTTTTTTTGCAGGTTAGTCCCAGAAGCTGTCTTCTTCATCCTCGGACTTGGGGCCGCGGTCGACATACATCTTATGGGTGCGCTTCTCCATCACAAAGGCAAGAATCGCAAACAGCAGGATGCCGCCGGCGAAAAGGATGGCAAAACCGGTGCGGGTGCCAAACAAAAAGGAAAAAACTGCGTCCATTGGGTGCCTTCTTGCGTAGTTGGGTTGGGTCGTAAACGCTCATAAGTATATACTTGCCCATACATGTACAAGGTTGCAACCTAAATGGAATGTATATCGCCGGAGGATCTTATGCTTGATATCAAGTTTGTTCGCGAGAACCCCGATGCCATCGATACCGCCATGGCAAATCGCCAGACGTCTTGGGATCGCGAGAAGTTCTTTGAACTCGACGACGAGCGCCGTGCCGTCATCACCGAGGTCGAGGAGCTCCAGGCCACGCGTAACGCCGAGTCCAAGAAGATTGGCGCCCTGATGAAGGAGGGCAAGAAGGACGAGGCCGAGGCCGCCAAGGAGGCCGTGCGCGCCGTCAACGAGAAGATCGACGGTCTGGCCGAGCGCCGTACCGCTCTTGAGCAGGAGCAGTACGATTTCATGGCTCACCTGCCCAACATTCCGTGCGAGGCCACCCCGTACGGTAAGGACGAGGACGAGAACATCGAGCGTCGCCGCTGGGGCACCCCGCGCGAGTTCGACTTCGACTTTAAGCCGCACTGGGATCTGGGCACCGATCTGGACATCCTCGACTTCGAGCGCGGCAACAAGCTCTCCGGTAGCCGCTTCACCGTTCTCGGTGGCGCCGGCGCCCGCCTGGAGCGCGCCCTTATCAACTTCTTCCTGGACACGCACACGAGCCGTGGCTTCAAGGAGTGGTGGCCGCCCATCGTCGTCAAGCGTCAGACCATGTTCGGTACGGGCCAGCTGCCCAAGTTTGAGGACGACGCCTATCACGTCTCGGGCGACAACTTCCTGATCCCCACCGCCGAGGTCGTGCTCACCAACCTGCACGCCGGTGAGGTCCTCGACGCCGACACCCTGCCGCGCCGCTACACCGCCTTCACCCCCTGCTTCCGCGAGGAGGCCGGTTCCGCCGGTCGCGACACCCGCGGCATCATTCGCCAGCACGAGTTCGACAAGGTCGAGATGGTCAAGTTCGCCAAGCCGGAGGAGTCCGACGAGGAGCTCGAGAGCATGACCGCCGAGGCCGAGTACCTGCTGCAGCAGCTGGGCCTGCCGTATCGCGTGATTAGTCTGTGCACCGGCGACCTGGGCTTCTCTGCCCGTCAGACCTACGACGTCGAGGTCTGGCTGCCGAGCTACAACGCCTACAAGGAGATCAGCTCCTGCTCCAACTGCGGTGACTTCCAGGCCCGTCGCGCCAACATCAAGTATCGCGACCCCGAGAACTTCAAGGGCTCGCGCTACCTGCACACCCTTAACGGTTCCGGTCTGCCGGCTGGCCGTACCATGGCTGCCATTCTGGAGAACTACCAGAACGCCGACGGCACCATCACGATCCCCGAGGTTCTGCGTCCCTACATGGGCGGCCTCGAGAAGATCGAGCCGGTTGCGTAGGTTGCCTGCATAAGCGATTTGCAAGGGCGCTCCTTTCTGGGGCGCCCTTTTTGTGTGCGGTGCTTTACCATATCGCGCGGACAGCTCAATAGAAAACACACGAACAAACGTTCTGTATACAGCCATCTACCTGCTATGCTTTTGTTAAATAGAAGCGAGAGGAAGGGGATGCGATGGAGCTGTTTGATGAGCGGGTAGTTTTGTTTGAGAGCGATGAAGGTGGGGAGCACCTACTAGTTACGTGTGAGCCATCCGGTATGGGTGGTTTGGTGGTGCGGCAGACGAGCGAGGGTCCGTTGACCCAATGGTGCTTTGAGGAGTCGCCGCATGTAGTCGAGACGTTTGTGGCGCATGAGGCGCTTGTTGTCCTTGAGCACTTCTA
>UROR01000162.1 GCA_900549535.1 uncultured Collinsella sp. | reverse complement strand
GCGGGGGGGGGGGGGGGCGCCCGCTATTTTTTTTCCCCCCCCCCCCCCCCCAAACTAAAAAACCCCGCCCCCCCCCCCCGGCCCTCGTCCGTGAACTCTTCCGCTGGGCGAGCCATAGACGCCGCGCACCGATGCGATAAAGCAGTGGCTTGAAATTGGTGCTATATTCAGCATGAGTTGTTTAATGCTAGTACGGGAGGCTGATATGGGGCTGTTCAAGAAGAAAAACCCGCAGGATGCCTTTGATCCCGATGTGTTTACCATCACGGATACGATTTTGGACCCGCCGCGGTTTACATTTTTGCCGGCTATCTACCAGGATGCCACGCGCCGCAAGTGGGCTGTGCATCAACGCGGTGGCGAGCCGAAGATTTTTGACTATGCGGACGTGTTACAGTGCGAAGTAGCCGAGGCGGGCGATCCGGAGGCCGAAGAAGCGGTCTCTAAACAGGAATTTGCCCAGCGTATCCTGGCAAATCCTGCCAAGGCAGTAAAAATAAATGCTGCCAAGCGTAATATGTGTCTTGGTATGGGCGTTGTTGTGGCGGTTCAGACGGGAAAAGACGAGGTTTCCAAATTAGAGATTCCCGTTATGACCGACGAGGTCAAACGCGATTCAAGTCTATATAAGTCGTATCGGAATGTCGCCGAGAAGATCAAGGCCGAATTTGATGCCATGGGAGGGCTGACCTAATTTTGGCGGCATACGTGTCTGAATGAGGAGTCTGTGCAATGGCAGGCGAATCTTATGCAATTCCCCCCAAAGATCGTGCTGTTGAGGGAATTCTTTGGTATATCCAGCACCATCAGCTTGCCGGCGGCGATCGCCTGCCGGCCGAGCGCGTGCTGTGCGAAGAGATTGGCGTTTCGCGTACGGCGTTGCGTGCCGGTATCACGCGGCTTATCTCGTGTGGAACGCTCGAGAGCCGTCGCGGATCGGGCACGTATGTGTGTCCTCCCAAGCCGCTGAATATCTTCCAGGAAACGTATAACTTTTCTGATGCTGTGCGGACTGCCGGCCTGCACCCCTCTTCTCGTCTGGTTTCCACCGGGACCATCGAGGCGGATGAGGCGCTTGCCGACAAGCTTGGGGTGGCTGTAGGCGCTCCCTTGCTCCGCATGCAGCGCGTTCGACTTATTGAGGGCGAGCCGGCGTCAATCGAGACCGCTCACGTTAACCTGTCCCTGTGCCCATCGCTTCCCGAGCACGATTTTGAGTGCGAGAGCCTTTACGATGTCTTGCTCAAAGAAGGCGGCGTGCGTGTTGAGCATGGACGTGAGCATATCTCTATCTCGCGTTTGAACGTCGAAGAGGCCGAGCTGCTCCAGCAAGAAGAGGGAACGCCGGTGTTCTATGAGAGCTCGATTGAATTTGATAAGGACATGCGTTTTGTGGAGCATTGCAAATCGGTGATTTTGCCCACAAAGTTTCGCTTTGCCGATAACGGCGAAGAGAACGGCATGAGGAGTGTGGCAGGTGAACAATGGCTGAAACAGTAGATGCCACCCCGGTTTATATGCGCATTCGACGCCGCATCGAGGAGCGTATCGAGCGCGGTACATATCCCACGGGTTCCATGATTCCGTCCGAAAAAGACCTCGCCGAGGAATTTGGTACGACACGCTTGACCATCCGAAGCGCTGTCGATGAGCTGGTTCGGCGCGGGCAGATTCGCCGTGTTCGGGGGAAAGGTGCCTTTGTGGCGCAGAAAGTACCTGCTTTTTTTGAACGCACGGGCGGTTTCCGTGAATCGGTCCGTGCTTCGGGCGGCGAGCCGTCCGTCCGTATTCTCGCACGTTCCAAGCGTTATGCGGGGCCATACTACGCTGACCTGTTTGGCATCGCCGAGGACGACCTGCTCTATTCCATTCGACGCCTGAACTGCATAAACGGTAGCCCCGTATCGATCGAGACGGCGCTGATTCCCTGCCTGCTGTTCCCAACCATCGAAGATATTGACGTGTCGGTCTTCAGCTTGTACGAGACCTATGAGATGCTGGGCCGAAAGCCAGTTATGGCACAGGAAAAGCTCGATATCGAAGCGCTGGGCGCACGAGATGCCGGCCTGCTTGGACTGGAGCAGGGTGATCTTGCCTTGACGCTGGAGTGCGTAAGCTTCGATGCGAGCGGCCAGGCGATCGAGTACGTCAAGTCGTTTAACCGCGGTGATGCGGGTGGATATACCTATACGTACTAGCTGGTTTTTTGCATAACGGGCTGAAAAGTTGACGGAATTTTGATTCGTTGAGCAGACCGTATATACAACCTTACATGGCTCAAAATCGACCGTTCGCCGATGGGGATAAATTAATCGACAAAGAGGTGTCAAAAAGCCGTAACCTGTAACTGTGATTGGTATCAAATACTAATGATTTGTTTCGAGGTGAGACGATGAAGATGCTCGATTACGTTCAACTCGCCCATGTGCGTATGGGAGAGAACCTCGAGCGTTCGTCTGAGCTGGTGGCGCAGCTCGTTGATATTTTCCAGTCCGGTTCTTTTGACGCACTGCGCATCGTTGCTTCGGGTTCGTCGCGCCATGCCGCCGATTGCGCCCGCGATTACCTGCAAGATGCGCTGCAGATGCAAGTGTCCGTTGTGACGCCCGAGGCCTTCGTCGATTTTGAACACACCTATCCGCAGCATGCGCTCAACATCGCCGTCTCGCAGAGTGGTTATTCGACCAATACGATCGCGGCGCTCGATTACATGCGCGCACACGATATGGCTGCAGTTGCGCTCACGGCAAACGTCGAGGCACCCATCAAGGAGCACGCTGACATCGTTCTTGACTACGGTGTGGGCGTCGAGTCGGTGGACTTTGTGACTCTGGGCGTCGAGGTTCTCGTTGAGTACCTGGTGCTCTTTGGAATTTACGGCGGTCAGGCGCGCGGAACGATTGACGCCAAAGGCGTTGCCCAGCGTCTTGACGACCTGCGCGAGGCTATCCAGGCCAATGCCGTGATGTGCAAGACCGCCGAGGCATATGTCCATGACCACATGCTCGAGCTTTCTGAGCACATGCCCGCCATGGTCGTCGGTAACGGCCCCAACTACGGTGTTGCTGAGGAGGCAGCGCTCAAGCTGAGCGAGACCATCAAGATTCCTGCCATGCACCACGAGGGCGAGGAGTTCGTTCACGGCCCCGAGATGCAGATCGTTCCGGGCTATCTGGTGTTTATCGTCGACGATCCGCAGGGGTCGGAGCGTCTTGCGAATATCGCCGATGCGCTATCGAACGTTACGACAAAAACGGTGCTGCTCACGGCCCATCCCAAGGGTAGGGCTCATGAGGTTGCGGTGCCTCAGGTGGCTCCGCTGCTCAGCGCAATTCCCAATCTTGTGTTCTTCCAGACGATTGCGGCAATGATTGCCGAGCGTCTGAAGTCATGGGACGTGCACCCGTATCTCGATGCCGTCTCCAAGCAAATGGAGGTCAAGGCAGAGGGCTACGAAGAGTCAGTCAATGCGCTTAAGGCCAAAGCGGCCGAGTGTTACGGAATGTAAGCGGGTTTTGATGCCCGTTGGCATGGGGGATGTGGAAACAACCCCAGAAAGGAGAGACAAATGAAGGAAACCGAGAAGATCGAGATCATGCATTTCGACCAGGAGGGCTATCTCGAGGACGGCAAGAACGTCTACGAGGCCGGCAAGAAGATGACCGCGCTCGCCGACAAGGTCGCCGACGAGGGCTAC
>UROR01000161.1 GCA_900549535.1 uncultured Collinsella sp. | reverse complement strand
CGTTAAAGAGCTTTTCGCCCAGAATCTGCCGCATTTCCGCTTCGGTGGAACGGGGGTGCAGGCCGTTGGAGAACAGCAGCAGAATGTCCTCCTTCCGCACGCCGCCGGCATAAAGCTCCTCCAGGCAGGCGGTGATGGAGACCTTCCGGTGGGAGGTGGGCTGGCAGCCGCCCTTGACGATGTCGGGAATGACGATGACGGCGGTCTTACCCGGAGCCGCCAGCTCCCGCAGCGGCACCGCGTATTCGAAATTGGCGCGTCCCGCCGCCTTGACGGAATAGACGCCGTCGCGGTGCGAGATCAACAGGTCGGTTTCTTTCATCTTCAGTTTCCTCGTGTTCAATGGTTGATGGCCGCCGGGGAACCGTCAGTTGTGCTCCAGCACCGCCTTGATCCGACGTACGCCGCGACTGGAACTCTCCTCCTTGACGATCCGGAAATGACCAAGTTCCCCGGTGTGCGACGCATGGGGGCCTCCACAGATCTCCTTGCTGGCGTCGCCCATCGTGTAAACCTTGACGTTGGCGGTGTACTTGTTTTCAAACAGTCCCATCGCGCCGCTCTTTTTGGCCTCCTCGACGCTCATCTCCTCGCAGGTGATCGGCAGGTCGCGCCGGATCGCGTCGTTGACGAGGTCCTCGGCCTGTTTGAGCTGTTCCGGCGTCATCTTTTCCTCGTGCGAAAAGTCGAACCGCAGCCGCTCGGCGGTGATATTCGAACCGCGCTGCTCGACATGTTCGCCGAGCACCTTGCGCAGCGCCGCCTGCAGGAGATGCTCGACCGCGACGCCGCGGCAGAGGGCATGCTCGGCCGCGATGAAACCGGCGAGGGCTACATCAAGCTCAACTACTTCAACCTGTTCTGGGTGTTCTTTGTCTGCTGCATACTCGGCCTGATCGCCGAGGACATCTGGCACATGACGGTCGACGACCCGGGCGTCTATCAGAACCGCGCCGGCATGCTGTTTGGCCCCTTCAGCCCCATCTACGGATTTGGCGCGGTGCTCATGACCATGGCGCTCAACCGCTTCTATAAAAAGAATCCTCTGATCATTTTCCTGGTAAGTGCCCTGATCGGCGGCGCTTTCGAGGTGTTTGTAGGCTGGTTTATGCAGACCTCATTTGGCGTGGTGTCGTGGAGCTACTCGCACATGAAACTGTTCGGCATGCCCGACCCACTCGCCGTCCTTACGGGCGGACGCACCTGCACGGGCTTTGCCTGCCTGTGGGGCCTGGGTGGCCTTATCTGGATCAAGCTGCTGCTGCCGAGGCTGCTCAAGCTCATCAACATGATTCCGTGGAAGAGTCGCTACTCGGCTACCGTCATCTTTACCGTCATTATGCTGGTCGACGGCGTCATGACGCTGCAGTCGCTCGACTACTGGTACCAGCGCGTCAACGGCACGGAGCCGGATATTCCCGTCGCGCAGTTCTACGGCAAGTATTTCGATAACGACTACATGGAGAACCGCTTCCAGAGCATGACCATGAGCCCCAAGGATGCGACGCGCGTGTAGCGCCAACCGCGTCCAAAACGCAAAATGCCCGCCGGTATCACACGTACCGGCGGGCATTTTTATAAACGAGTCTTCTATCGACGCAAGCCTCTACGCCTCGCGCTCGACCTCACTTACGCATTCGTTCTTGATGGTGCCAACGAGCGCCTGCAGCGCATCGACCACGTGCGGGCGAATGTCCCCGCCGATGAGCACGAGCATGATGTCGTCACCCACGGCGAGTTCGCCGCTTGCCAGCCACACGCGCACATAGCCGATACCCGGCATCGCGCGCGTGGCCTCGATAGCAGCCTGCACCTTCTGAGCATCGAAGCCGAATACCATGCCGCCCACTCTGCGTCCGGGAGCTACGCCATCGGTTTCGATCCCGCGGACCTCGGACTTGGGCGTCGCGCGCACCACGCCGTTATGCGTCAGATACATCCCACAGCCTGCCGCCGAAGCATCGGCCTTGGCCTCGCGCAGCCAAGTATCAACCGAAGGCATCGTTTTGCCATTCTCAAGCATCATTTCTCCCTTACCGTCGTCTAGTAGCCAATTTAGGACGGGCTTTTTAGCTACTCTCGAACAACTTATTCCTCGACCGGCGTGAGTACCATGACGGCGCGCGTGTTACTCAGCGATAACGAACGACAGGTCACAAGCGTTACGACCTTGGTTGCCGAGGCGGCACGATCGGTGGCATCGCTCGCCACGGCAGAGGCACCATCAAGCATCTCGGACAGGTAGTTCTTGAGCCCGTCGTCGCCCTCAAAATTGGGCGTGCGCGCCTTGGAGTACGTATCCTCAACGACCTTGGTCGCCAGCGGACGCAGCTTATACGTTGCATCGCGCGTGATGTAATACACGTACTCGATGCTATCGAACGTCGCTTGGTCGGTGGTGTCCGAAATCACGTTGAACATCGACCCATCGTTCATATGGTGGCCGTAGATCGTGGTCTGCTGATCCACCATGCCCGGCGCGGTGTCGTCGCTATCCAAGAAGATGGCACCGGACGCGTTAGCCGTACCGTCAAACAGCGTGTTGAGGTATTTGGAGTTGTTGTTGGTCTGCACGACGGGATAGTTGATGTTGGTGCCGGGCGCGTAAATCCAACCCACAACCTCGGGATTCGTCTGGGCAAGTGCATCAAAGTCGATAATCGGCACGCCGCTGGCGTCCTTGTCGCTTATATATTGCTTCTCGATTTTCTGATACGAATCGCTCGCCTGCTTATAGCCAATCTGAGCATTAATAAAGATAGCGGCGGCGGCGACAATCAGACCGATGCCGATGATGATGAGCAGAATGGGAATAATGGAGCGGCGCTTTTTGCGCGGCGGCTCGGTGTAATCCGACGGCGCGGCATGCGATGAAGACCGGGGCGGCTTCTTAGCATTGCTATAAGATGAAGGTCGATATGCGGCCGGCGCGTCCTGTCGACGATGCGTCGCCGGTGTCACGGGGCGCGGCGTGCGCGGCTGCTGAGGAGAGGATGTCCGACCCTGCTGTGCCGCATGGGCAGCACCCGGCTTCGACGGATCGGGAATCTGAGAAGCCTTGAATCGTTTTCCCTGATAGTCGGACATGGCTCTCCTTATACTGCGGTGAAACGGCGGAACGCCTAGGCGTCGGCCATCTCCTGCTTCATCTTCTCGATAACCTTGCGGTACTCGGGGTCGCAAGCGCCTAGAATCTGCGTGGCGTAGATGGCGGCGTTCTTGGCGCCGTTGATGGCAACGCAGGCCACGGGCACGCCCGAAGGCATCTGCACCATCGACAGCAGCGAATCCATACCGCCCAGGTCACTCGTCTTCATAGGCACGCCGATAACCGGCAGCGGCGTAAAGGCAGCCACGACACCACCCAGGTGAGCGGCCTTGCCAGCGGCGGCGATAATCACCTTGATACCGCGATCGGCGGCAGTCGAAGCCCACTCGTGGACCTTCGCCGGTGTGCGGTGTGCGCTCGCAATGACAAGCTCATAGGGCACACCCAGCGCCTCGAGCTCGGCGGTGCAGCCTTCCATAACGCCCAGATCGGACTTGGAACCCATGATGATCCCGACAACCGGCTTCTGATCTGCCATAAACAAAGACCTCCTGTTGAGAGCGGTGACGCGGCCAATCCGCGACCCTTAACTACTGAGAGTAGTATAGCTGCTCCCGTCCCTGCGGTCTTTGTGGTGGCGGCTGAGCCTTTCCCTCGGGAACTGGGCTTCGCGAAGTTTCCCGAGGGAAAGGCTCAGCCGCCACCCTGCGACCTACCGGGGATTGCTATGACGTACGTTGGCTGAAATATTAACGTGGGATCCGCCGTTCGAACGAACGGCGGATCCCACACTCACTTTTTATTCAGCCCTAGTCATC
>UROR01000160.1 GCA_900549535.1 uncultured Collinsella sp. | reverse complement strand
TGGCTTCGAGAGCTCGGGCATTCGAGAGCCACTGCTTGCCGCGGCGCCCGAGCGCTGCGAGCGCATCCCCATGCTGCGCGATTGCGACTCACTCGATAACGCCGAAGCTTGGGAAGCTCACGAGGAATCGCTCGGGCATACCGAGGACAGCCACGAGGCCATCCTTCAGCAGGATATCTGCGGCAACTTCGTCAATCCGGACGACTATCGTATCAGCGCACTCAACCTCTCCAACAGCGCCGCCATCGTCCTCTACGAGGCGCTGCGCCAAACAGGCTTTCCGGGAATGTGACAAAGGGGCTGTCCCTTTGTCACATTCAAGCGCCACGCCGACGGCACACACCTAATTAATGCTCTAGATAACGAGCCGTCACTTTTAATCAGAATTAACTAAAGTAAAATGAAATTAAACGACGGTGTGAAAGGAGAGCCTTGTGAAATATCTCGAGAACCCATTTACCCCCAGTTTTGGCGAGGTTCCTGCCCATCTCGCTGGCAGACAACAGATTATTCGGGATTTGGACCGCGCCTTCTTGAGCCAGCGCAGGCGCCCAGAATTGACCTCGATCTTCTCAGGCGCGCGTGGAACCGGTAAAACCGCTCTCATGTCGTCGCTCGCGACAAGGGCGGAATCCCACGGCTGGATAGCCGTAAAGACGACCGCGCTCCCGGGAATGCTTGAGGAAATCGAGTTCGGGGCGAAACGCGCCGCAGCCCATCTCATCGACTCGTCCAGCCACTTCGAAGTCACCGGTCTCGGAATTGCACCGCTCGGCAGCATCGAGGTCAATCGCGTTCACGATGCCTCAACCTGGCGTTATCGCATGAGCGACATCATCGACCAGCTCAACGAGGCGGGCACCGGTCTGCTCGTCACGGTTGACGAGGTGGACCCGACACTCAACGAGATGATTCAGCTCGCAGCGACGTATCAGCACTTTGTGACCGATGGGAAACGCGTCGCCCTGCTCATGGCGGGACTTCCCAACAACGTATCGACGCTACTGAACCACAAGACGGTCTCGTTCCTTCGCCGCGCCCAACAATATCATCTGGGCCGCATTGCCGACTATGACGTGCGCGAGGCCTTGATTCGCACAATCCAGGAAAACGATCGCCTGGCGATGCTGAGGGAATCGATCGAGCCGTTCGCTCGATCTCTGGCTTTCCCTTCCTATTGCAACTCGTAGGCTACCGTGCCTGGGACCTCACAAGCGATTCGAAGGAAATCTCGTCACGCGACTTTGACCTGGGAATCAAAATCGCGCGCGACGAGATGGACGACCGAATCCTCGCGGCAACCTATCGGGAACTCACGGCAGAGGACAAGCGATTCCTCATCGCCATGCTCGATGACGAGGAAGAGTCCACCACCGCTGACCTTGTCGAGCGCCTTAAGCGTTCGCCGCAGCAGGTCTCCCGCTACCGACGCCGCATGATAGACGCCGGCATCATCGGGGAGCGAGGACGAGGGCTCGTCGCATTTGAATTGCCATTCTTCCGCGACTATCTCGCAGCTCAATGCGTGAAATAGAAGTCAATGCGACAAAGGGGTGCCCCTTTGTCGCATCGCCTATAGATAGCGGCCGGTAATGCTCTTGGAGCAGGCCGCGATGTCGCCCGGCGTGCCGGCGCAGACGATTTGCCCGCCCGCGTCGCCACCGCCCGGGCCCATGTCGATCACGTAATCGGCGTTACGGATAAGATCGAGGTCGTGCTCGATCACGACAACCGTGGCGCCCTTGGCAACAAGGCCGTCAAACACGTTCAACAGCACCTGAACATCGAGCGGATGTAGTCCGATCGTGGGCTCGTCGAACACAAACACGGCGTCATCCTGCACGCGGCCCATCTCGCTCGCAAGCTTAAGGCGCTGCGCCTCGCCGCCCGAAAGCGCCGGCGTGGGCTCACCAAGCGTGAGATAACCCAATCCCAGGTCGTGCAAGGTCTGCAAGCGCGTCTGAACTTTCTTGAGCCCCAGTGTGGCGTCGATGGCCTCGTCCACGCTCATGTCCATGAGCTGCGGCAACGTAAGCAGACTCCCGTCCTTGCCCTCGCGATGGATATGCGAAGCCGCGTCTGCATAACGCGAACCACGACATGCCGGGCAGACGATCTCGACGTCGGGCAGAAACTGCACGTCGAGCGATATCGAGCCCGTGCCATCGCACGTAGGGCAGCGCAAGGCGCCAGTGTTGTAGCTAAAGGCACCCGCCTTGTAGCCGGCTGCCTTGGCCTCGGGCGTACGGGCGAAGGCGCGGCGCAGCTCATCATGGATGTCGGCATAGGTCGCCACCGTCGAGCGCACGTTGGCGCCGATAGGCGTGGCGTCAATCAGGTTGGCGCGTGCGATACCCTCGGCGTCGACCCAGCGCACATGGCTTGGCAGGCGCTCGCCAGCTGCCTGGGCTCTAAGCGCCGGAATGAGCGTCTCGAGCACCAACGTCGTCTTGCCCGAACCCGAAACGCCCGTCACCGCGACAAGACGGCCGCGCGGAATATCGACTTCGAGCGGCTTGACGGTATGGATGGCATTAGTTGCCATGCGGATGTGGCCCTGGTCGAACATTTCGTCGTCAGCCACCTGCGGCCGCAAGCGCTTGGGCTCCGAGCGCAAAAACGGGGCGATGCGGCTGTCCTGCGATTGCTCGACCTCGTCAACCGTACCAGCGGCGATCACATTGCCGCCGCCTGCTCCGGCAACGGGGCCCATCTCAACCAGATAATCAGCCTCCGCCAACACGCGCGTATCGTGGTCGACAACAACCACGGTGTTGCCGTCGCCCACTAGGTCGCGCATCACACCCACCAATCCGTCGACATTGGCAGGATGCAGGCCAATTGAGGGCTCGTCCAGTACATAAAGCACACCCGTCGATCGGTTGCGCACCACGCGGGCGAGCTGCACGCGCTGACGCTCACCCGTGGAGAGCGTGGCACCGGCGCGATCGAGCGAAAGGTAATCGAGACCCAGGTCGACCAGACGACGAGCCGTGCCCAAAAACGAATCGCAGATATCCGCTGCCATGGGCCGCATCTCGGGCGGCAAGGATGCGGGCACCCCGCGCACCCACTCAATCGCATCACCAAGCGTCATGGCCGCCGCCTGTGACAGATTGATACCGCGCACCTGGGGCTGGCGCGCAGCCTCGGAGAGACGCGTACCGTCGCAATCACGGCATGGGCCCTCGCGCAAAAAGCGCGCAACGCGTTTTAAGCCCTTATCGTCCTTGACCTTGGCGAGCGCATTCTCGACGGTATAGACGGCGTTGTAATAGGTGAAGTCGAGCGGCGTGGCACCCTCGCCGTTTTTGGGAACGTAAAGAATGTGCTTCTTAACCGCCGGGCCGTGGAACACGATGTCGCGCTCTTGAGGCGTGAGCTGGTTAAACGGCACGTCGGTACGCACGCCCATCTCGCCGGCCACCTGCTTCATCAGATCCCACATAAGCGTACCCCAGGGAAGCACTGCGCCCTCGTTGATGGTCTTTGACTCGTCGGGCACCAGGCTCGCCTCGTCCACCTCGCGCATGACACCGGTGCCGCCGCAGATAGGGCACGCACCACCGCTATTGAAAGCCAAATCCTCGGCACTCGGCGCGTAGAACTCGCGGCCGCACGTCGGACACGTGAGCGACAGGCCTGCGGCCACGTTAAGGCTCGGCTCCAAACGCGCCCCGCAATGCGGGCATACCAGCTTTCTTCTGGTCAGCGTGTGCGCTCCCATGACATAAGCGCCCATCTCAGGCACAAACCGTGTCTTACACTCCGGGCACTCATAAGCTCCTGCATCACGATCAAGAATGCATGCAATCGCAATGCCGATCACAATGACAACTATGCCGACTGCAATCAGTGCAATCCGCATCCAGTCCTCCATCGGAAATGCTCCCGCTACCACAA
>UROR01000159.1 GCA_900549535.1 uncultured Collinsella sp. | reverse complement strand
CAGACCGGCGAAATCGAGATCAAGTACTCCCAGAAGGCCGACACATTTACCGCCAAGGGCGAGCCCGACTGGAAGGCCTATATCGACGTCGACCTGTCCGAGCAGCATGCGCGCTACTACGACGAGAGCGGCAACATCGTGTGGGAGGCCAACTTTATTTCTGGCAAACCGGGCGAAGACGCCACCCCCGAGGGCGTATGGCAGATCAACAGCAACGATGGCGCCAGCAAACTCATCGGTGCCAAGGACCCCGAGACCGGCAAGCCCAAATACGAGAGCCCGGTCAGCTACTGGATGCCGTTCGAGGGCAACATGATCGGCTTCCATGACGCCACCTGGCAAAACGACAAGAGCTTCGACAACGCCGAGTCGTACAAGTGGTGCGGCAGCCACGGTTGCATCAACCTGCGCCTGGCCGATGCAAAGGCACTTCACGACTGTATCAAAGTCGGCCTGTGCGTGGTTGTTCACTCTTAACGCGACGCGCGCCATCAAACAATGTGGAACTGCCGCAGACAATCTAACAGTTCCGAAAGAAACCGTCCTATGCGCCCGCCCCAACCGGTGGGCGCATATACTTATCGAGGTACTTTCTATAAAGGAGACGCTATGTCGAATGTCCCCACAATCACCCCGGGCCCCGATGATTCCGAGCACATGCCCGAGGGTGCGACCGAAATGCTCCCTCTGATAACAAGCGTGCAGGCCGATACACAAAACGACCGCCTGAACAATACAGCCGAGATTTCCGACGAAGAGGCCTATGCCAAGCTCAAGGCAAAGCGAGCCGAGCGCCGGCGCAAAAAGCTGATCCGACGCGGTATTGTCGGCGGCGTTGTCGGCGGCATCGCGCTCATCGCCATCGTTGCGACGTTGATCATCAATGCGCAGCCGCAAGGTGCCACCAACCCGGTGACCGACATAGTGACCGAAGGCACGTTTACCACGACCGTGGAGGCAAAGGGCCAGCTCAAGCCCATTTCGGCCTCGGTCGTCTCCCCTTCCGTTGACGGTACGGTCGAGCAGATCAACGTGCAGACGGGCCAGTCCGTTAACGAGGGCGACGTGCTCATGACCATCAAAAACGACGAACTCGACCGCAATGTCGCCGAGGCGCAGCGCGCAGTTGCAGCCGCGCAGGAAGACCTCGCCAGCGCGCAGAAGGCTGCGGCCGCCGCACAGGCCGCGCCAACGACGGACACCGATGGCGCTTCTGCTGCCACCGCCGCAGGTGCCGCCGCAAACACATCCACCGATACAAGCGCCGTATCGGCAGCTCAACGCAGTCTTGCCTCGGCCCAGGCAAACCTCGATCAGGCAAATGCCAAAGCCGCCGGGCGCACCGTTACGGCGCCGAGCTCGGGCAGTATCGTAGAGCTCAACGCCAAGGTAGGCGCCACGGTAACGGGCGGCATGATCATGGGCGAAAGCGACACGAGCGGCGGCAAGCAATGTATGCAGATTGCCGATCTGTCCAAGATGAAGGTGACCGTGCAGGTGGGCGAAAAAGATATCGACAAGATCGCTGTAGGCCAGAGCGCCAACGTGACGTACCCCGCGTTTCCCGACATTGTGAGCCAGGGCACGGTTACGGCCATCGCCTCGGTGGCAAACTCCGATTCCAACTATAGTGGCGGCAGCGTAACGTTCAATGTCGACATTTTGATCGAAGCGCCAGACAGCCGCCTGAAGTCCGGCATGACCGCCGAGGTCTCGGTGGTAACCGAGCAGCTTGACGACGTGGTCATGGTACCGACGATGGCACTTATGACCGAAGATGGCGAGAACTATTACGTCAACGTAGCGCCCGACGCCGAGGGCAAAGAAACCCGCCGGGTGAAGGTGACCGTCGTGACGCAAAACGACAACGAGGCCGTGGTGGGCAAAACGCAGGTCAAGCGTGACGACCAGGGCAACGAAATCAATGCAGGCGTGCCCACAACCAAGCTGCGCGACGGCGACACCCTCGTCATGGACACCGGCGCGGGCATGACGGCAGACGGCGGCGACTCCGGCAGCACGTCTGCCGACGAGGGTCTGTAATGCGCCCCGTCATCGACATCCGCAACGTGCACCGCATCTTTGAGAGCGAGGCCGGTTGCGCCCATATCCTCCACAACGTGAGTCTGGCGGTAAATCCCGGCGAATTCGTCGCTATCACTGGCCCCTCGGGCTCGGGCAAATCAACGCTCATGAACATCCTAGGCTGCCTGGATAAGCCGACGGCGGGCGACTACTACCTGCAAGGGCTCAACGTGGCCGAGCTCGACGATGACGAGCTCACCGAAGTTCGCGCTCTGAGCATTGGCTTTGTCTTTCAGAGCTTCAACCTGCTGCCGCGCCTATCGGTTATCGAAAACGTGATGCTGCCGCTGGCCTACACCAATGTGCCCCGTAGCCAGCGCGAAATGCGCGCCGTGCACGCGCTGCAGGCTGTCACGCTGCCCGTCGACCACTGGGACCACCGCATATCCGAGCTCTCGGGCGGCCAGATGCAACGTGTCGCTAGCGCACGCGCCCTCGTCAACGATCCGCCCATCATCCTGGCCGATGAGCCGACGGGAAACCTGGACTCCGCTACCGGAGCGCTTGTGATGGAGACCTTCCATAAGCTCCAGAAGCGCGGCAAAACCATCGTGCTTATCACACACGACCCCGGCATCGCCGCCGAGGCCGACCGTGCCGTGACCATCCGCGACGGTCGCATTCACGACGGCGCGTATATTCCACATGCACCGCGGACCCTGCGCAGCGCCGTGGATAGCCTGCCCAGGATTTCCGCCTCGGCCAACCCGCCGAAAGGAGAGATGGAATGAGCGCCCGCGATCTCATCCAGGAAGCCCTTCACTCGCTCGAGGCCAACAAGGGGCGCAGCCTGCTCACCATCCTGGGCATTGTCATCGGCATCGCCTCGGTTATCGCCATGACTTCGCTCATCGGCGGCATCCAAAACAGCCTGGTCAACAGCCTGGGCCTCAATGCGGCACGCATGGTGCAAATCTATTCGTCGCAAGAACTCACCGAGTCGGACATCGAGAAGCTTCAAAAACTGGTGCCGCAGATAGAGCAGATCGGCATTGTCGACAGCGCGTATACCGAGTACAAGACCGGCGATAAAAGCTATACCGTCATGGCACAGGGTGTCGATAGCGACATGCTCGACGCCGTGGGTGCCAGCAAGCTCGTTGCGGGGCGCACCTATTCCCAGGCCGAGTCCCAATCAGGCTCGCGCGTGGCGCTCATCAGCCGCGGCGGCGCCGATCAGCTGTACGGCAACGAACAGGATGCGCTGGGGAAAACCATCAAGGTGTCCAACGGCGAGGTGCAGATTGTAGGCGTGATTGATGGCGGCAGCGACTCCATGGGCTCGCTCACGCTGTATATGCCACGCGAAACCATCTCCGGGCTGTTTGGCGACGAGAATCCTTCATTCCCCAGCGTGACGGCACTTGCCGCCGAGGGCACAGACATGGACGAGCTTTGTAAGACCATCGAGTCCAAGGTGTGCACGATGAAGGGCATCGCGGAGGATGATGAGTACGACAGTGTATCGGCGACCTCCATGAAAAGCGCCATCGATGCGCTCAACTCCTTTATGGGCGCGTTCTCGCTCATCATGGGTGCTGTCGCCAGCATCTCGCTGCTTGTCGGCGGTATCGGCATTATGAATATGATGCTCACCAACGTGACTGAGCGCATTCGCGAGATCGGCATCCGCCGCGCTCTGGGCGCCAGTCGTCGCGATATCACCGCGCAGTTCTTGGCCGAGTCCTCGGCGCTGTGCGTCACCGGCGGACTGTTGGGTGTCCTGATTGGCTATCTGCTGGCATGGGGACTCACGTTCTTTGCCGCAAGCTCGGGCATCATGAGCGAGTTTGGAGCCACCGGGACGATCACGCCAAGCTTCTCCATTACGACAGTGTTGATC
>UROR01000158.1 GCA_900549535.1 uncultured Collinsella sp. | reverse complement strand
GGGTGGCTGAGCCCGATGGAGTACCGCAGGAAGCTTGGATACGCCTAGGCGCGGTCCAAGAAATCGTCCGCACCCCCTTTTAGGGACTATTTCACCGCATCTGAGGTGTGGATGTGGGGTTAGCGCTCGTAAATCAAGTTACCTGCCAGGTAGGTGGCCTGAACCTTGGTGGCTTGCAGTTCTTGGGGGTCGATGGTGAGTGGGTTTTGATCCAGGACTACCAGGTCGGCGTATTTGCCGGGTTCCAGGCTGCCGAGGTTTTGCTCGTCGCCCGCTGCGTACGCGCTGCCCAGGGTGTAGTTGCGCAGGGCTGTTGCTGCATCGATGCGCTCGCTCGGCAGCCAGCCGCCCTCGGGCCAGTGGCTTTTGGGGTCCTGGCGCGTGATAGCCGTGTAGAGCACGTTCATGCTGGTAACAGCTGTGATAGGGCTGTCGGTGCCGAAGGCTTGGCGAATGCCGCGCTGCTTATAGGTCGCAAACGGCCACATGATGCGGCTGCGCTCCAGGCCCAGATCGCGCTCGGGGCCGCCCGGGTCGAGTGTAATGTGACAGGGCTGGCTCGAGGCAACGACGTTAAGCTTGCGTAGACGATCGATGTCCTCGGGCAAGAGGTTCTCCAGATGCTCGAGCGTGTTATGACTGTGCTGGGGCAGGCCATACAGTTCGGCGGCCTCCTCAAAGATATCGAGCGCGGCATGGATGGCACCGTCGCCAATGACGTGGATGCGCACGGTGTGACCGCGCTCCGCGGCAGCGAGGACCAGTTTGCGCATACGCTCGGCCGGAACCGTCAGACGGCCCTGGTCGCCCGGGAAGCGCGGGTTGGTATAGGGCTCGGTGAGATAGGCCGTGTGTTCGCTCGACACGCCGTCGAAGAACTGCTTAAAGCCTGGCGCCGAGAGCAGCGCGTTGTTCGCGTAGCGGGTCTGCAGCTCTTCCAAGCGCGACTGGTCATCCAACAGCGTGGGGAACAGATGGGCTCGGATGCCCAACTTGCCGGCTGCCTGCAGTTTGTCGTAGACGTCGTCGCGGATAAAATCGCAGCCCGGCATGGGCATGAGCGACATATCGCATATCGAGGTGATGCCCTGCTCGGCCATACGCCTCATTTGATCGGCGTAAGCGCTTGCGATGCGATCCTCCCCCAGCCACTCAAGGCAGCGCGGTAGCAGCTGCATGGCAGCCGCCTCGTGAGCAATGCCCGTGAGTTCGCCGTTTGCATCCTTGTCGTAACTGCCGCCCGCTGGCGGCTCGCTGTCGCGTGTGACGCCGAGCGCCTCGAGTGCGCGGCTGTTGAGCCAAAGCGTGTGCCCGTCGCCCGAATACATAACGCAGGGACGATCGGGGAATGCCGCATCGAGCGACGCCTTGGTAGGATGCTCGGGCGGGTCCCAACGGTAATCGCGCCAGCCCTGCGTCACAACCCAAGCGTCGTCGGGCAGGTCCCGGGAAAACTCGAGCGCGTGCTGCACCAGCGCAGCCTCGGACGTGCCCATATCCATGAGCATGTACGGCGAGGAACCGACCGAGGTATGGAAGAAGTGCAGATGAGCGTCATGGAAACCGGGGCAGACAAACTGCTCGCCGTAGTCGATAACCGGCGTGGCGGCAGGAGCGGCGGCGATCACGTCATCGGGCGCACCGACTGCGACGATACGGTCGCTTGCAATGGCAATCGCCAGCTCGCGGGCGGTATCGGTGCCGTCTTGCGCGGTAAAGACGTTCTTGGAGCGGATAATCCGATCGATATGTTGCATGGGCATCCCCATCTCTGGCAGGAAATTCAACACCCCCGAGTGTACTCCCCCGCCCTTGTAACAAAACCCCAAGCGGCAAACGGCAACTTTACCAGCCCTAGCGGCAGGTGGCATACTGGAGAGAGCCTGTACGATTTTGCGATCAACCCAGCAAGGAGCAAATCGACCATGACGAAGACCAAGGCACAGCAGATTATGGCGGCGACCGAGGCTCGCGCGGCAGACGATGTCACCGCGGCCATCCGAGATATCGCCACCGAGTTTGAGCCCTACATCATCAAGCAGCGCCGCCACTTCCATAAGCACCCGGAGTTGAGCCTTGCCGAGGAGCGCACGACCTCCGACATCGCCAACCAGCTCGACGCCATGAATATCCCCTACGAGCGTCCCCTCAAGACGGGCCTGGTGGCGACCCTTCGCGGCACCGCGCCCGACGCCTATCGCGAGGACGGCACGCCGCGCCGCCGTATCCTACTGCGCGCCGACATCGACGCCCTGCCCGTTACCGAGCAGACCGGCGAGGAGTTTGCCAGCGTCAACGAGGGCTGCATGCACGCCTGCGGCCACGACTGCCACATCGCCATGATGCTCGGCACGCTGCAGATCCTGCGCCATATGACCGACGACATCCACGGCGAGGTCCGCATCGTCTTCCAGCCCAGCGAGGAAAACGGCCAGGGCGCCAAGCTCATGATCGGCACGGGCGTGCTCGACGGCGTCGATGGCGCCTACGCCGCGCACATCTGGAGTGAGGTCGACGCCGGCACCGTGAGCTGTGAGCCCGGCCCGCGCATGGCAAACACCGACTGGTTCCGCATCGATGTCCGCGGCACCTCGTGCCATGGCGCCATGCCCCAGCGCGGCCACGACGCCGTTATGGTGGCTGCCGAGATCGTCAACGCCCTGCAGACCATCGTCTCGCGCGAGATCAGCCCCTACGAGCCGGCTGTCATCACCGTCGGCGAGCTGCACGGCGGCACCGCGCGCAACGTTATCGCCGGCACGGCCTACCTCGCCGGCACGGTGCGCACCTATGGCGACAAGACGCACGAGGAAATGCCCGAGCTTATGCGCCGCATCGTGGAGCACACCGCGGCAGCCCTGGGCGCAGAGGCCGAACTTACCGACTACACCATCGCCAACTACAAGGTCGAAAACGACGTCGCCTCGAGCGAGCGTTGTCGTCAGGCCGTGGTCAAGTGCTTGGGCCCCGCGGGCGAAGGCCATTATCGCGGCACGCTTTCGGGCGAGGACTTCTCGGAGTACCTGCGCCGCGTGCCGGGCGTGCTCGCCTTTGTTGGCACGCGCAACCCCCAGATTGGCGCCACGTACGCCCAACATTCTTGCTTCTACAAGATTGACGAGACCGTGCTGGCAAAGGGCTCCATGGTGGCCGCCCAGTATGCTATCGACTTTTTGGCCGAGCCCACGCAAGAGGAGCTCGACGGCCCCACGATCGCCGCGGTTGCCGAGACCAACCCCGACTTGGCCGCCAAGCTGCGCTCTGCCAAGGCCACGGCCGCTGAGGCGCGCGACGCCATGCACGATGCTCGCACCGCCCGCCATGCTGCAATCAAGGGCATCCACGATGCGCGGGCTGCCGCTCGCCACGAGGAAAAGCGCGACGAGTAGCCGTCACGCCCATCCATAACAGCCTGGCTAAAGCAAAGCGGGGGCGGACGTTATCTCAACGTTCGCCCCCGCTTATGTGTCGACCGTTTTTCTAGCGCGTCCTCCGTCATGCCAGGTAAGAGCGAAGGATGGTGAGCCAGCGTGGGGGTTCGAGGTGGATGATATCGTCGGGAACTCCGGCGGGCGCATAGCCGCCAAAGAGCAGACCGGCATCTGCCGGATTGACGAGGCGCACGATCCATACGACGACGACCAGCACGCACAACACGGTGACCGCAATGTCGATACCACGCTTTAGCTTGCTCGATGCCACCTCCTCGCGCACGAACGCGAGCACAAACGCAATCGGCACCACCCAAAACAGCGGATGGTAGGCAAAGGCAGCCGCATAATCGAGGCGCAGCGCCGCCAGCCACGCCCTCGTCATGCCGCATCCCGGACAAGGAATGCCCGTCATCAATCGAAAAATGCAGCCAATGTCGAGCAGGTAGAGGCAGCCATCCAGGACAACACCAAGGCTCTCTATGCCGAGACCTTCGGAAATCCTAACTCAGAT
>UROR01000157.1 GCA_900549535.1 uncultured Collinsella sp. | reverse complement strand
GGTCAGAAGTTCAAATCTTCTAACGCCCACCAAATGTTCGCAGCTCAGAGGCTATGTCCTCTGGGCTGTTTTGTTTTATGTCGCCAAATCAGCTGGAGCTCCAACCGCCCAAGCAACCACCCTGCCCATGCACAAAACCGCCCCAATAGCCACCGAGGCCGAGACCAACGCGTCTCGAACCCATCCGAGCCGCAACTTCTCAGCAAAACGCCGCGATGTCTGCGCCCTGCGGTATCCTTGAGCCACTTGCACCTGCAGCACCAAGGAGCCGCTATGCGCACCGAGCTCGATGTCCCCTTTTCGCACAAAGAAGAAGCCAAGGCGCTGGGCGCCAAATGGGACCGGACCAAGAAGATCTGGTATGTGCCCAGCGGCGTCAACCCCGAGCCCTTTGCCGAGTGGCTGCCCGGTGTTGACCGATCCGACCCCTCAGCACCGTATATATATCTAGTACTGGGCAAGCGCGAGTGCTGGAAGTGTCACAAAGAGACCTCGGTCGCGGCCTTCGGCATTCCCTATCGAACCGATAACGACGAGAGCATCGCCATCGCGCACGCGCCCAACGAAGCCAGGTACATTGCCATCGACACGGCCAACGCCAACGCACTCGCCATCGTGCCCGCTCTTGGCTGCGTGCCGGGCGAGATCCGCGACTACCTTCATAAGCGCTGCGGCTACAAGCCCGTAGGCGCGCGAGCCTCCAAAGCCCCGTCGCTCGGCAACACGTGCACCAGTTGCGACGCGCTGCAAGGCAGCCGCTATCTGTTCGAGGAGCCCTCGTCCCCGTTTGCCCTCACTGCCATCAACAAGCTGCCGGCACTGGAGTTTATACGCGTCGAAGTTGCCGGCGTCTTTGGCGTCCCGGCCACGCGTACCAATTTTGACCAGGCGCTCTTTACCTGGGCACGCGACCATCACGCCGAGTTCCACAAGCAACTCGGTGAGGGGATTTATTTGTAGAGGCAAAAGACACTCACAGCCAACTCCTCCGCATCACCTATCCCTCGTCGCCGGCGTCGTACACGATATCGAGGCCACAAACAGGGCATTTCTCCGGATACACCGGCATATGAACGCCTGTCCGTTTTCTCACTTCGTCGCTGAGTCTGTCGCGCGCATCGATGAACCGAATGTCGAGACACGGTATTTGCGAGCCGCAGCAAGGGCAGGTGACGACAAACGACCCGCAATCAACCTCTACGCTCGGAAACATATTGTTGTCTATAAGGGCACACGGCAGTTTTCCGTACTTCCCCATCGCAATATCGCCTCGCCAGCTCATACACGCTCCCCTCTCGCTATACAAATCAGGAAGAGCATGCACCGGCGGGCGTGCGCGAGATTGCATCGCCACGCGATCCGATCAAACAACACGATCGTCAAAGAACGCCAAAGCCAAATACGCTAATACGGCAGAAGCCCCGCCTTTTCACGCTTCTTTTCCGAGCGATCGAACTCAATGCGATGGGCCTCAAGAAACACCGTATTGGGTCGCCACTGACGCTCATTCGGCTGCCTTAGCGTCGCACCCGCAAAGGAAGCGTAATCAGTCTTATCCAGCAGGTACGATCCGCACAGCCGATATTCGCCGCAAACAGGCTCAAACGAAATCAGGTGAGCATCAAATAGGGAATGAAGGTCGCGCCGAAGCAGAATGCCGTTGCTGGCAACCTGCGATTTGGGTCCCGAGTAATTCTCGATATGCGCAGCCTCCAGAGCTTCGCTGACGCCGCAGTCCGACACCGCGCAACGGCCGTCATAGGCGGCAACGAGCTGCTTGCGGAACCATTGTTGCCCCAATCGCTCGCGCCTTAACGCATAGCGGACCTTTTCGTCGTCGGTCGCACCCTGTCCGGCAAACTCAATATCGACGGGCATGCGCTTCAGATAACTCATGTCGGGCGCAAAACGAGGGTCCGGCCCGCCTTTATGAACAGGACCGTGCAGAACAAACCATCCGTTTTCGGGCTCGAACCGCTCAACGAACGCAAGGCCGAGCACCTTATAGCCCACCTCGGTTGCAAATATGACTCCGACTGGGACGCCACATTCCATGCAGTTGAGCATTTTACGGTTGTAATTCTGGTCTCGAGAACCAACGGCGCCTGGCGCTTGGACCGAATACTTAATGACCCACGTACCGTCATCCAAATAGAGCGGAGGCACATCGGTGTAGAAGCTCTTTTTAGAGTTATGGACCGAAAGCGCAAAGATCTTATTGGGATCTTGCTTCACCCGATCCTGGCCCGGCCAGAAGATCCCTGAATCCCGCGTTACGGGAAAGAAGTCCGAGCCAATTCTCAAACGGTACTGATACTGAGGGCTATCTTCCTTGGTGTGGTGCGGAAGGCTGGTCCAAACGCCGCCGCGCTGTTCCTCACCCAGAAACCACTCCCATGCCTCAACGTATTCGGAAGGCACGAGACTGCAGGCGCGGTCATAGCTTGGTCCATCCATCAACGGAACAGCAAGGTCAATGTCGTTCATCGCCAGCACCTACAACCATACGAACGCGAGTCATGCCCCTCAATAATATGGCCGAGAGTCAATTATTACGAGATCTCATTCCGCGATCGGCACATCGTTGATGCTCTCGGTTTGCCGCTGGCGTGCTTGTACCCCGCTACCCCACTTCCCTGTATACTGATGTAGCACGTGTTTCATCCGGGCTTGTTGGGCCGGGTCGTTCATGGGAGGTTCTTGTGGCTGTTTCGAATCCGCCCAAGGGAAGCGTTTCTTCTTCGTCCATCAAGCCGGTTACGCGCAAGGCCGTGCGTTGCCAGCGCGAGGTCGCTTGGCTTGTCACGCAGGCGGCGGGCAGGCTTGTGGCGACCACTCAGGACGTCAATGCGCCTACGCCGAGCTTTGTGTTAGCGGCGGCGCTGGATTTTGTGCGCCAATTGGAGCTTGCCGCGCAGGATGCCAACGGCCACCTCGACTACCAGAACGTTATGGCGCCCGACCTGCAAACGTTCTGTCACATGGCCAAGTTGCCTGCCGCGCCCAATGCGCTTTCGGACGCAGGCTACATGTTTACGCTCTCGGGCGCGGACCTTATCCGCGACGTCTATGCATACTGCAGCGAGCTCGCCGAGCGCCACGTCTTTGACGCGGCAGAAGTCAAACCGGGAAATGTCATCAAGCTGGTTCTCAGGCTGTTCCTGATAGACGGGTTCGGGGCCATGCCGGCGTAAGCCGAGTCTTTAGCATCACCGTCGACTGGGCAACAACCGCTTTACCTTAATGGACGCCAATCGAGGGTCGATTATTGGGTCGCCTCGTCCACTAACGCATCTATCCCACGCGCTCCGACAGTCGATACTTGCGGTTGCGGCTCGTCGCCGGCGCCGTGGGCTCGAGCTCGCCTTGAGCAATGAGCGCGTTGACGCGCGACCTAACCTGGGAAATTGTAAGCCCCGTACGTTCTGCCAGCTCACGCGTCCCCAGCTCGCCGTAGTGTTTGAGTGCCGTCACAATTAAGCCCCCGCCATGATCGACCGGCTCGATCTTTGAACGGTAAAGTACGACCTTGAACCGATCGAATCCCGGGCTGAACAGGGGCTCGGCCAGACCATGCGCGCGCATGGCATCGATCATCATCGGGATGCCCGAGCCATTGCCCTCAGCCGGCGAACCTGCGCCATCCGGCAGCGGGACAATCGACATGAGCTTCACAAGCGTCGCGTTACGGCATCGGGAGCTGCCGTCAAACAAGTTCTCGCGAGTCTTTCCCCCGTAAAGGCCGCCAGGATTCGTCACCTCGACACGATCGTCAAAGACGTCGACGGCAATCGATTGTCCACAGAACCGATCCCCGTATTCTCGATGGATTACGGCGTTGGCGATTGCCTCGCGCAGAACCTCCTCGGGAATCTCAAGCGAGTCGACACGCGAGACGCCTTGGACGGTCGAGGTTCGCCGCAAATTCTCGGCGATGGCTGCGACGGCATCCGAGATCATCTAGCCCAACGATCCCTCACAGATTGTGCGGTCCATGAACCTC
>UROR01000156.1 GCA_900549535.1 uncultured Collinsella sp. | reverse complement strand
AATGGCAATAATCGCATTTTCGTTTTCTATGTCTAACTGTGAAATCAATTCTCTGCATCTCCCACAAGGCGGCAGGATGCTGCCATCTTCATAGACAGCTACAATTTTTTTGATTTTCGTTTCCCCGTTCTTCAACATCTCAGCAATAGCTGCCTGTTCTGCACACATACCAATAGAACAGGGCACATCAATACATATGCCTGTATAAACAGCACCGCTTACCGTTTCCAAAGCACAAGCCACATGGCCCGCCTTCCCATTTTTCTTTAATTTAATGGGATTGATTGTATCTGTGGCAATATCATATAAATCTCTCATCATTACCTCTTTATTTGTGGCCCTTCGCCGTTTCTAGTGGGTAGCACAGACCTCCAGCTGCGGGAAGGTCAGCTTCCCGAGCTTCAGGTATATCACGGTCTTGAAGTACTCCGGGTTCCTGAAGCCGCGCGCCAGCCTCTTGGCTGACTGGATCACCGAGTTCATCCCCTCGAGCACGGCGTTGGTGAGCCTGTGGTCGAAGTGGTTCAGGACCTCGTCGCGGTTCCTGCGCAGCGTCTTGGCGACCTCTTTCATCTGGGGCACGTTGGAGTGCATGATCCAGCTGCACAGCGCGTCCAGCTCGGCCTCCGCCTCCCCGCGCGTCTCACACTCATAGACCGCCTGCAGCGCCTCGCGCATCTGGCACGCCCTCGCGGTCTTGAGGCGCTCGCGCGACAGCTCGCGCTTCCTGGCGGCCTGGCGCTCGGTGAGGTTGCCCTCGTTCTTGAGCCATATGTGCTTGCTCTTGGCGAGCAGCGCGCGCTTCTCCTTGGACTCCCTGGACTCGGCCACCCTCACCTTGTCGACCTGCCTGGACGCGATCTGGACGACGTGGAACCTGTCGGCCACGCGCTTGGCGTTGGGCAGGTGCACGGCGACGCCCTTGGCAAACGCCGGGGACAGGTCGCACGTCACGACCTCGACGGCCGCCGGGTCTCCCCCGTGCGCCTCGAGCTCCGCGGCGAACGAGGCCACCGTCGAGGCGTCGCGCCCCAGCTCGCAGAACACGGCGCGCCCGCCGTCGAGGTCCACGAAGGTCGAGATGTAGCTGTGGCCGCGCCTGCGGGCCGTCTCGTCGACCCCGACCTGCGTCACGCCGGAGAAGTCGGCGCGCGAGTGCGCCTCGCCGACGATCCTGTTGAGCATCGCCCACACCCTCGTGTCGTTCTCGCGCACGAGCCTCGCTATGCCCCTGACTGGCATGGACGACATCGCCATCAGCAGCACCTGGGCCTCGAACAGGGCGGTGAAGTGCTTTGACTGCGGCGATGCCCACGGGACCTCGGCCGTGACGGGCTCGCCCGGGCAGTCCAGGCGGGGCAGCCGGCAGTGGATGAAGGTCTTGTACTGCCAGATGTCCAGGTGGCGCCACGTGCGCTCGCGCGTGTCGTAGACGCCGTGGTCGCAACCGCACCTCGGGCAGGGAAGGGCGTGCCCGGGCGTGCGCTCGACGTAGACGTGCAGCTCCGCCGGTTTCCCGACCGGTTCCTCTATCTCGACGCGCACCACGGTCCACTCGGGGCCCAGCCCCAGCGACCTGCCTATCAGCGCCGCCATCATCTCGTCTTGGGATCCCATGCCGCACCTCTCTACACCGCGTTCCGATGACGACGATTCTACAGGCTGAGGGGAGGCGGCGAGAGGTGGTTTGACAGCTGAGGGGTGATTGGATTACCCACTAGAAACGGCGAAGGGCCATAAAAATAGGGCAGAGTCGCTTGCGCAAGTCCGCCCCTAAAACCGTGAAGGTTTTGCTATCTGCAGGCTATTCTACCAACCCGAGCGATTCTGTCAACCTGCGAAGGAACTCGAGCGCGGAGCGAGCTGCGGCGTCGGGCCCCTTGTCGGGCAGCGCCTCGGTTTCGCCGTCGGCCCTGGCGAACATCTCGGCGAGCTCGGATGCGGCGCGCGAGCGCGAGGAGCCCTCGGGTACCAAGCCGGAGTGCGCCACGAGCACGGTCGCGACCTCCTGCATGGCCGTATTCCCCATCCACTTCCTCCTGGTCGCCTTGGGAATTCCCACGGCGGCGACCCTTCGGGAGACGCCGCTGGACGCCGAGCCCCGGGCGGCGCCCCTCTCGGCGAAGCAGTTGATCAGGCACGAGCCGTGCGCGGCGCAGTTGCGGACGGACTTCACGCGCTTGAGGTCGTAGTGGGAGGCCTCGAGGCGCCTGTCGCCCCATCGCCTGGCGCAGAAGCGCACGAAGTCGATGAGGGTGCCGAACGAGGTGAGCTCGAGGAAGGCCCAGGCAGGCATGTCGCCGGAGTACTTCGCGTAGAGGCTCGAGCTGTAGGGGCTGCGGCCGCTCATCTTGAGCTCGCGCAGGCGGTACTCCCTGTTTGCAGTGGTAAGCGATGCCATGTAGTCGGCCACGATGGCGTAGCCGTCCTCTCCGCGGTCCTCCATCTCGCGAAGCAGTGTCACCTTCTGGAAGTGCTCGATGTCGAGCGTCATGCCGAGCAGGGCGTGGCGTAGCTCCTGGTCGAGCGCCGCGAGCAGGCGCAGCTGGCCGAAGTCGAGGTCTACGTAGCGGCCGTCGCGCGGGCCTCCCTCGTATTTCGAGAAGAGTTTGCGGTAGGATGCGAGCTTGAAGAAGTTGCACTTGTCGCGCAGGTAGTCCGCGGCCTCTTCCTCGGAACACAGCTCGAAGGCTACGCCCTTCTGCTTGAGGTGCTCTATCTGCTGCTCGATCGTGAGGATCGGCTTCCTATCGTGGGGTTCGGCCATGCTCGGTCTCCTGTCATAAAAAGTATTGCCTATTTTACCAGCATGTTCTCGACATTCGGTGGAGGCCTCATCGTCGACTCATGGGCAAGCCGCCTGATACGACTCCCTTTCCCTGCCAGCAGCGCAGTCGCCTGACCTGCGGCTTTGGAATCGCGTTGGAAGCCGCCCGCGTTAATTCACTTACGATTGCAGCTGGCGGCTTGCAGGCTAAAGGGAGATTGAGTTTCAAATCGGACGTTTTCGGCGCTATCGAGCCTCCAAAGGCGGCCCGCCGCGCCCTTTGGGACAAAAACAAAAACTCAACCCACTGAGTTTGAAAAAAGTTTTTGAAGTTGTCCCGGCTTTTGTCCCCGAGGCCGACGAAGCACGACATGGCGTTACCTGGCGGCACTCGATTCGAGACGGCACCGAAAACTGGATGCAACTGGAATGACGGGACGGCAGAACCGAAGCCATCGAGTGGGAGTAGGCTGACAGGGTTCTGACCTGCACTTTTGAGTGCCGCACTGTGCTCCTGAGTTTCGTTTCGTACGAGAGTTACGGCAAAACCACCAGCGACATTGGTGAGTAAACTCGATTATCGAGCCTCCGTTCCCATGTTGGAACGGAGGTTTTTTCTTTGCCTTTTTACTCTCTTTCACCTGCGATTTCGCGATTTACTCCCCGTGTTTCAAGATGGAAGCGTTTGGTTGCGAGCCACGCCGCTGTGAGGGCCTGAGTCGTCAGGCCCCGCACAGGGGGACCGCGATGGTGGCCACCGCGCCGCCCGAGGGGCTGTTGGCGAGCGAGACGGAGCCCCCGTGGGCGCTCGCGGCCTCGGAGGCGGCGTGGAGGCCGAGCCCGTAGTGGCGGCCTCCGTCGCGCGAGGAGCGGGAGGAGTCGTCTGTGAAGAGGCGCTCGCAGCCGCGTTCGAGGGCGGCGGGAGAGAAGCCCGGTCCGTCGTCGGCCACCTCGATGACGAGGTGGCCGCCCTCGACGTCGCAGGAGACCGCCACGCGCGAGCGCGCGTGCTCGGCGGCGTTGGCCACGAGGTTCGCGGCGGCTCGCGCCAGGGCGGTTCGGTCGAGCGGGGCCTCGGGCGCGCCCGCGACAGCAGGGCCCGTGGTCGCGTCGAGCGTCACGCCTCGCGCCCGGGTGATCTGGGCGGCCTCGGCGAGGACCTGTTCGCAGAGCTCGGCCGGCCGCATGGGGGTCCTCTCCGCCCCGCCGGACCCGCGCGAGGCCTCGATGAGCAGGCGCACGTAGCCGTCGAGCCTTTCGAC
>UROR01000155.1 GCA_900549535.1 uncultured Collinsella sp. | reverse complement strand
ATTCGCCTGATGCACCCGCTCATGCCGTTCGTTACCGAGGAGATCTGGGACAACATGCCGGCGAGCGTGCTCGATCTGGACGCCGAGGGCAACGTGAACCGCGCCGAGGCGCTCATGATCGCCAAGTGGCCCGAGCCCGCCGACTACGCCAAGTATGTTGACGAGGACGCCGAGCGCGCGTTTGAGCTGTGCCGCGCCGTCGTTTCCGCCGCCCGCGCCACGCGTTCGCGTTATCGCTTGAGCCCCAAGGCCGAGCTCGACGTGGTCGTGCGCGCCGGTGCCGAGGACATCGAGAAGCTCGAGAGCCTGCGCTCCACGATTGAGCCGCTGGCCAACACCGCCTCGCTGGTCATGGGTACCGACGTCGAGAAGCCGGCTGCGAGCATTGCCGTGGTCGACAGCGGCGTCGAGGCCTTTGTGGTGCTCGAGGGCAAGGTCGACCTTTCGGCCGAGAAGGCACGCCTGGAGAAGGAGATCGCCGCGGCCCAGAAGGAGCTCGCCGGCTGCGAGAAGACGCTCGCCAACGAGGGCTTTGTGGCCAAGGCCGCGCCCGCGGTGGTGCAGAAGAAGAGGGACCGTGCAGCTGAGCTCAAGGAGATCCTGGCGGCGCTGACTGCTCAGGTTGCTGACTTCTCGTAGGCGTAATTGGGGGGCGCGTCCCGATGCTTTGCTCTTCGCTGCCGACAGTCCTGCGCAAGACGGACAGCACATTAAGTGCTGTCCTTTGCGTGCGGAACTTGCGGCGAGCAAAGCATCGGGCCGCTCCTAGTGCGGTTACGTAGTTGTTTGCAACTGGTGGGTTAGGGCCACTGGGTTGTGGCCTTGATCTTGCTGCAAAGCGGTGTTTGGCTGATATTTTGAATGGGAGGGGCTCGTTGTTTTTTACGGGCCTCTTTTTATGTTGATGGGACTTTGGGTTATGCGTAAGCGTTCTGGCTTGTATTGTGTGCCGTTCTCGTTTGAGTTGCTTTCGTTTGGTGAGGCTGTTGGGCTTGCTGCTGATACGGGGCGGATTTCTGGGGATGCTGGGCCGTTGCTCGAGACGGTTGTCGATATGCTTGATGAGTTGGGGCGGCCGGATGAGTATTTCGATTGCATTCAGGTTGCCGGCACCAATGGCAAGACTTCTACCACGCGCTTTTCGGCTTCTATCCTTCGCGGCGAGGGGCTTAAAGCCGCCCTGTATACGTCGCCGCAGCTTGTGCGCTATCCTGAGCGCATGGAGGTTGATGGGCGCGTTGTGAGCGACGAGGCTTTTGCTCGTGGCGTCTCTGCCGCTGTTGAAGCGGGGTGTCGCGTGAATGCTCGCCGTGTGGCGGCGGGGGAGCGCGCTTATTCCATTACGCCCTTTGACCTGCTGACGGCTGCCGCGCTGGTGGTGTTTGCCGAGGCTGCGGTGGATGTTGCTGTGCTTGAGGTTGGCATGGGCGGACGTTGGGACGCCACAAGTGCGACCGATCCTGTCGCTGTTGCCATTACGGGCATCGGGCTCGACCATACGCGCATTTTGGGCGACACGCTCGAGGCCATTGCGGGGGAGAAGGCTGCGGTCATTAAGCCCGGGCGCCTGGTTGTGCTAGGCGAGGGTACGCACGAGCCGAGTGTTCAGCGCGTGATGGATGCGCGTTGTCGCGAGTGCGGCATTGTGCCGCTCGTGGTGAGCCATGCCACGACCAAGGTGCCGGCACATGTGGGCGACACGGTTGAGTTTAGCTGCACCACGCCGCGTGCGATCTATACGTCTAGCATGGTCAAGCCGGCGTATCAGCCGCAGAATGCCGCGTGCGCGATTATGCTGTGCGAGGGGTATCTGGGTCGCGAGCTCGATCATGACAAGCTCGATGCGTCGCTTATGGGCTGCCCCACGCCGGGTCGCTTTGATGTGCTGGGAACCAATCCGCTCAAGCTGATCGACGCCTGTCATAACCCTCAGAGCTGCGAGAACTTTGTGAGCGCACTGGACGAGATCGATTCGTGCGTAGAGAATCGCCCCACGCTGCTGTGCGCCGCGCTGGCCGATAAGGACGTGGCGGGTATCGTTGACGTTCTGGTTCCGGCGTTCCCCCGCGTGGTCGTAACCCAGACCGATTCCGATCGCGCCTTGCCCGCACAGGAGCTTGCCTCCCTGGTGGACGCCGACAAGCTCGCGGGCGTGTACCCCAGCGTATCCGAGGCCCTCGCGGCTTTCGATGCCGCGGGCGAGCCTTTCGTAGCAGCCGGTACCATCACCCTAGCCGGCGAAGTAGCGGGGCTGCTCCGTTAACCCATCCCCTCATCAGTTGCGGTGAAATACGGACTGTTTTACAAGCCAGAAGCCTCAAACAGTCCGTATATCACCGCAACTCAAAAGCAGTCAATTTGGGACGGGGCTTTTTGGCTGCCCTGTGCCCCGAGTTGACTCGCTTGCCACGAAATGAGCCTATCTACTACGTTTTACTGACTACCCTCGACCACACGGAACATCGCGAAATTATAACCGCAGGTACACGGCTTGCGGATTTTGCGAAAAGCCGGTTATGGTCGACCTGTACGGGTTAAACGTAGTAGATAGGCCGTTTTTGTGGCGCGGTGTTGGTGGGATGTGACAAAGGGACTGTCCCTTTGTCACATTGGCTAGTCTAGGCGGACCGGATCGTGGGGGTAGGCGTTGAGAATCTCGACGTCGTTCTCGGTCACCAGGGCCAGGTCCTCGATGCGGACACCGGTGCGGCCGGGGAGGTAGATGCCCGGTTCGATGGAGAACGTCATGCCTGGCTCTACAACCTGCTCGTTGACCAGCGAGACGTCGCCCGGCTCGTGGTCCTGCAGACCAATCGAGTGGCCCAGGCGATGCGTAAAGTATTTGCCGTAGCCCGCACCCTCAATCACGTCGCGTGCGGCGCGGTCCAGGTCGCACATGCGCACGCCCGGGGCGATGAGCCCCTCGGCGGCTTCGTTGGCGCGGCGCACGATGTCGTAGATGCGTGTCGTCTCCTCGTCCGGCTCGCCCCAAAAGAATGTGCGTGTCATGTCCGAGCAGTAGTTGCGGCGGCGTCCGCCAATGTCGAACAGCACCACGTCGCCGCGCTTGAGCGCGGTGCCGTCGGGTTCGTGATGTGGGTCGCCGGCGTTGGCGCCAAAGCTCACTATGGGAGGAAAGCTAAAGCCCTCGCAGCCGTGCTTGCGATACAGGCTGAGCATCTGGTCGGCGATCTCGCACTCCGTTACGCCCTCGTGGACGAGCTTGATCGCGTCGGCCATCACGGCGTCGTTGGCTGCCGAGGACACGCGCATAAGCTCCTGCTCGGCGGCATCCTTGTGGGTGCGCGCGGCGGTGACGGCAAAGTCGCCTAGGAAGAACTCGCTGGCGGCGTGGCGCTCCATGAGCGGCATCAAAAAGCCGGAGCGCATGACGGTGTCGATGCCAAGCGGCTTGGCTGGGTCGATCTCACTCGCGATGGCGTCGGTCACGACGTCGGTATCGTTGTGGTAGGCAACGCGCGCATTATCATACTCGGGCAGCTGATGCAGCGCGTTGACCAGGATCACGGGCTCGCAATCGCGCGCGAGCAGCACGCCGCAAAAACGCTCGAACATATCGGCATAAAAGCCGGTCAGATAGTAAATCGACCACGGGTCGTTTACGAGCAGCTGTGCGCCGGGGTGCTGAGCCTCGAGCGCATCGAGCACGCGCGCCACGCGCTGGTCATCGACATGTGCCATACATCGTCCTTTCGCTAGGTTGCCACCATGGTATCCCATGCCCGGCAGATAGGGACGTTCCTTTTATGCCGGCACTTCGGGACACTCCTTGGCATGGCCGGTCTAGCGAACGTTCGGACAAAAGTAGTCATAAGAGGCCCGTCCCAAATGGGATGGTTTCAAAAGTATGGCGGATTACGGGGCTGGACCTGTATTACTTGACCATGGGAAAAATCGCGAAATTAAAACCGACGCTCCTATAAGTTGTCAAGAGGCGGTTTGCGGGAGCGCTCCCTGCAATTCGCACAGGAGCTCGTAATACCTCCTCTCCAGTTTCGTCGACCGCCGTGTCCCCCGCTCCAGGTGACCGAGCGCGGCCGCGGACAGGCCGAGCTCCGCGGCGGCCTGCTTCTGAGTCACCCGCATCGCCTTGCGCATCTTC
>UROR01000154.1 GCA_900549535.1 uncultured Collinsella sp. | reverse complement strand
TTTCATGTCCGAGGACGTCCGCGAAGGTTAGCCCTCAGATCCTGCGGCGGGAGACCTAGGCCTCGTTGTACACCGTCTTGAGCTTCAGCAGGTGCTGATAGCGGTCCATAGCGGCCTGCTCATTCTCCTTGAAGAGCTCCTCGGCGCGCTCGGGGAAGGAACGCGTCAGCGAAGCGTAACGGGCCTCGTTCATCAGGAACTCCTGATAACCGCCCGCGGGCTCCTTGGAATCGAGCGAGAACTTCTTGCCGGCAGCAGCCTCGGGGTTGAAGCGGAAGAGGTTCCAGTAACCGCACTCGACAGCCTTCTTCATCTCGGCCTGGCAGTTCTGCATGCCACCCTTCTTGATGGAGTGCATCTCGCAGGGGCTGTAGCCGATGATGAGGGACGGGCCGTCGTAGGCCTCGGCCTCGTGGATGGCCTTGAGGGTCTGAGCCGGGTTGGCGCCCATGGCGACCTGCGCCACGTAGACGTAGCCGTAGCTCATGGCAATCTCGGCCAGGGACTTCTTCTTGGTCACCTTACCGGCAGCGGCGAACTGAGCGACCTGGCCCAGGTTCGAGGCCTTGGAGGCCTGACCACCGGTGTTGGAGTAAACCTCGGTGTCGAAGACGAAGACGTTGACGTTGTGGCCGGAAGCCAGGACGTGGTCCAGGCCACCGAAGCCGATGTCGTAGGCCCAGCCGTCGCCGCCGAAGATCCAGAAGGACTTCTTGGTGAGGTAAGCCTTGTCGGCGAGGATCGCCTTGGAAGCGTCGCAGCCGCACTTCTCGAGCTCGGCAACGTAGGCAGCGGCAGCGGTCTTGGAGGCCTCGGCGTCGTTGACGGAGTCGATCCAAGCCTGGCCGGCGGCCTTGAGCTCATCGGACGGACCATCGGCAGCGATGATGTCCTGGGTAGCGGCGATCAGCTTCTTCTGGACGGCCTCGTAACCGACGGCCATGCCCAGACCGTGCTCGGCATTGTCCTCGAACAGGGAGTTGTTCCACGCCGGGCCGTGACCGTCCTTGTCCTTGCAGTAAGGAGCGGTGGCAGCGGGGTTGCCCCAAATGGAGGAGCAGCCGGTGGCGTTGGAAATGAACATGCGGTCGCCGGCGACCTGAGTCACCAGACGTGCATAGGCGGTCTCGGCGCAGCCGGCGCAGGAGCCGGAGAACTCCAGGTAGGGCTGCTTAAACTGGCTGCCCTTGACGTTGGCCGCGATGAGCTCCTTCTTCTCGGAGACGTTCTCGACCATGTAGTCCCAAACGGGCTGCTGGTCCATCTCCTGCTCGGTGGGAACCATCTCGAGGGCGCCCTTGGGGCAAACCTTGACGCAGTTGGTGCAACCCATGCAGTCGAGCGGGGACACAGCCATGGTGAACTTCATACCCTTGGCCTTGGGGCCCATGGCGTCGAGCGTGCGGGTAGCCTCGGGCGCGGCGGCAGCCTCGTCCTCGGTCATCGCGAACGGACGGATGGTGGCATGCGGGCACACGTAGGCGCACTGGTTGCACTGGATGCACTTGGTCTCGTCCCAATGGGGAACGACCACGGCGACGCCGCGCTTCTCGTATGCGGAGGCGCCCAGCTCAAACTGGCCGTCGGCGCAATCGACGAAGGCGGAAACGGGCAGGCTGTCGCCGTCCATGCGATCGATGGGCTCGAGCAGGTTCTTGACCTGCTGGGCGATAGCGGACTTGGTCTCCTCGGAGAGCTCGACGGGGGCGGCGTCCTCGGCGGTAGCCCAGTCGGCCGGAACCTCGAACTTACGGAAAGCGGTAGCGCCGGCATCGATGGCCTTGTGGTTGGCGTCGACGATGGCCTGGCCCTTCTTCATGTAGGACTTGGTAGCCGCGTCCTTCATGTACTGCAGGGCGTCCTCGGCGGGCAGGACCTTGGCCAGCGCGAAGAAGGCGGACTGGAGCACCGTGTTGGTGCGCTTGCCCATGCCGACCTTAGCGGCCAGGTCGATAGCGTCGATCAGATAGACGTTGACGTTGTTGTTCGCGATGTAGCGCTTGGCCACGGCGGGCATGTGCTCGGCGAACTCCTCGTCGCTCCACTGGCAGTTGACCAGGAAAGTGCCGCCCGGCTTGACGTCGCGGACCATCTTAAAGCCCTTAACGATGTAGCTGGGGTTATGGCAGGCGACAAAGTCGGCCTTGGTCACGTAGTACGGCGAACGGATCGGGGAATCACCAAAGCGCAGGTGCGAGACGGTGACGCCGCCAGTCTTCTTGGAGTCGTACTGGAAGTAGGCCTGGACGTACTTGTCGGTGTGGTCGCCGATGATCTTGATCGAGTTCTTGTTGGCGCCGACGGTACCGTCGCCACCCAGACCCCAGAACTTGCACTCGATGGTGCCGGGGGCTGCGGTGTTGGGCGCATCCTCGACCTCGGGCAGGCTCAGGTTGGTCACGTCATCGACAATGCCGATGGTGAACTCGCGCTTGGGCTCGTCCTTCTTGAGCTCCTCGAAGACAGCGAACGCGGACGCGGGAGGCGTATCCTTGCTGCCCAGGCCATAACGGCCGCCGACGACCTTGATGCCCGTCTTGCCAGCCTCGTAGAGAGCGGAGACGACGTCCTGGTAGAGCGGCTCGCCGATGGAACCCGGCTCCTTGGTACGGTCCATGACGGCGATCTTCTGGACGGTCTCGGGGAGAACGTCGACGAAGTGCTTGATGGAGAACGGGCGGAACAGGCGAACCTTGACCAGGCCGACCTTCTCGCCGTGCGCGTTGAGGTAGTCGATGACTTCCTCGAGCACGTCGCAGAAGGAGCCCATGCACACGACGACGCGATCGGCATCGGGAGCGCCGTAGTAGTTGAACAGGCCGTAATCGGTGCCGAGCTTCTCGTTGATCTTCTTCATGTAGCCCTCGACGACGGCGGGAAGCTCGTCGTAGACCTTGTTGCAGGCCTCGCGGTTCTGGAAGAAGATGTCGCCGTTCTCGTGGCTGCCGCGGGTGTGCGGGTGCTCAGGGTTGAGCGCGTGATCGCGGAAAGCCTGGACGGCGTCCATGTCGCACATCTCGGCCAGATCCTTGTAGTCCCACATGGCGACCTTCTGGATCTCGTGGCTGGTGCGGAAGCCGTCGAAGAAGTTAAGGAACGGGGTCTTACCCTCGATGGCGGCAAGGTGAGCCACCGGCGAGAGGTCCATGACCTCCTGGACGTTGCCCTCGGCGAGCATGGCGAAACCGGTCTGGCGGCAGGCCATGACGTCGGAGTGATCGCCAAAGATGTTCAGGGCGTGGGAAGCGACGCAACGCGCGGAGACGTGGAAGACGCCCGGGAGCTGCTCGCCCGCGATCTTGTACATGTTCGGGATCATCAGCAGCAGACCCTGCGAAGCGGTGTAGGTGGTGGTCAGAGCACCAGCGCCCAGCAAACCGTGAACGGTACCGGCTGCACCTGCCTCGGACTCCATCTCGACGACCTTGACCGGGGTGCCGAAGATATTCTTGCGACCCTGGGCCGCCCACTGGTCGACATGGTCGGCCATCGGGCTGGACGGCGTAATGGGATAGATTCCCGCTACCTCGGTGTACGCATACGAAACATATGCGGCCGCCTCGTTGCCGTCCATAGACTTAAACTTACGCGCCATATACCCCTCTCCTCTCATATAGGTATACAGGCCCCGGCGATCGCCGGGATGTTGGCGTGATGGGATTTTCGCTGTTGCTTCCAATCATCTGGCAGGCAGGCTCAGCAGCAGGTACATGGCGTGGAGAGAAGGCATGCCGAGGCGAGGAGGGCTGCACGCGCTCCACAAGCCCAGCTACCCGTCTTGCACATGACCGAGCGCCGCAAAGGCCGCATGCCGGATGCTCCCGGGCACGCCCCGGCGATGGGAAGCGCCCGCAACGGAAATCCGCATGCGGGTTTATTGTACCCCGCCGTCAAGTGTAATTTCGACAAATATAGGTGGGCGGTAAAGGTTTACCTCGGGTGACCGCCAAGGGCCAAAATGAACGCTTCGTCCCCGGGCGATTGGCCCTGGCGCGCCATGGAGTGTCCCGGAGTGCCGGCATAAAAGGAACGTCCCCATCTGCCGACTAGAGGGCGCCGACGCCGAGGAGGATAGCGTAGGTGGTGGATTCGCCAAGTCTGAGCTCGTCGCCTGGGTTGAGCTGAGCGGAGCGGCCGGGCTCGCCCTGGAT
>UROR01000153.1 GCA_900549535.1 uncultured Collinsella sp. | reverse complement strand
GGCGAGGACGAGACCGCCGCCCTGTGCGAGGCGGCTGCCGCACGTATGCTGCAGCACGTGCCGGACTGCCACGGCTCCAAGCAGGCGGCTGCTCTGCTGTCGCTGTCCGGGCTTGCCGATCCCAAGGCTATCAACGCGGACGTGCTGACCCCCGGCGGCGGACACGGCTACTCCACCTTCTTCGGCTACTACATCCTTGCCGCCAAGGCGCTGGCTGGCGACTATGCCGGCGCGCTGGCTGACATGAAGCAGTACTGGGGCGGTATGCTGGATATGGGCGCGACCACCTTCTGGGAGGATTTCAATCTGGATTGGATGAACAACGCCGGACGCATCGACGAGGTTGTCCCGGAGGGCAAGATCGACATCCACGTCGACTACGGCTACTGCCACCTCGAGTTCGAGCGCGCCTTCGACGCGGAGGCGCCAGAGCGCAAGGAGGGCTTCTGGCGCCTGGCGAAGTGGGCCGTGGCGTGGCTCATGGAGAACCTGCTGTACTGCGAGGACGAGTGTGGCGAGTGCCGCGACTACGAGGAGTTTGGGCTATGAGTATCGAATTGCCGAGAGATGCCGAGGGACGCGAGATTCCGCTGGACACTGAGGTTCTGTACGACCTATGCGAAACAAAGGTGAGCGTGAAGGAGTTTCTCTTCAGAACGTTGGTAGAGAGCCAGAAAACCGAATGGACGATTAAAGCCCAGTACGAAGGCAACATGTACTACAACAGCTTCAAGCCGAAGGACATGCACATCACACAGCCAGATAGCTGGAAAAAGCTGCTTGAGGACTTGAGCGAGGCAGGTGGCGCGCGGTATTACGAGGCTTGTGCCTACTTCCACAGAGACAAAGACGAAGATGGCTGTACATCGTGCCCCGGTGGCGAGGACGGCTGCGCTCGAATTGCCATGCGCGACATCGCCGACCGCATCCGCAAGCTGAGGGGTGAGGACGATGCCTAACGATTGCCCCTACTGCGGAAAGCCGCATTTCAACTTCGGCGATGACGAAGAGGGGGTCGAGATGTGGATTAACGAGCCAAACGACGGCGAACACGTCATTGTTGTCGACCCTCCGTACGCATGGAGCATCCCGATCAATTACTGCCCGTTCTGCGGGCGCAAGCTGGAGAAGATGAGGACTGATGTTGACTAGCAACCTTGTGCCGTGCTTCGTCCAGACGTTCAAGACGGACTCGAAGACCGGCTACGAGAAGGCGCTGCTCGTCGGCGTTTTCGACAAGACGACCACCGACCTCGACTGCTGCATATCCTCGAGCAGCAGGGATACGGGTAAAACCCGTCAGCCGGTTGCCGTGGTCATGCAAGAGGATGGCCGGCTGCGTGAGGTGAACGTATCGAGGGTCGTCATCGACGACTCAGATGAAGTGTTCGATATGTACGCGTGGATGTTCAACGAGAACGACATAACCGAGCAACTCGGGGTCATGCGCAAGGAGGACGAATGAGCGAGCTGAAGCTCAAAAAATGCCCGTTCTGCGGCGGGCCTGCCGAGATAGTGGACAACAGCCGATACGACCCCGGCACCTACTTCGTGGGCTGCCTGTATTGCGGTGCGCGGTCGGACTATGAGCACGGCGAGGAGAACGCTGCAGAACTTTGGAACGGAAGGGTTGAGCCAAATGGTGACTGACGAAGAGCGGCGCGAGGCGATAGAGAATCTGCGTTGCCTATCCTACATGAACCGCGTCCGCTACAAAGAAGAGTTCTATGAACTGCTGGACGAGACGGTAATGGAACCCGACACCGGATACCACGAGATGAACGACGTGTTCGAGCGTATTGCCGACCTAATCGACCGCCCGACCACTACGCGCCATGGCAAGTTCAAGACCAAGTACGGCAGGGAAACCCCATGCTGCGAGGTTTGCGGCTACTCAATCGGCGATATGCGGTGGAACCATTGTCCTAAGTGTGGGGCGGCGATTGTCGATGATTAGCAATGAGGATCGGGTTGAGGCTGCGAGGTTCCTACGGAGTTGTAACTGCGATACTGAATCATATGCCAAGTGCTATGAAATATCGGAGGCGCTTTTCGGTAAATAAAACGCAATCATCGAGTTTAATGTCCCGTGCGTTATAATCGCCGACCTAATCGACCGCCCGACGTGCCTCGACCTTGTCGAGCACAAGCAGGATCCGTTCATCCCGGGCAAGCGGATGGTCGACGGCTACTTCCACTGCTCCGACTGCGGATGGGATGGACAGATCTGGGAACATATCGGCTTTGGGGACATGCTGGCGTATGAGGCCGTCCATTGCCCGAAGTGTGGGGCGATAATCGAGCGCCGTGCGTGAGGTGGTCCCCGGCGCTTGGTATGATAGCCGAAGCAAACCGAGCGCGAGGGGTATGCGAATGGCGTGTAGGCCACCTGTAGGAGATGGGCCAAAAGGCCCATCCACAAAGTCAGCACATCCGTTGAGGGACGAGTGGGCGCTCCGGAAGGGGCGCTCCTCTTACGTCCTGTGGACGGACGAGATGATAAGGCGGATGCAGGCGCACCCGGAGCGGACGGCGGCGGAGATCGCGGCGGAGCTGAGGGTGACGCCGAGCGCCGTGAGGCACGCGCGGCAGCGGTACGGGCGCTTTTCGACCGGAACGGATGGGCTGTGCATCGTGTGCGACGCGCGGCCCGTGTTCGACACGTCGGCGCAGGCGAAGAAGTGGAGGCTGTGCAAGGGGTGCTATCTGGCGGAGCGGAAGAGGCGGCTCGAGGAAGAGGCGGAGAGCAACCGCATACGACAGGCCGCGCACAGACGGCAGAAGCTGGACGGAGACGTTTGAGAGGCTGGCCGAGGTAATCAGAATCAAGTCGACCAAGGTCGAGTAGCCGAAAGGCCCCGGTTTCCCGGGGCCTTTTCTTTAAACGTTACCCCCTTTTTACGCTCGTGGGCAAACGCACGCGCTTGTCCACGTGCGTAAAAAGGTGGGAACGTTCGCGTTTCCATATGGCTATCTACCAGCGGAAATGTGATTTTGTGGCGGGAAAAGGGCGTGAAAAACTGACCAAGGAGGGCATCGAGGATGCCGTCCGCCTGTGCCGTGCCGGAATGACCGACAGGGACATCGCCGCGTATCTCGGGGTCGCACGCGAGACATACAGCCGCTGGATCAACCACCCCCGAACAGACAATCAGCGTCAACTGTGTCACGTTCTAAAAAAGGCCGAGGTCGAGCGCAAGGCGACGCTCGTGGGCCGCATCATGGACGCGAGCGGCGACAGCTGGCAGGCGGCGGCGTGGCTTTTGGAGCGCAAGTACCCGCAGGAGTACGCCAAGGCGCAGCGCATCATGGATACCACCGACACGGCGGTGCTCAAGGCCGCCAAGGAGCTGGTGCTGTCCGTGCCGTCCTCAATCGGCGGGAACGAGTAGCCGATGCCGCTCACGAGGATGCAGCGCGAGTACCTCGCCAGCTGCACGCACCGCTACAACGTGAAGTGCGGGGCGACGGGCTCGGGCAAGAGCTACGTCGACATAGCCGTGACCATACCGCAGAGGCTTCTCGCCATGAGGGGCGAGGGGCTGGCGGTGATGATCGGGAACACCCGCTCGACGCTCGAGCGCAACATCCTCGAGCCGATGCGCTCACTCTACAGCGAAGACGTCGTCAGCCAGATTGGGCGGGACAACACGGCCCAGATATTCGGGCGCAAAGTCTACTGCCTCGGGGCGGATAAGAAGACAAGCGTATCCAAGATTCAGGGCGCCACGTTCGAGTGGGTCTACGGCGACGAGGTTGCCACGTGGAGCGAAGACGTGTTCCAGATGCTCAAGAGCCGCCTGCGCTGCGAGCATAGCTGCTTCGACGGCACCTGCAACCCCGACAGCCCGAATCACTGGTTCAAGCGGTTCCTCGACGGCGACAGCGACATCTACAGGCAGGACTACACGATCTGGGACGGCGCGCTGGCACCGGATGTCATCGAGGCCCTCATCAAGGACTACGGCAGCGGCGTGTACTACGACCGCTACATTTTGGGCAAGTGGACGCTGGCCGAGGGCCTGGTCTACCCCGAGTGGGAGGGTGCCCTCGAGAGCCGGTATACGGGCAGCGCCGCCAAGTACGCGGTGTCTTGCGACTACGGAACGCAGAACGCCTTCGCGGCGCTGCTGTGGGCGTTTGACGGCAAGGTGTGGCACGCTGTTGACGAGTACCGC
>UROR01000152.1 GCA_900549535.1 uncultured Collinsella sp. | reverse complement strand
CCGATGCCCTGACAGCATGTGCCGGCCCGCGCGTGATCGAGCAGAACATGCACAAGCGCCTGCCCAAGGGATTCCAGCGCTCCGAGTTTTTGCTGGAGCACGGCTTTTGCGATGCCGTTGTTCCGCGCGGCGAGATTGCGCTCACGGTAGGCGAGCTGCTGGCGCTGCACGAAGGGCACGCGCCCGGCTTGGGGGCACCGCATGAGATCGTGCATACGGGTCGCCGCGGCAAAAAGCTGGGGCACTTGTTCAAGCGCGCGGCGGCGCCAAAAACCGCGCTCGAGATTGTCAAGCAGACCCGCTCGGCAGATCGCGCCACGGCGGGCGAGGTGATCTCGCTGGGCCTGGATGGATTTGTGGAGCTGCACGGCGACCGTTACTTTG
Source organism: uncultured Collinsella sp. (assembly GCA_900549535.1). Taxonomy (GTDB): domain Bacteria; phylum Actinomycetota; class Coriobacteriia; order Coriobacteriales; family Coriobacteriaceae; genus Collinsella. The sequence continues at coordinate 3,803 of UROR01000152.1, read as the reverse complement.
GCGACGACGCCGCTGTGGTGGCTGGCATTGGCTGGAAGGACGGGCGCCCCGTAACGGTCATCGCCATCGAGCGCGGCACCACGACCAAAGAGCGTATGCGCCGCAACTTTGGCATGGCGCATCCCGAGGGCTACCGTAAAGCGCGTCGCCTGATGCGCCAAGCCGAAAAGTTTGGTCGGCCGGTTCTGTGCCTGGTCGATACTTCGGGCGCGTTTTGCGGCATCGGTGCCGAGGAACGCGGTCAGGGCGAGGCTATCGCCCAGAATCTCATGGAGATGAGCGGCCTTAAGACGCCGATTGTCTCGGTGGTAACAGGCGAGGGCGGCTCTGGTGGCGCGCTGGCGCTGTCCGTGGCCGACCGCATCCTGATGCTCTCGAGCTCGGCCTATTCGGTCGTGAGCCCCGAGGCCTGTGCGTCGATTCTGTGGAAGGATACCGAGCGCGCGAATGAGGCCGCCGAGGCGCTTAAGCTCACGGCTCCCGATCTGTTGGCGCTCGGTATCATCGACGGCATTGTTGACGATAGGGGTCTGTCGCATGAGGAGATCGCCGGCGCCGTCATGTCCTCGGCATTTGATGCCTTCGATACGCTTGGGCGGCTCGACGACGCGACCCTCACAAACCTCCGCTACGAAAAGTACCGCGCAATCGGTCAGTATCGCACGATGTGACAAAGGGACAGTCCGCATGTCACATTGGGAAAGGGTTCCTGTGTCACAAGTTTCTAACACCTCGTTTACAACGACGGTCTCATCAAACGCCATGGCTGTGGTGGATTATCTGTCCAAAAGCATGATGTCGGCGCTGCCGTTTATTGTCTGCGCGGCGTTGTTCCGCACCGTCGCCGTCATTATGGGCGAAGGCATGCTGGGCCTGTGGTCTGCCGATTCCGATATCTATCGCCTGTTCTACAGTTGGCTCTATAACGCCGGCTACTACTTTTTGCCCATTTATCTTGGTTGGGCGGCCGCCCGCCAGCTCGGTTGCTCGGAGCAGCTGGGCATGATGCTGGGCGGCGTATTGATTGCGCCCGATCTGCTTAAGCTCGTCGATGCCGCATCGACGACGGGGGCATCGATGACTTCCGTGTACGGCCTGCTTCCCGCGCCGGTCAACGATTACACGACGACTGTTATTCCGGTTCTCATCTCGGTGCCCGTGCTATGGCGAGTGGAGTGTTTCTTTCGGCGCGTTATCCCTCAGGCCGTGGCGTTTTCGTTTGTTCCGTTTGCGACCATGCTTGTCATGGTTCCGGTTTCGCTGTGTATTACGGCGCCGGCGGGCAGCTATCTGGGCATGCTGTTGGGCCAGCTTATGTTTATGCTTGGCAATTCCGGTGGCATCGTATCGTTGCTCACACTCATGGGGCTTGCCGCGGGCTGGGAGTTCCTTAAGATCGCGGGCGTCAGCAACGTTGTCCTATCGCTCGCCTATGCGCAGTTTATGAGTGTGGGAACGGATTCGTGCATCCTGATTGCCGCGACGATGGCAACGTTTGCCGTTTGGGGTATGCCCTTTGGCGCGTCGCTCCGCGTTGCGGATAAGGACGAGAAGGCGCTCATGCTGGGCTATTCAATCTCGGGTATTCTTGGCGGCGTAAGCGAGCCGGCGCTGTACGGTTGCGGCTTTAAATATGGCAGGTGCCTGACGTGCATGGCCATTGGCGGCGCCGTCGGAGGCCTTGTTGCGGCCGTGGGCCACGTTACGGCCTATACCATCGGCATGACGAATGTCCTCATGGTCATTGGCTTTGCCACGGGCGGTTTTTCGAACCTGCTGTGGTGCTGCGTTGCCGGCGGCACGGCTTTTGTGGTGTCTGCGGCGCTGAGCTACTGCTTTGGCGTGGTGCCGGCGAAGGGGCAGGCGACGGGGGACGGAGCCGATTCGCCCGAAACAGTGGCGAGCGCTGCTGAGGTAAGCGCATAAACCTGTGCGACAAAAGGACGATCCCTTTGTCGTGTTCCAAGGCCGCGGCCCGTGTGGGCTGCGGCCTTTTTGTATCTGGGGGACAAAGTGGCTACACTACAATCCGGTCAAGCAATAGATATATAAGTAGTACCGTGGGGGCGGATGCAGATGGTCGAGTGGATTGTTCGTCGCGCGCAGGGCGATCGTGCGCGTGTGGGTACGTTAACAGGCATGGTGTGTATTGTCGCCAATGTGGCGCTTTGTGCTGCAAAGGGTGCCATTGGTGTGGTTTCGGGATCGGTTTCGATTGTGGCGGACGCTATGAACAACCTGTCCGATGCCAGCTCGAACATCGTGAGCGTGCTGGGCTTTAAGCTGGCGAGCAAGCCGGCAGACCCCGAGCATCCTTACGGCCACGGCCGCTACGAGTATCTCTCGGGCCTGGTCGTGGCGGCGCTCGTGCTGCTGATTGGCGTTGAGCTGGTGAAGTCCTCGGTTGAGCGCGTTATCCACCCCGAATCTGTCGAGTTCTCGCTTGCCCTGGTGGCGGTTCTCGTGCTTTCAATGGTTGTTAAGCTGTGGATGGCGGCCCTCAACCAAAAGCTCGGTGACCGCATTGAGTCCGAGACGCTGCATGCGACCGCTCAGGATTCCAAGAACGATGTCCTTGCTACGGGTGCTGTGCTGGCGTGCGCGATTGTTTCCCAGGTGACGCATATCAATCTTGATGCCTGGGTTGGACTTGCCGTTGGCGCCTATATTGGCTGGAGCGGCTTTGAGCTTATCCGGGATACGGTTAGCCCACTTTTGGGCCAGGCACCCGATCCCAAGTTGGTCAAACACATCCGAGATAAGATCATGAGCTACCCCGGCGTTTTGGGCGTCCACGATTTGATGGTTCACGACTACGGCCCGGGCAGGAAGTTTGCAAGCGCGCACGCCGAGATGGCGGCCGAGGCCAGCCCGCTGGAAAGTCATGACACGCTCGATAACATCGAGCAGTCGTTTAGGGACGAGGACGGCATGATCGTCACGCTTCACTACGACCCCATCGTGACCGATGACCCCAAGCTGGCGAGCATGCGCTTGCGCATTCACGCCATGGCCCAGGAGATCGATAGCCACCTTTCGATTCACGATCTGCGCTGTGTGCCGGGTCCTACGCACACCAACGTGATCTTTGACTGCGTGCGTCCCTCAGATCTGCACATGAGCGCCGAAGACGTAAAGCACGCGCTGGCACAACGGGTCGAATCGGAATATCCCAAGTCGGTCGCCAAGATTACGATCGACGAAGACTACGTAGGGCATACCCACGAGTAGGGCTGTGCCGGCAAAGCAAGTTATACAGAAGGGGAGAGCATGAAGCGTCTATATCTACTCCGCCACGGTCAGACGGAATTCAACGTCAAAAAGCTCGTCCAGGGCCGCTGCGATTCACCGCTCACCAATTTGGGTCGTCAACAGGCACAGACAGCAGCCACATGGCTCAAGGCTCACGGCGTCGTCCCCGACAAAGTGGTCTCATCACCCTTAGGCCGAGCCATGGACACGGCAAGTCTCGTCGCATGCGAGCTCCTCGGCCCGGACGCCGCAGTCGAGCCCTGCGAAGGCATTATCGAGCGCTGCTACGGCACCTTCGAAGAAGGCCCGCACGACGCGCTGCCCACCGACGTCTGGGATCCAGGCGAAGATCTGGTCCCCTTTGGAGGAGAGGGAAGCAAAGCGTTGCAAGAACGCATGGTAGCCACCCTCACCAATCTCATGAGCGCCGATGGTATCGAAACCCTCCTAGCAGTAAGCCACGGCAGCGCCAGCCGCCAATTCATCAAAGCTGCAGGTCCAGAGGGCTTCGAACTCCGTGCAAAACTCCCCAAGTGCGCCATCATGGTCTT
>UROR01000151.1 GCA_900549535.1 uncultured Collinsella sp. | reverse complement strand
TATGTTCGAGCGCCTGATCGCCCTGTGCGCCGAGCGCGGCCTGGAGTTTGGCGTCAAGCTGACCAACACGTTCCCCGTCGACGTGACGAGGAACGAGCTGCCCTCTACCGAGATGTACATGTCCGGCCGTTCGCTGTTCTCGCTGACCATCGAGGCCGCCCGCCGCATTACCGAGCAGTTTGACGGTAAGCTGCGCATCAGCTACTCCGGCGGCGCCACGGTCTACAACATCCGCGCCCTGTACGATGCCGGCATTTGGCCCGTCACCCTGGCGACCGACGTGCTCAAGCCCGGGGGCTACGAGCGCTTTAGTCAGATGGCCGGCGAATTTGGCGATCTGGACGGCAAGCCGTTCGCGGGCGTCTCTCTCGAGGCTGTGACTGCGATCCAGGCTGACTCGCTCACCAACCCGCTCTACAAGAAGCCGCTGCGTCCGCTGCCCGACCGCAAGGTCGCCGGCAAGAGCCCGCTTTCCGACTGCTTTACCGCGCCGTGCCGCACGAGCTGCCCCATCCAGCAGGATATTCCCGCCTACCTGGCGGCTGTTGACGAGGGCCGCTACGAGGACGCACTCAACATCATCATCGAGCGCAACGCCCTGCCGTTCATTACCGGCACCATCTGCCCGCATCCCTGCGGCCGTGCCTGCGAGCGTGCGTTCTACGAGCCCGAGGGCGCCCAGATCCGCGCCAGCAAGCTCACGGCCGCCCGCGAGGCCATGACCGCCGTGCTGCCCAAGCTGCGCGCCCAGGCCATCGCCAACGACGGCGAGCGCAACGTTGCCGTTATCGGCGGCGGCCCGGCCGGCCTGGCGACGGCGTTCTTCCTGACGCGTGCCGGCGTGCCCGTCACCATCTTCGAGGCCCGCGATTCGCTCGGCGGCGTGGTCCGTCACGTGATCCCCGAGTTCCGTATCGCGAGCGACGATATCTCCCACGATGCCGAGCTCTGCTTGGCCTTTGGCGCCAAGGTGCGGCTCAACGCTCGCGTGGATTCCATCGACGAACTCAAGGCCCAGGGCTTTACCGACGTGGTCGTGGCCACCGGTGCCTGGATGCCCGGCTCTGCAGGCTTGGGCGAGGGCGCCGAGCTCGACGTGCTGGAGTTCCTCGAGGCCGCCAAGAAGGGCGAGAAGCTCGAGCTGGGCGAGGACGTCGTCGTCATTGGCGCCGGCAACACCGCCATGGATGCGGCCCGCGTGGCCAAGCGCCTGGCCGGCGTGAAGAACGTGCGCCTGGTGTATCGCCGCACCAAGAAGCAGATGCCCGCCGACGAGGAAGAGTTCGATCTTGCTCTTGCCGACGGCGTTGAGTTCTGCGAGCTGCTGGGGCCCAAGGCACTCAACGGCGCTGTGCTAACCTGCGACGTTATGGAGCTTGGCGAGCCGGATGCAAGCGGCCGTCGTAGCCCCGTCGCCACGGGCGAGACCGTCGAGCTTTCCGCCACCACGGTGATCTGTGCCGTGGGCGAGGGCATCGATGCCAGCCTGTACGACGCCGCGGGTGTTGAGCACGACCGTCGCGGCCGTCTTGCCGCCACCTCCACCGGCGTCGAGGGCGTCTGGGCTGCGGGCGACTGCCGTCGCGGTCCTGCTACCGTGGTCGAGGCTATCGCCGACGCCGCCGAAGTCGCCCGTGCCATCGCCGGCGTGGACTTTAACAAGTACGCCGACCAGAATGCTCAGGCCGGTCGCGAGGATACCTGCTACGAGCGCAAGGGGTCGCTGTGCCGCGACAAGCGCAACTGCACCAAGACTCGCTGCCTGGGCTGCGGCTCGGTGTGCGAGGTCTGCTGCGACGTGTGCCCCAACCGCGCCAACGTGGCAATTAAGGTGCCGGGCCTGGCCAAGCATCAGGTCGTCCATGTCGACGGCATGTGCAACGAGTGCGGCAACTGCGCCGTGTTCTGCCCCTACCAGGAGGGTCGTCCTTACAAGGACAAGCTCACCCTGTTCTGGAGCGAGGAGGACATGGAGAACTCCGAGAACGAGGGCTTCCTGGCCGTGGACGAGGATCACTTTATGGTCCGCGTCGCCGGCACGGTCCGCACCGTCTCGGTCGATGCCGTCAACACCGGTCTTCCCGAGGCCGTCCGCCTGACCATCAGGGCTGTGCGCGACAACTATTCGTACCTTCTTAAGAAATAGGCGAGTCTCTTATGGCCAAATCCATTCAACATAACGTGGCCTACGTTGCCTGCGGAAGCGGTTGCGCCTCCGCAGGCGGCGACGCCCACTGCAGCGAAGGCTGCATTGGCTGTGGCGCCTGCGTCACGGCCTGCCCCCACGGCGCCATTGCGCTGGTCGATGGCATCGCCCGCGTGGACCGCTCCAAGTGCACGGGCTGTGGCCTGTGCAGCATGGCGTGCCCGCAGCGCGTGATTGCCTTCGTTCCCGGCTACCAGAACATCCTGGTGCGCTGCAACAACACCGATAAGGGCGCCATCGCCCGCAAGATCTGCGACACGAGCTGCATCGGTTGCGGCATGTGCGCCAAAAAGTGCCCTGCCGGCGCTATCCGCATCGAGGACAACTGCGCCCATATCGACGGCGCGGACTGCCTGTCGTGCGGCATGTGCGCCGTCATCTGCCCGCATGGCGCCATCCACGACCGCACCGGCATCGCCGCCGGCGTGTAGAAGGGAATCACCATGGCACAGGAATTCACTTTTACCGTTAACGGCGTCGAGCGCACGACGACCCAAAACAAACCGCTGCTGCGCTACCTGCGCGACGACCTGCACATTCACTCCGCCAAGGACGGCTGCTCCGAGGGTGCCTGCGGCACCTGCACCATCCACGTGGACGGCGCGGCCGTCAAGGCTTGCGTGCTGACCACCGCTCTTGCCGCCGGCCGCAACATCGTGACCGTCGAGGGCCTGCCCGAGGACGTGCGCGAGGCCTTTGTATACGCCTTTGGCGCCGTGGGCGCCGTACAGTGCGGGTTTTGCATCCCCGGCATGGTCATGGCGGGTGCAGCGCTCATCGCCGAGGACCCCGAGCCCACCGAGGAGCAGATCAAGTACGCCATCCGCGGCAACGTCTGCCGCTGCACCGGCTACAAGAAGATTATCGAGGGCATTTCGCTGGCAGCTGCGGTGCTCCGCGGCGAAAAGCAGATTTACGAGGACTTGGAGCGCGGCGACGACTACGGCGTGGGCAAGCGCGCCTTCCGTATTGACGTGCGCAAGAAGGTGCTCGGTGAGGGCAAGTATCCCGACGACATCGACGAGCTTGATCAGCCGGGCCTGACCTATGCCAGCGCCGTGCGCTCCAAGTATCCGCGCGCCCGCGTGCTCTCCATCGACACCTCCAAGGCCGAGGCCCTGCCCGGCGTGGTGGGCATCCTGCGCGCCGAGGACGTGCCGGTCAACCAGGTCGGCCACCTTATCCAGGACTGGGATGTCATGATCGCCCAGGGCGATATCACCCGCTGCGTGGGCGATGCCATCGTGCTGGTGGTTGCCGAGGACGAGGCGACGCTCGAGAAGGCCAAGAAGCTCGTAAAGATTGACTACGAGCCGCTGGAGCCCGTGCGCAACATCGCCGAGGCCAGGGCTGCCGACGCCCCGCGCCTGCACGACAGCTTCTTTGCCTTTGGCAACACGGTGGAGCTCAAGGACAACGTGTGCCAGAGCCGTCACGTGACGCGCGGCGACGCCGCCAAGGCGCTGGCAGAGAGCGCGTTTACCGTGACACAGCGCTTTACCACGCCCTTTACCGAGCATGCCTTCTTGGAGCCCGAGTGCGCCGTGGGCTTCCCGTACAAGAACGGCGTCAAGGTGCAGTCGACCGACCAGGGCGCCTACGATACGCGAAAAGAGTGCGCCCACATGTTTGGCTGGGACAACGAGCCCGAGCGTGTGGTTGTAGAGACCATGCTCGTGGGTGGCGGCTTTGGCGGCAAGGAGGACGTGTCCATTCAGCATCTGGCCGCGCTCGCTGCCTATAAGTTCCAGCGTCCTGTGAAGTGCAAGCTCACGCGTGCTGAGTCGCTTGCTTTTCATCCCAAGCGTCATGCCATGGACGGCACCTTTACGCTGGGTTGCGACGCCGAGGGCAACTTTACCGGCCTGGATTGCGAGATCAACTTTGACACCGGCGCCTACGCGTCGCTGTGCGGCCCGGTGCTCGAGCGCGCCTGTACGCATGCCGTCGGTCCCTACAAGTACCAGAACACCGACATTCGCGGTTTTGGCTACT
>UROR01000150.1 GCA_900549535.1 uncultured Collinsella sp. | reverse complement strand
CCGTTATGGCATAGCACGCCGTCGAGCGTCTGGAGCGACACGTTGCGGCCATACAACGCGTCGAGCACGCGAACCGACTGCACGTTATGGAAAAAATAACGCCCCGTACGCTCATGATAGATATCGTTGAGGAAGCGCTCGCCGGCATGGCCGAAAGGCGTGTGTCCCAAGTCATGACCCAGGCCAATAGCCTCGATCAGATCGCAATTGAGCCCCAGGGCGCGACCGATATCGCGCGCAATGCGGGAGACAAGCTGTACGTGCAAACCGCGGCGTGAAAGATCATCATTGCTACGGAAGCTAAAGACCTGCGTTTTGCCTGCATAACGGGTGTACGCCGGAAGATGAAGTATCTTTTCGGTATCGCGCATAAACGCCGGACGCATAAGCGTGCCTTTGTCGGCGGCGCGATCAATACGACGAATGACCTGATCATCGTTGCAACGATACGGGTTGACATAGCCCGAAGCACGATCGGCGGCAATGCGCTCGACTAGTTCGGGCGACAACGCCGAGGGAATACGGTCCATGCGCGCCTTAATGACGGCCGTTTCTTGATTAGATGTCATGGCATGCTCCTTAAGAAGGATGCGCAATCGGTTAAAATGTGCAGCCCACGACCTCGATTATGGCAAAAATCGGCACTAAAAACGGGAGCAATGGCAGGGAGCGCGATTTTGTGAAGAGGCAGGAGAGGGCCAGGGCCAGGAGTGCGACGGCAAATGCCACGATGCCACCCATAGGGTCGAGCGTGCAAAGCGCGAAGAGCGCCTTGGCATCCCCCATGCCGATGCCCGGGGCGTGGCGAAGGCGCCGCCAGAGCGACTCGGTAAGCACAAGGCCAAGGTAGACGATGACCGCAAGACCGGCGTGGTCAAGCGCTGTGTTCAAACCGAGGTCGAGCCAAACGCCCGCCAACGCCGCCACCGCACACGCGCCGGCAAGCTCATTGGGAAAACGTCGCTGACGGGCATCAATCGCCGCGCCGGCAAAGATGCAAATCCAAAACGGGATATAAAACATCGAGTACCTCCTCGAGCTGCATCGCAAAAGCAAAAACCACCGCAAAGGGCCTGTCCCCTTTGTGGTGGTTTTTGTGGTGATTATTTGGCGCCTTGCATGACCTCGTCAAGGGTGACGTTGACGGCGTGCTGCGTCGGCACCCAGTCGACCTTTAGGAACAGCGCAGCCACCGTGATGGGGATATAGCTGAACATAAAGATCGGGAAGGTAAACAGGTTAGTCACCAGGCGCCACTTTTGCGCGCAGTGAATATGCTTGTACTCAAAGATAGTCGTGAGCAGCGCCAGGATAAAGAACGTCTGATACATCATGGCGAAGGTCATAATGAGCGAAGCGGCGCACGCCTGCATCTCGACTTCGGTAGCCAAGAAGCCATGCGAAAGGCCGCCCACGATGAGGAACGTGGCATTGGCGAGCATCGAAATCAGCGAAAGCAGCATACCCGGCGCGATCGTCATAAACATGTCGTAGGCGGCAAAGCGGTGGTAGCGGAAGGTCGATTTGACCAGGTGTTTACCGTAGGTAAAGAACACCTGGTAGAAACCCTTGGTCCAACGCATGCGCTGTTTCCAGGACGCCTTAAACGTCACGGGCTGTTCGTCAAAGAACTCCGCCGGCGCATAGCCAATGCGAATGCCGTGAATGGCACAGAACGTGGTGAACTGAATGTCCTCGGTCAGCGTGTGGAACTGCCAGCCGTGCATGCCCTCGATAACACTGGCAGAGATAAGGTAGCCCGAACCCGAGACGGCACAGGACGTCTTGCAGATATTACGGGCGTTATTGAGAAAGCGCGCCTCGCGCAGATACCAGGTGGCGTTGGCAGACGAAATCCACGAGCTGCCAAAATTCTTGGAATTGCGATAGCTCGTGACCACATGGAAACCCTGGTCAAAGGCATCGTTCATCTTGGACACGTAATCGCGAGCGATGACGTTATCGGCATCGAAGATAAAGTATCCCTCAAACGTGTCGGGATACTCGTTAAGGATGCGGTCAAACCCAAAGTCCATGACCCAGCTCTTGCCCTTGCGGGCAAGGTCATTACGCTCATAGACGATGGCGCCGGCCTCACGCGCGAGCCGCGCCGTGTTGTCGGTACAGGCATCGGCGACCACGAAGACCTCGATAAGCTCGGACGGATAATCCTGATCCTTGATGGAGCGAACGAGGTTGGCGATCACGGCCTCCTCGTTATGCGCCGCGATAAAGAAGGCATAGCGATGGAGTTTTTTGGCCTTGGGAGGCGCGACCTCGCCACGAAGAGCGCCAATGACAAAGAAGACCACCTGGTACAGAAAGCAGACCGTGAGCAGCGTGACGACAATCTGGTTGAAGATCACGATGGGTGTGTTGGTTTGTAAAAAGGCGAGCATGCAGGCTCCCAGCAACGCGTAACGTAAACAATCGTATATCTTACCGCAGGCTTACCGAGTTCAAGAAACCACCTAATACTGGCTAGGCTTCGAGAAGACCGAGCTGCGGAACGATTTCATCTCCAACGGCCGTGCGACCGAGCGAGCGCGGAGCCAGATCGTCGAGAACAGCAGCGAGATCCCACGGCAACTCGTCGCGACACTCAATGCGCTCCCCCGTCACGGGATGGTCGAACGCCACGCGCCAGGAATGAAGGAACTGCCTGGTCAGGCCCTGGTCGGCGCGCGCATTGCACTTGCCGTAGAGTGGATCGCCCACGCAGGCGTGGTTGATATGACGCATATGCACGCGAATCTGGTGCGTGCGACCGGTAAACAGATGGCACTCAACGAGCGTATAACCATCGTCAAAGCGCGTGGAATCAAAGCGCTCGAGGACTTTAAAGGTCGTAATGGCCTGACGGGCAAAGGGGTCGTCCGAAACCGCCATCTTGACGCGGTCGCGCGTAGAACGGGCGATACCGGTATTGATGGTGCCCTCGTCCATGGCGATGTGCCCGTGGACAAGCGTGATATAGCGGCGGTCGAGCGTACGCGTGCGAATGAGATTTTGAAGCGCGCGCTGGGTGTCGTCGTCTTTTGCGGCGAGCATAAGGCCCGAGGTATCGCGATCCAGGCGATGCACGATGCCGGGGCGGTCCTCGCCCTGCACGGTGCCCAGATGGTCAATGCCACAGTGATAGACCAAGGCGTTCGCAAGGGTGCCGCTCTCGTGGCCATGGGCGGGATGGCACACCAGCCCGCGCTGCTTGGAGAGCACAATGAGATAGTCGTCCTCATAGCGAATGTCGAGCGGGATGGCCTCGGGAATCACATCGGTGGGATCGTGCGGCTCGGGCAGATCGACCGAAATACGATCGCCGGCACGCACGGCGTATTTTTTGGATAGGCAGGTCTCGCCATTGACGGCAACGGCTCCGCCCTCGATTAAGTGCGCGCAGGCAGAGCGCGTGGGGCAGCCATCGTTGGCACCTAGATAGGCGTCAAGACGCTGACCAGCGGAATCGTCGGCAACAAGAATATGGATGTCGGCCATTAACGCTCATTCCTTTCGCGAATCTTGCGGGCACGCTCCCCACGCTGCTTAGCCTTGCGCTTGGCGCGGGCCTCGTCACGGGCGTTGAGCTCGGCGGTCGCATCGACTTCGCGGGCCGCGGGGCTCAAGAACATGTAGCCAAAGAGGGCAAGCACGACGCCCACGGTAATGCCGATGTCCGCCACGTTAAAGACGGGGAAATCGATGAAGGTGGTGGCAATAAAATCGGTCACAAAGCCCAGAGCCAAACGATCGATAGCGTTGCCGATGGCACCGCCCGCAACCATCGCCATGCCCACAACCTCCAGGTGGGCAAGCTGGGGCGCGCGAACGAGGTACACGACAATGGCGACAATGACCGCCAACGCCAGCACGGCAAACGCAATGCCATGTCCCTCGCCCATGCTAAAGGCAGCGCCGATATTACGCACAAACAGAAAGTCGATCACACCGGGGATAACGGTCACATGCAGAGCATCGCCTACGGCACGAACCGCAAGCTTGGTCAGCTGGTCAACAAGCAGCACAACCAGCGCCACCCCACCAGCAACGCCCAACCGCCAACGCAAAGGCGGCGTCATATCCGCAGAACGACCCAAATCAATCCCCTACCCTCAAAAACATCGAATTACGTTTAACGCAATTAACCATCTTATATTGACACACGCAGAACGCACGACATATCCACCAACGCAAGCTAAATAACCAGCATAAAAAGAAAGCGGCATTCCGAAAAACAGAATGCCGCTTTTATTCAGCGGAGCAAAAGGGGCGAGGGCGCCCAAATACTCCCTAT
>UROR01000149.1 GCA_900549535.1 uncultured Collinsella sp. | reverse complement strand
GGATGCGTCGGTCGTCGCCGCCGAGGACCGGGCGGTGAAACTGCTCGCGCGCAGGATATCCGAGAACTCGGCGGAGATCGAGGCGATCACGGCGGAGATCTCCGCCCTGCTCGAGGGCGACGATACCTACCGATGCCTCCTGACGGTGCCGGGCATCGGGCCCAAAACCGCTTCCGAGCTTGCGATCTCCATCGACATCGAAGACTTCCCCAGTCACGACAGGCTCGCGTCGTACTGCGGCCTGGCGCCGCGCAACCGCCAGTCGGGAACCTCGATCTCCTCGGTGACGGCATCGCGCCAAGGCAACAAGAGGCTGAAGAACCTGCTCATATTCTCATGTAACTGCCTCACCCGGACAGAGGGGAGATGGGGCGACTACTACACCAGGTGCCGAGAGCGGGGCATGTCGCACGGCAAGGCGCTCAAGGCGCTGGCGCGAAAGAGACTGAAGGTCATCTACGCGGTCATGCGAGACAGGGTGCCTTACGCAGCCTAGCCGAAACGCACCGAGCAGACTGAAGCCCACCGGCCTAATGGCTTGGCGTCAGCATGCCGCGATTCGGTCGCACGAAGAGCATTTCCCAGTTGACAAAACTATAGGAACACCCCCCTGAACAGAATCGCCGTTATCGGTTGACGGTGCGGCGATTGCCGCCAGCGGCGACATGAGCGGCTGAGCGATGAGGCCCGCCGTCAAAACGGTTGCGACGGCGCGGTTGGCAACGCCCTTGACGTTGACGGCCTTGGCCCTAGGCTCAAAGTGTTGTGGACTGTAGTTTGCCATGGCTTTCTCCCTTTGACACGGATGTATCCATACGCTTCAAAATGTAAGAGCTGATTTTTGAATTCTGTTGCGCAACATTGGTCACCGGCGGATTTTTTGAAATTCACGCTCTCGTGCTTCACAATTTCGTCACATATGTAGGAGCTGGTGCATCATATTTTCGCGGGATGGAATTGAGCCTGTGATTTGCATTTGCTCCCGCGTCATCCGTCCTATCGGATCCCGCGTCCAACAGGCACCCCGCCCGCCACGGTGTAGAGTTAGAACAACGGGTGCGTTGCGCGGACCGCCCTGGAACGAGGTGGACATGGAACTCGACAAACAACAGATCAAGCGACTACGCGAACGCCATCACCGGCGCCACGGCATCCGCCCTGCCCATAGCGAGGCAGCTGAGCAGGCAGGTCGCTTTCTAAAGAGGGCGTTCAACATTCGCGAGGGTCGCGCGCCCTACCACGTGATCCGCAAGCGTTTTGTAAACGGGGCGCGTCTGACTGGCTCCCACCTATGCATCCTCATCATCGCCATGCTCATCGCGAGCATCGGCCTCGATATCGACTCGGATATCGCCATTGTAGGCGCCATGCTCATCTGCCCGCTCATGGGCTCGGTCCTTGCCATGGCATACGGCATCGCCACGCTCGACCGCGAGATTACCGTCGAGGCCATCGCGAGCTTGGCTCTACAGATGGCCTTTTGCCTGGTCACGTCCACGTTGTACTTTAAGCTCTCACCCCTTGGCACCACCACGGCCGCCATCATCGACAATTCGACACCGACCGTGTGGGACCTTGCCGTCGCGCTCGCGGGCGGCTTTGCGGGTGGCCTGGGCAACTCGCGCGACCAGGAACCCGCCACGCTTATCGCCGGCGTGGCCGTTGCGACCGCGCTCATGCCGCCCCTGTGCGCGGCGGGCTATGGCATCGCCATCGCAAGCGGGCCACTGTTTCTCTCGGCGCTCTACGAGTTTGGCATCAACGTCGTCTTTATCGCGCTGGCTGCCGAAGCTGTGCTGCTTCTTTTGCGCGTACCGCTCAAGCGCGACCTCAACGGCGACGGTATTGTGACTGCAGAAGAAAACGCCGAGGTCGACGAGCTATCGCGCAAGGTGCGCCGCCGCATCATCGTGGGCACGGTAGTCTTTGCTATCCCCTGCATCGTTATGACGGCGGGGTCTATTGGCTCGGCGCAGGCCGGCGTGCAGGACGGCTACGGCGTCACCGAAACCACGCGCGAGCTTGCGGCGGTGCTGCCAGGCTTTAAGGATTACACCGTCGCCGTCGAGACCTCGGCCACCGAAGGCGACGAGGAGGGTATCGTCGAGCGCGAGATTGTCGCCCATGTGACGACAAGCGAGGCGCTTGGGGCGCACGACCGTCACGTCGCCCGCAAGCTCATCGACCTCAATGTGCCCGAACTCGATCGCGTGGAGTTTGACGTGAAGTGATGCCGGCGCGGGATGAACGCTCGCACGGATGCAAGCTACGACGAGGCGCAGACGCGATACGGACACGAGCAAATAGCGGGGTGCAGTTCACACCCGCGCCCCGCTCGCTGTTTTATTGCCGTGAATCAACTGTCCAGATCGACATCGCCCGACTCCACCGTAAACGCAGGTTTGGTGCTCACCAGATAAAATCGGGTCACTTTGCTATTTCTAAATAGATAGAGCTGGCCCTGCTCGCGTCGGCGTGACACATACGCCACGTGGACCGTACCGAATTCTTCGCCGTTTTCCTTCTTTAATATCAGGATGTTGGGGTCATCCGTACGCTTAAACTGCCCGTCTACGCAGCTGCCGTCTTTGTCGACCAGTTGCCACCGATGGTTATCCTCTTCAAGAAAGGCCAGGGTTTCCAGACTCGTCTTGTCGTCCCGATAGTAACCGTCAATGGCAAACCCTTCGGAAGCGCATTCCTGCATATAGGACGTTTCTCGACTTATAGCAAACAGCCCTGTAGCGCCCAGGAGCACAGCCAGGCAGACCACTGCAAGGGTTATCGAAATAGCACGGCGACCCATGTTAGCCCAACCGATAGTTGTTTAACGGAGCGTGAAACATACCTGGAACCTCCGATATCAGGGGGAACGTCGCCAGCAGGCTGGCGACAACTATATGTTTCTGACATCAAACCATATGGCTGCCACTCGCGGAGGGGGCATCGGCGAACGGCGTGTTTTCATACTCCATTGGTCAAACCTAAGCGCAGCGCTACAGCTCGTACTTGTACACGCGGTAGATGTACTTCTCGGCTTCCATTTCGTAGGTGGCGATGGGCAGTCCATAGCGATCGTCTCGTCGTTTGGCAGATAGGTCACACCGTGCTGGCCTGCGTTGAGCGAAAAATCGCCTTGGGCCTGCAGTAACTTGTCCTCAAAGCCCAAACCGGCCCAGAAATCGGGCGAGCCCACGGAAGGCTGTAGCAAGGTCATTTGCGCAACATATGTCCAGCAAAAACGGGTGGTAGCCGGTACGGCCACCACCCGTTTGTCTCATATCTAGCCCATAGCAGGCAAGCTACTTCTTAATGCCGCGTCCCAGACGCTTGGCGACCGATGCAACGGCCTCCTCGCTGGCCGGCCCGCAGCTCACGCAGCCATCATGGGCACGCATCTGGCCGGTGACCTCGTCCATTGCGAGCGGCGCCACCTTCTCGAGCTTAAAGCCCTTGCCGGCGCGCATGTTCTCCTTCGCCACGCTAATCATAAGCTTAATCCGGTTGAGCTGGTTGACCTCGGACGCGCCAGGGTCGTAGTCCACCGCGACAATGTTGCTCTCGGGATGCTGGCGGCGCAGCTCCTTGATCACGGCCTTGCCCACCACGTGGTTAGGCAGGCACGCGAAGGGCTGCGTGCAGATGATGTTGGGCGCACCATGGTCGATCAGGTCGAGCATCTCGGCCGTGAGCAGCCAGCCCTCGCCCATGTTGTTGCACACCGAAAGCACCGTGCGGGCCTTGTCGGCCATGGTGCCGATGCGCTCGGGCGCCTCAAAGCGGCGGGACTTTTCGAGCATCTCCTCCACCGGCGTACGCATCCAGTCCACGAGTTTGATGAGCGCCTGCATACCAGCGCGCGTAGTGGCAGAGCTTCCCAGCTCGTCCTTCTGCAGCTCGGCGTTGCTCATGGAGTACAAGAAGAAGTCGAGCAGGCCCGGCACCACGGCCTCGCAGCCCTCACGCTCGATGACATCGACCACGTGGTTGTTGGCTGTGGGGTGGAACTTGACCAAGATCTCACCGACCACGCCCACGCGCGGCTTGGTACCCTCGCCCACGAGCGGCATGGTGTCGAACGCGCGGATGGCCTCGCGGCACAGCTTGGTGTAGTTGTGGCGGTTGAACTTGGGCGCCAGCTTGCGGGCGCGCGCCATGTACTCCTCATAGAGCGCATTGGCGGCACCGGGCGTAGCCTCGTACGGACGGCAGCGGTAGAGCATCTGCATCATCACGTCGCCAAAGAGCACCGCATACACAGCCTGCTTGAGCAGCGCCGGCGTAATCTTAA
>UROR01000148.1 GCA_900549535.1 uncultured Collinsella sp. | reverse complement strand
TGGGGCCGCCCCGGGCCGTGGGCGGTCCCCCCCCGCCCCCCCGGCCCCAATTTTGGGCGCGTGGTGGGGGGGCCCCGCGCCTTTTCGCTGGGCCCCCACCCCCCCCGCCCAGGTCCTTAGATAACGTTGCTTGCGAACGTCGCTCTGCTCGTTCGCTTTTTGATCTGGAGAGCCGGGTGGGCTGATATGTAGATACGAGTAGGGGCTCCTCCGTTGGTGGACGGGGGAGCCCCTTGTTGCGTTTTGGTTGTTGTTGCGACCTAGAGGTGGCTGATGATCAGTTCCATCTTGCCTTCGAGGTCGATGGAGCTGACGGTGCTCGGGGCCAGCAGGTGGCTTCCCTTGTGGACGGGGTCGCCGCAGACGGTGCCTTCGCCGTCGATGACCGACAGACACATGAAGGGCCAGCGCTGGTCGAGGGTCTTGCTGCCGTCGACGCGCACGCGGTCGACGGTGTAGCAGGGGTTGGACTCGAGCTCGGTTACGCCATCTACCTCGGGCGTGGTTACGGTACCGTCGGTCGGTGCCTGCGCGTTAAAGTTGATGCAATCCAGGCTCTGCTCAATGTGCAGCGGGCGCAGCTTGCCGTCGGTGCCGGGGCGGTCGTAGTCGTACAGGCGATACGTCACGTCGCTCGACTGCTGCGTCTCCAAAATGAGCGTGCCGGTCTTGATGGCGTGCACGGTACCGGAATCAATCTGGAAAAAGTCGCCCTTGTGGATCGGCAGCACGTTGAGCATGTCGTCCCAACGGCCTTCCTCGATCATCTGTGCGGCCTCGACGCGGTCCTTGGCGCGCTGGCCGACGATGATCGTGGCACCGGGCTCGCAGTCCAGTACATACCAGCACTCGGTTTTGCCCAGGCTGCCGTTCTCGTGCTCGGCGGCGTACTCGTCGTTGGGATGAATCTGGATCGAAAGGTCGTCCTTGGCATCCAGAATCTTAATGAGCAGCGGGAACTCCTTGCCCTCGCAATTGCCAAAGAGCTCGCGGTGCTCGGCCCACAGCCATGAAAGCGTGTGGCCGGCATACGGGCCCTCCGCAATCTGGCAGTCACCGTTGGGATGGGCCGAGATGGCCCAGCACTCACCGATGGGACCCTCGGGAATGTCGTAGCCAAATACGGTTTCGAGTTGACGGCCGCCCCAGATTTTCTCGTGGAAGATCGGCGTCAGTTTAATCAAATCGGACATGTTCATACCCCCATTGTGCTGCGTGGGCGCCGCGTAAAACTGTTCAAAACGAGCGCCTGTATGACTACAAAAACCTATGCCAATGTTACGTTGTGCAACTCAAAGCGGTCGCCAACGTTGCGCGAGACCGAATACTCAAAGGCGGCGCCGCTGTCCAAAAAGCCAATCTGCTTGAGCTCGAGCAGGGGAGAGCCAGGTTTGGTGTCCAGGCGCTCAGCTTCTTCCTTGGTTGCTGCCACGGCGCGAATGGTACGGTGGAAGCTCGAAATTTTCAGCCCGCATTGCTCGCGGATGAAATGGTAGACCGATCCGTACAGGTCCTTCTTTTTAAGGCCCGGAATCAGCTCGAGCGGCATGTAGGTGTACTCGATAACGATGGGCTTCTCATCGGCCTGACGCACGCGCACGATGTGATAGGCAAAGTCATCCTCGGCAATTCCCAGCTGGGCTGCGATGTCCGCTGGTGGATTAACAATCGAGAAATCATAGACCACCGAGGTCACCTTCTCCCCGCGGTGCTCATACGAAAAACCCTGGGCACGGTCGTTTTTGCCCTGGAAAAACGCCTGGCCGGGAAGCCCCGCCGTGTCCTTAACGTAGGTACCCGATCCACGACGGCTGGTAATTAGACCTTCCTCGGTGATTTGCTCGATAGCTCGTTTGACAGTGATTTTGGAAACGCTATAGAGCTCACAGAACTCAACGACGGTGGGAAGCTTGTCGCCCGGTTTAAGAGCGCCATCCTCGATACTTCGACGAATATCTGCAGCTATCGCCTCGTATTTGGGAATCATGGAACCTCCTTTCCGACATATATGAATACAAAAAGTAAGTATAACCCTCAACAGGGCATCCATATTACTTTTATCTAAGAAGTTCGAGAAAGAAAAAAGAAAAAGACGCTTTACTTTTAAAATTAGAGCGCTATAGTTTAAGCAACGAACGGAATCCTTCCGCACAACAGGATCGACCGTTTGGGGACGGTTTTGTTTTGGCGGGTTGGATATCGGTATGGCCGGTGCGCGCCCGCGCCGGATAACCTGCCAAAGCAAACCCGTCTCCAACCGGAAGCTCTAGAACACGAAAGCGAGGACTTTGATGGCACAGTATCAGCTGCCCAACGACTTCTTCTTTGGCGCTGCTATGTCCGGCCCGCAGACTGAGGGTCAGTGGAACCAGGGCGGCAAGCTCGAGAACCTGTGGGACACCTGGTCCATCCAGGATCTGGGTTCGTTCTACAACCGCGTTGGCTCTTACGCCGGCAATGACTTTATGGCCAAGTACCAGGAAGACCTTCGCATTTTGAAGGACTTGGGTCTGGATACCTATCGCACTTCCATCCAGTGGAGCCGTCTGCTCGATGCCGACGGCAACCTCAACGAGGAAGGTGCCGCGTGGTATCACGAGTTGTTCCGCGCCTCTCGCGAAGCCGGCTTGGAGCCGTTTGTCAACTTGTACCACTTTGACATGCCCACCTACCTCTTTAACCGTGGCGGCTGGGAGAGCCGTGAGGTTGTCGAGGCTTACGCACATTACGCCGACGTCGCCTTCCACGAGTTTGGCCAGGAGATTAAGTACTGGTTCACCTTTAACGAGCCCATCGTCGAGCCCGAGCAGCGCTATCAGGAGGGCGTGTGGTTCCCGCAGCTCCACGACTTCAACCGCGCCCGCACCGTGCAGTATCACATCTCGCTGGCGCACGCGCTGGCCGTGGCCAACTATCGTCGCGCCTATGACGAGGGCGCTATTCGCGCCGATGCCAAGATCGGCATGATCAACTGCTTTACCCCGGTCTACACCAAGGAGAACCCCAGCGAGGCGGACCTCGAGGCCGTGCGCATGACCAGCGGCATCAACAACCGCTGGTGGCTCGACCTCATCACCAAGGGCGAGCTTCCTGCCGACGTGCTCGACAGCCTGGCCGAGGGCGGCGTTAAGCTCCCGTTCCGCGCCGGCGACCAAGAGATCCTTAAGCAGGGTGTTGTCGACTGGCTCGGCTGCAACTACTACCACCCCACGCGTGTTCAGGCGCCGGCGAGCAAGGTCGACCAGTACGGCCTGCCGCACTTTGCCGACGAGTACGTATGGCCCGACGCCGTTATGAACGAGAGCCGCGGCTGGGAGATCTACCCGCAGGGCCTCTACGACTTTGGCATGGACTGCGCTAAGAACTACCCCGATCTTGAGTGGTTCGTTTCCGAGAACGGCATCGGCATCATGGACGAATACAAGAACCGTGACGCCGAAGGAACCATCCAGGATGACTACCGCGTCGACTTTGTACGTCAGCACCTGGAGTGGGTGGCCAAGGCCATCGACGAGGGCGCCAAGTGCCGGGGCTATCACTACTGGGCCGTCATCGATAACTGGTCTTGGGCCAATGCCTTTAAGAATCGTTACGGCTTTGTCGAGGTCGATCTCATGGACGGCTACAAGCGCCGCCTTAAGAAGTCGGCGGCCTGGCTCAAACAGGTCGCCACGACCCACGTGGTTGATTAGCGACCGGGCGAACGCCCTGACCGCGCGCCGCCGCGCGCAACACATGGCACATCTGGTGGCAGAGGGCGACAGACCACCGTGCGCATAGGAAAAGGCCGGATTTGAAAGTTAGGAGCAATCATGGCCAGTGACAACGGAAAGAGCTTCCTCGACAAGTTTGCCGAGGTCTCTGCGAAGGTGGGAAACCAGGTTCACCTGCGTTCCCTGCGTGACGCCTTCGCGACCATCACGCCGCTCTATATCCTTGCGGGTATCGCGGTTCTTATCAACAACGTCGTGTTCCCTCTGTTCCCGCTCGATGCGGCGGGCCTCGCCAACCTCCAGACCTGGGGCTCGGCAATCACCCTGGGCACCCTTAACGTGTCCGCCATTATCCTGGCCGGTCTGATTGGCTACAGCCTCGCCAAGAACGAGCGTTTCGATAACCCGCTTGCCTGCGTGGTTGTCGCTATCTCTGCCTTCGTCATCATGATGCCGCAGCAGATTACCGCCACCCTTGCCGCCACGAGCCCGCTTCTCACCGACAAGATCACCTCCGCCGAGGTCACCGGTGCCCTTTCGACCGCCAACACCGGTACCAACGGCCTGTTCTCGGCCATCATCATCGCCCTGCTCTCCA
>UROR01000147.1 GCA_900549535.1 uncultured Collinsella sp. | reverse complement strand
AATCTGGCCGAGCGCGCCGTGCCGGGCAAGCCCGCCGCTCCCATTACCGATGTCGCCACAGGCATTGCCGCGCAGACGATGATGCTCGCCGCCCGCAGCGCCACGCCCGAGGTGGCAGCCTGCATGTTCAAGGCCTTTACGCCCCACGCGATCGATGCCATGGGGCTCGATAACGACAAGTATGAGCTCAAGCTGATCATGGCGTTTGGCATTCCGGCCGAGACACAGGTGATCGATGCGATCGATTCCAACCCCGACGGCTCCATCAATTATTGGCGCGACGAGGCGCGGGTGCACCACGTACCCAAGCGTCCGCTTGCCGACGTGCTGCTGTAGTTGTGCGTCGTTGCGGTGCAATCCGGCGGCAAAATCACCACAAAGGCTCCTGTCCCCTTTGTGGTGGTACGAGGGGAGGGTGTGTGGCAGATCTGTATTTGGTGCGGCATGGGCAGACTGAGCTCAATGTGCAGAGCATTTTGCAGGGCTGGCACGATTCGCCGCTTACGGCGCGCGGGCGCGAGCAGGCGCTGACGGCGCGTACGGCGTTTGCGGCGCGTGGCGTGGCCTTTGATCATGTGTATTCCTCGCCGTTGGGCCGGGCGCGGCATACGGCCGAGCTTATCGTTGGCGAGGGCCGTTCCATTGAGCTGGTCGATGACCTGCGTGAGTGGCATTTTGGCTCGCTGGAGGGCACATCATATCGCGAGATGCCGCCGCAGCCCTGGGGCGATTATCCGGTGGCCTTTGGCGGCGAGTCGGAAGTGCGGCTTCAGTCGCGCATGGTCGCGGCGCTGTCCCGCATCATGGCCAGGCCGCAGCACGACTGCGTGCTGGCGGTTTCCCACGGCTCAGCCTGCCAGGAGTTTCTTGAGTATGTGACTGGCGGGGGAGAGCTACCCGACAACGGTGCCGTGCTTCATTTTGGCTATTGCGACGGGGCGTTTTCGCTCTTGGGTTGGTAACGAACGAAAGGACCCCTATGAATAAAGATCTGTATCTGGTCCGTCATGGACAGACGATATTCAACCTTAAGCGTATCATTCAGGGGTGGAGTGACTCGCCGCTTACGCAGTTGGGTTGCGACCAGGCGGCGCGCGCCGGCATGTTTTTACGTGCGCGCGGCATTGAGCCCGATCATGCCTACACCTCTACGCTTCATCGCACCGAGCAGACTATCGCCAACTTGTGGCCAGGCTTGGCGTACGAGCGCCTGGACGGCCTGCGTGAGTGGTTCTTTGGCGACTTTGAGGCCGAGCGCGTGATGCTTATGCCCGAGCGCCCGTGGCGCGACTTCTATCGGCAGTTTGGCGGCGAGGGCCAGATCCAGGTGCGCACGCGCATGGTGGCGACGCTGACCGATCTTATGCAGCGTCCGGACCATACGTGCGTGCTCGCGGTAAGTCATGGCTCAGCTATCAAGGAGTTTTTGGATCACGTGAGGGGAGCGGCGGCCGACGAGCACGAGCGCGTGCCGGGCAACTGCTCGGTGCTGCATTTCGTGTTTGACGATACGACCGATACGTTTGAACTGGTTGAGATCTTTACGCAGGAAGACTACGCGCGCGAGCTGGGGCTTGAGCCGCTCGTGGCTGCCGCGGGTCCGCAGCGCGGGTAGTTTGGGCGTGGCGGTGCGGGTCGCCGCCTTACTTGCTCGATGCGAAAGGGGGCGGAGATGCATGCGCTGGCGTTGCATCTCCGCCCCCTTTTTTGTTGAGCTGCCGAGTCTTTGTGCTGGGCGTTTAGGCTCTGTTAGAACCGTGAGATTTGGTGAGTGAGCAGGCCCGTCGGAACCTGCGCCGCGCCGCCGCTGACCTGCGCGGCGGGGAAGAGCACAGCTACGGCAAAGTTGAACGGCTCTTTGCCAGAGTAGGCGCCGGCAGTGCGGGCCTCGTCGGCCAGAATCTGCGATGCCCCAGCCAGCGCGGCAGCGTAGGTGGGGTCGTCTGCCGGCGTCGGCTTCGGTGCCTGGTCGAGCATGGCTCGGATGGCGGCAACAGCGTCCTCGCGCTTGACTTCCCATACGCGATGCGTAATGCCGGTGGGGTCGGTGACGGCATAGAGCGACGCTCCTTCTTTGGCGGCGCCAAGGATGATATCCATGACGGGCGAGGCTTCGTAGGCGAGCGTTACAGGGCGGGGCTGCACCTTAAGCTCGGCGATCGCGCGCGCGGCGGCGAGTGCGTCGACGCTCTCGGCGGCAGCCTCGTCGCTACCCATCAGTACGTTAACCGGGCAAATCGCCACGACGCCCGTCACGCGACCCGGCTCACCCGAGCATTCGTACACGTAATACGCCGCGCCTGGATCCTTGAGCATCAGGCCATCGGCAATGGCTTCGCGCAGAGCATCGTTGCCGTTCAGGATGCTGCCCATTGCAGGCAACGCCTCGAGCACGCGGTCCTGAGCCGGGCGGATGCAGGGAAACGGAAGTGCTTTCATGGGCGGTCCTAACGCGCGAGTCGGTTTGTTCGCGGCTTATTATGCCCCAACTTGGCCGCTTGCGTCCCAGAGCGTGTTATCGGCAAGCGCGATGAGCACGTTTTGGCAGCGAACGATATCGGCATGGGGCACATACTCGTCGGGCTTGTGCGCGAGCGCCAACGAGCCGGGGCCGTAGCTCATACAATTGCGGTTGCCTGTCTTGCCGGCAATGACGGCGGTATCGGTGTAGCCGGTAAAGAAACCGACGGTCGTGTCCGCGTCCGTCACGTCATCGGCGGCACGCTTGAGCGCTGCTAGAAGGGGAGAGTTCGGGTCGCGCTCGATGGCGGGGCGGTCGCCCGTCACGGTGTAGCTGCCATGGCAACCGGGAACGGCGGCTTCGGCGACGGCGATGGCATGCTCGACCATATTGATTGCGGCGGCCGTATCGGTCGGCGGGGTCAGGCGCATGTCGACCCAGACTTTGGCGCGGTCGGGTACGACGTAGGGGCGATATCCGCCCTCGATTTGGCCAAACGTGATGGTCGAAGGCCCCAGCTCATCGTGCGCGGGCAGCGCCGCAAACGCGCGACGAAGCGAACACACGACCTCGGCCATGGCGGCGACGGCATCCGCGCCCTTCCACGGCTGGCTCGCATGCGCCGTTACGCCAGCCATTTCAAACTCGAACCACGTGCGCCCCTTGTGCGCCACCTGAATCTGTCCGTCGGTGGGTTCGGTGTCCAGCACCCATTCACGCGAGCCGACCCAGCCGGCATTGATCGCGGCCTCTGAGCCGCGCATAAAGTCTTCCTCGTCGACCGAGCAGATGAGCGAAAAGCCGCGGCGGGGCAACGCGCCATCCGCCGCCACGCGCTCGAGCGTATGGATCAGTGCGGCAATAGCGCAGGCCAGGCCACCCTTCATATCGCAGGCACCGCGGCCGTAGAGCTTGCCGTCGCGCACGACCGCCCCGAGCGGCGTAATGTCCGCGTCCCAGCCGTCGCCCAAGGTGACTGTGTCCATGTGGCAGATGTAGACGAGCCGTGGCTCGTCGCTCAAACCGGGCACGGTGACCATAAGGTTGCGGCGCCGGGGCAGCACCTCGAGTTCCTCAACCTGCACGGCATGGAGCACCGGATGGCTCAACCGCTCCAGCTGAGCCTCAACCAGCGCTTTGATATACCGCTCAATTTCATCCTCATACGCGCCCGGGTCTGAGCTGTCGATCCGCACGAGCTCCTGCGCAAGCCGCCAGGCAAAGTCCTCATCAACCATATGCAACCTCACAATCAGTCTGCTTTCCAAACCGATTGTAAGCCTCTTGAGAGATCCGCGGCGTGCGCGCAGCGGTATTTACCGTTCGCAGGCCGAGCCAGCGCGTTTGCCGTCCAGGCGGGTTTGCAAACGACGCGGTGGGTACGTACCCTTCATGGACGACATGCTGTGCGACATATCTGCCTTTCGGTATCACCGGATACCCCCACAGGTCTTGGCAATAATGCCGGACCTGCCCGATTCTGCGGACGATCCGCGCAGGGAGCACCTATGTGAGCATCCGCTCGTCAAGCATTTCCTGGGCACCCCGTTACACGTGTTGGCGCAGGGCATCTGCGGGCGCAAGGGCGATCGCATTGTCAGGCATGTTTGGAACGGGGAGAGGCCGTTTGATTCCGTGCGGCAGACGGAGTTTGGCCTCGATGTCGCGTCCCCGCTCTTTACCCTGCTGACCCTGGCTTCCTCGGTCTCAAACGAGCGTCTAATCATGTGCATGTATGAGATGTGCGGCACCTTTGCCGTGTGCAAGATTGCGCCTCAGGTAAAGTCGGCACTTGAGCAGGCATACGGTGGCCGGTGGGGTGTCGCACGGTCGGGCTGGGAAAACGTAATG
>UROR01000146.1 GCA_900549535.1 uncultured Collinsella sp. | reverse complement strand
AGATTATGGAGCTCACGCCGCTTAAGCGCTGGGCCACCGCCCAAGAAATCGCCGAGTGGATCTACTTTGTGGGCGTGACCAACCGGTTTATGACCGGACAGAGTCTGCTGATCGATGGTGGCGAGGCCGGCCGCACCCAGTTTATCTGGCCCGAGTAACAAAACGCGCCCGATGGCAAGATTGCCGTCGGGCGCGTTTTTGATGTATCGATTTTTAGCCGAGGCAAGTCCAGTTGACGGGGGTCGAGCCGTGCTGTTCGAGTAGCCGATTGGCTGCCGAGAAGGGGCGCGACCCCATAAAAGCGGGGAGTTCTGCCGTGGCACGGTTGGCCGAAAGCGGCGAAGGGTGCGTAGAGGCCAGGCAGAACTTGCCGGTTGCCTTGCCCGCGCCGGTAACGGCGAGCTTGCCTTCGACCATCTGCTGGGCAAAGCGGCCCCATGCCAAAAAGACTACCGGCTGGGGCAGCTGACAGCAGCGTTCGATAACGTAGTCGGTGAGCGTGCTCCAGCCCAGTTTGGCATGCGAGTTGGCGGCATGCTCGCGCACGGTGAGCGTGGTGTTGAGGAGCAGGACGCCCTGGTGTGCCCATGGGGTTAGGTCTCCCGTGGCGGGAATGGGGCAACCCAGATCGGCTTTGAGTTCCTTATAGATGTTGCGCAGGCTCGGCGGCAACTTGGTTTGCGTCGCGGGGACCGAGAACGACAGCCCCATTGCCTGGTTGGGTCCGTGATAGGGGTCCTGACCCAAGATGACAACTTTGACCTGGTCGGCCGGCGTGTAGGCGAGGGCATTGAGGATGTCGTCTTGTGCCGGGTAGATGGTTTGCTCGGCACGCAAAAGGGCGATGCGCTCGAGCAGCTGGTTCGTAGTGTCACGTACCGGCTGCGGCGCATCGCCCAACCAAGTTGCTATGTTGCGGTCGCGAGTTGCGGTGTCCATGGGGCTCCTTTATGGCAGATGCTCTGTTGGCATCTATTGTAAAGGCGCACCGGTTGCCTTTATGCCACGGCTGTATGAAGAGTGGGGTCTACGAGGCTTGCTCGGGCGCTCCTGCCATGCGAGCCTGTCCATGTGCGCGGAGGCGCGGAAGCTCGACGGTTGCCACCATGACGCCGGTGAGGATGAGGGCGGCGCCAAAGAAGGCGATGGGGCTCAGGACCTCGCCGACCAGGAAGAACGAGAAGACGGCAGAGCAGACCGGTTCGAGTGAGAAAGCGAAGCCGGTGGTCTCGGCGGGGACGTGGGGCTGCAGGAGCGTCTGGGTGATAAAGCCTTAGGCAGAGCAGATGTGGGCGAGGGCATCGACGACTACGACCTCGCCCGGCGTGCCGGGAAGCGTGAAACCGCCAAAGGTGAATGCGGCGATACCCGAGAATAAGCCGCCGAAGCCCAGCTGCCAAACGCCCAGAGCCAGCGGGTCGACTTCTTCGACAAAGCGCTTGGCCACGATAATGTGGCTGGCATAGATAAAGGCCGAGAGCAGCATGATGATCGCACCGGGATTCAGGCTGGTAAAGTCGGCGCCCGAGAGCAGCAGCATGCCGCAGGTGACGATGGCGGTGCCGATGAGTACCTTGCGCTCGGGAGCGCGGCGCAGCAGGGCGGCGTTGGCAAACGGCACGATCACGACCGTCAGGCTCTGCAAAAAGCCGGCAGTGGAGGCAGAGGTGAGGCTGGAGCCCAGGCACATGCAGGTGAGCTCAGTTGCCATAATGGCGCCGATGATGGCGGCGCGAACCATAAGGTCGCGGTTGATGCGCAACGCGTGCTTGTGGAAGAGCAGCAGACAGGCCACAAAGGCGATGATGCAGCGTAGCGCGACGATGCTCGTGGCGTTCATGCTGTCCATGCCGATCTTCATGAGGGGGTACGAAAAGCCCCATGCGACGGGAACGGAAAATGAGAGCACGATTGCTTTTTTGCGATCCATGGGACTCCTTTTGTTACAGAACGGTTTCGTAAAAAGGATTCTGCTCCCAGATGTGGATGTAGTAAAGCGAATGTATCTTCAGTATGATTAAGAAATACTAATGTTGGCAGAAAAAGCCCTGGCAAAACGTTTTACGGCTGCATTGATGTGGAGGCACGATGGCATCGCGGTATCAGATTGTTTGTATGGTGGTCGATTGCGGCAGTCTTAAGGGCGCGGCGGACGAACTGGGCTATACGCAAAGTGCGGTGAGCCAGGCCGTCAAAGCGCTCGAGCGCGAGCTGGGTACCACGCTTATCGAGCGCGGTAAGCAGGGCGTTTCGCTTACGCGCGATGGCAAACAGTACCTGCCGTATTTGCGACAGATCGTAACTGCCGAGGCCGAGCTTGAGGGCAAGCGTCAGGAGTTGCTGGGGCTTTCGTCGACTGATATTCGCATTGCGACGTTTACCAATGTGAGTCGAACCGTGTTGCCGCGCGTGATCCGCGACTTTGGTGCCCTGCACCCGGGCGTACGCTTTACCCTCAAGCAGGGCGATTACACGCGCAACGCCCAGTGGGTGCACGATGGCGTGGTTGATTTTTGTTTTACGGCGCGCGGATTTACCGCTGGGCTCGAGAAGCGTGTGGTCTATCACGACGAGTTGGTAGCATTGTTGCCGACCGCGCATCCGCTGACGGCAAAGGAAAAGGTGACACTCGCCGACCTGGCGTCCGAGCCGTTTGTGCTGCTGGATGAGGGCGAACAGAGCCTGGTGCTCGATGCATTTGCGGCGCATGGGCTGTCGCCGCATGTGACGAGCGAGGTCACCGACGACTACACCATCATGGCGATGGTGGAGGAGGGCCTAGGCGTGAGTATGCTCTACCGTCGTACTGTGGAGGGCATGCGTGCCGATATTCGCGTACGTCCCATCATGCATGCCCCCTCGCGCGACGTGGTGGCCGCTTGGCGCAGCTGGGACACCATGCCTATCGCCACGAGGCACTTTATCGACTATATGAGCTCGCATATTGTCAATTAATGACTGGCGTGGCGTTGAGTGCGGTGTTTAGCGGGCTGTCGCTTTGGCTTGGGTGGCGCGATAGGTGCGTGCCGGGTGGCAAAGTAGTACCGCTACGACCATAAAGAACGCCGTGGTGCCCAGGCTGATGGGGTAGACCATCATGATGTTCGCAAAGGTGCGGAAGTGCGGGAACACGCAGAACACCCAATAGAAGCGGATGCCGCAGACGCAGATCATGGTGATGAGGGCGGGTGTGAGCGAGATACCAAAGCCGCGCAGGTAGCCTGACATGTTTTCGTAGAACATGCTAAAGGCGTACGCCGGGAAGATCGAGCACACGCGGATATAGCCGATTGAGACGATGTTGGGATCGCTGTTGAACAGCGACAAGATCTCGCGCCCCAGGCCGACAATAACGATAATTGTGGTGAGCGCGACGATACCGCCTTCGACCAGGCAGACCTTGAGCGTTTTGGTGCAGCGGTCGATCTGGCGGGCACCGTGGTTTTGTCCCACAAAGGTGGTGCAAGCCTGGCTAAAGCTGTTGAGCAGGTTGTAGCACACGTACTCCAGGCTCATGGCGGCGCTCGAGGCCGCCATGACTTCGGTGCCAAGGCTGTTGATGGCGGATTGGATGATGATGTTGGCGACGGCAAAGACAGCGCTTTGGATGCCGGCGGGCAGGCCGATCTTGACGATGCGCTTGAGGGCGACGGGGTCGATAGCCAGGTCGCGTAGGGTGACGCGGACGACGGAGTCGGTCTTGAGCAGGCGGATAAAGAGCGTGGCGGCGCTGACGGTCATGTGCTGGCAATCAGCGAGTATGAACCGGGCTCGGAATATACTTATTATTGGGGCTCTGCCTGGGATAAAGCTG
This sequence comes from uncultured Collinsella sp., assembly GCA_900549535.1. Lineage (GTDB taxonomy): Bacteria > Actinomycetota > Coriobacteriia > Coriobacteriales > Coriobacteriaceae > Collinsella. The sequence continues at coordinate 517 of UROR01000146.1, read as the reverse complement.
CTATCAAGACGGTTGATGCGTGGAATGCGTATATGGCTGAGTATGCACAGAAGGTACGCACACCGTTGATGGTGGCTTACTAAGAAGTCTGTTAATGGCCTTTGGTACAAGCATTATAATATGACACGACAAGTCTTAATATCTGATTTCTCAGGTCTTAATACTTGTCGTGTCAGTTATTAATACCTGAAAAGTCAAGTATTAATGTCTGAGAAACCAGTTATATAAGGCTTTCCTGCTCTCATTCGGAAGGCTGGAATAAGAGCAGTTGTGGCGTTGGGTAGAATGTGAGTATAACGAGAAAAACGTTTTTTTGAAGAATTTCTTAATGTGAGTGCCATACGGGTAAATAATAGAGTAGCTAAAATGTGTATCCTATCACTCCTGACCATCCATTGACGAGTCCGGATTTCTCCATCATGTCTCTTAATCCTTTGAATTGAGCACGCACACATATCATTTGTTTGTTCTTTCGTGATAGTTTGAAGTTCACCCCCGCATTCGCATAATAGCCTGG
>UROR01000145.1 GCA_900549535.1 uncultured Collinsella sp. | reverse complement strand
GTTCCGCTACCTCGTTCAGGAGAACGAGAAGAACGGCCATCCGATGAGCATCCTCACCGGTCACGAGGTTGTTGTCGACGGCGCTTACCTCGGTGGCGCCGACGGTTCCGTCCCGGGTCTCGCCAACGTTGAGCCCGAGGGCTACGTGCGTCAGTGGAAGGCCGCTCAGGCTGGTGACTGGGCTACCGTCAAGGCCGAGCAGGATCGCCTCAATGAGATTTCGCACATCTGGGATGTCACCTCGGGCGTCCAGGGCTATGCCGGTGGCGTCGGCGCCTTCAAGACCGCTATGAACCTCATGGGCATCTTCGACAGCCCGACCATGCCGCGCCCGGTGAAGGCCATGACCGGCGAGAACGTCGAGGCGATTAAGAAGGTCCTCCAGGACAACGGTCTCCTGTAAAGCTTCCCCGGGCACCCGATCTTGGGGCTCAAGCGGTCGAGCGTGACCCATTGGGTCAACGCCCTACCGCTTTCACCCCTACCTCGAGCACCCGGGATACCTTTACCAAGCTGCGGCGATAACGCAGCCTTCATTTCCTGTAGTTGTTTTTTATCTCCTAAGGAGAGCGACATGGAGAACAAGTACATTTGCTCCGTTGATATCGGCGGCACCAAGATTGCGACCGCCATTATGGAGTACCCGGCTGACGGTAGCGTGCCTCATCCCGTTTTTGAGGCCGAGGTTCCCACCGAGGCCCAAGAGGGCGGCGAGGCCGTCTTCCAGCGTATCGAGGCGTCCATCAAGGCTGCTCTCGAGGCGAATCCCGATGTCGAGGTCCTTGGCGTCGGTATCGGTGCCGCCGGCGTCGTCGATCCCAAGACGGGCGCCATCGCGTATGCCAACGAGATCATGCCCGGCTGGTCCGGCGTTCAGTTGGGGCCGCGTCTGCGCGAGGACCTCGGTCTTCCCGTTGCCGTTGTAGGCGACGTGCAGGCTCATGCTCTGGGCGAGGCCCACTGGGGCGTCGGCAAGGGCAAGTTCTCCGTCTTGTGTCTTGGCATCGGTACGGGCATCGGCGGCGCATATGTCGAGAACGGCCGCGTGATGCAGGGCTTCCATGGTGCTGCCGGCCATATGGGCCACATCGAGTGCTCGGCTGCCGCCGGCATTCCCTGCGCCTGCGGGCGTTCCGGCCATCTGGAGTCGGTTGCTTCGGGCACTTCCATTGGTCGAATGTACGATGAGCGTTTTGGCCGCGTCGACCCCAGCCGTCCTTCGGTCGGTCGCGATGTGAACGACCTGTGCCGTGCGGGCGACGCAAAGGCGACCGAGGTCATCCATGACGCCGGCTTTGCGCTGGGTGCCAGCTTGGGCTCGCTCGCTAACATCCTGGACCCCGAGGTCATCGTGCTTTCGGGCGGCGTGATTCACCAAGGTCCCGATTGGCGTTCACAGACGTGGAAGGATTCGGTGCACGAAGGCTATGCCAGCCAGGCGCTCGATCCGCTTCAGGACACGCCGATCCTCATCGGTTCTCTTGAGGGCGATGCTCCGCTCATCGGTGCCGCTGAGCATCTTCTTGCCTCGTTGAAGTAAACGTATCTGCTGTAGGAGCCTCCCGAGACAACACGCCTCGGGAGGCTGTTCTGAGAAAGGTTGCAGCCTTATGACCGTCGATCCTTTGATTCAATCCCTGAAGGGCAAGCTCGTCGTGAGCGTTCAGGCGTATATGGGCGAGCCGCTTCGTACGCCCGAGACCATGGCTCAAATGTCTCGTGCTTGCGAGCTCGGCGGCGCCGCCGCCATTCGCTGCCAGGGCCTTGCCGACATTGCCGCCATTAAGGGTCGCTGTGAGGTCCCCGTTATCGGCCTGTGGAAGGATGGGCACGAGGGCGTTTACATCACGCCGACGCTGCGTCACGCTCGCGCCTGCGTTGCTGCGGGTGCCGATATCGTGGCGATCGACGCCACCGATCGTCCGCGTCCCGACGGCAAGTCGGTCGAGGATACCTTCCGCCCGCTGCACGAGGAGGGTGTGCTCCTGATGGCGGATTGTGCCACCATCGAGGACATTCGCCGTGCGGTTGATATGGGCTTCGACCTTGTATCTACCACGCTTTCTCACGGTGTCGCTGCCATCGACTGCACCATGGCCGATGGCCCCGATCTGCCGCTCCTGCGTCAGGCGACCGAGGAATTCCCCGGTCTTCCCATCATCTGCGAGGGCCGCGTGCACACGCCCGAGGAGGCTCGCGCCGCGATCGATGCTGGCGCCTGGGCCGTTGTCGTCGGCACCGCCATCACGCACCCCACGAGTATTACAAGTTGGTTCAAGGCTGCGCTTGAGGCGTAAGACAGGCCTCGTATCCGCTCGGGGCGGTATACTCAATAAAGGCAATTGATCGCGCGGGATCCGCTGGCCGGGTCCCGCGCTTGTTTTAGGAGGCGCACATGCAAAAGGGAGATGCCATGGATGCGGCGGAGCGCTCGGAGCGCATCCCCGATATCGTCATCATCACCGGAATGTCTGGATCGGGCCGAACGCAGGCCATGCATGTGTTCGAGGACATGGGCTACTTTTGCATCGACAACTTGCCTCCGCGTCTGATCGCCCAGCTTGCCGAACTCGTCGGCATCAATACGGGCGTGGGCAGGCATCTTGCCGTCACCTGCGACCTGCGCAGCCAGGGCTTGTTCGATGAGCTGCTCGATGCCGTTGCCGCACTCGAGGAGCGCGAGATGAGCTGTGACATCGTGTTTCTCGAGGCCTCTGACGAGGTACTGATCCGTCGTTATAGCGAAAACCGCCGCCGCCATCCCATTGCCAAGCCGGGAGAGACTACGGCCGATGCGATTCAGCGCGAGCGCCTGCAGCTGCAGGGCGTTCGCGACCGAGCCGATATGATTATCGACACGAGCCGTCTGCGCACCTCTGCGCTGCGCAACAAGCTGCGTATGGCATTTTCCGAGTTGTCCGACCAGCAGCTCATGGACGTTCACGTGTTCTCGTTTGGCTTTAAGCACGGTATGCCCGTCGAGGCGGACATTATGATCGACGTCCGCTTCCTGCCCAATCCGTTCTACGATCCCGAGATGCGCACCATGACCGGCCTCGATAAGAAAGTCTCCGACTTTGTTCTGGACCATCCCAAGACCCAGGAGTTCTGGAAGGCCTGGACGCAGCTGCTCGATACGGTCATGCCCGGCTATATCGCGGAGGGCAAGCCGCAGCTTTCTATCGCCATCGGTTGCACGGGCGGTCAACACCGCAGCGTTGCCATCGCCGAGGCCACGGCACGTTATTTGGAAGGTGCCCAATATCACGTGAGCATTTCCCACCGCGACCTGTCGCGCGCCAACACGAAAGCATAGGCCTGCATGTCGTTTACCGCCGAGGTGCGTGACGAGCTCGCGCGCTGCGAACCCGAATGTGAATACTGCGACTTGTCGACGCTTGCCGCCCTGACGCGTGTGAGCGGTACACTTTCGCTGGCCGGCTCCGGGCGGTATCGTTTGACGGTCGCGACCGAGACGGGCGCTGTCGCGCGCACGATGATCACACTGACGCATCGCATCCTTAAGCTCAAAACGGAATTCACCGTTCGTAAATCGGTCTTGCATAAGGTCCGTAACTATCTCATTACCCTGCCCGATCAGCCCGACCTGGACAAGGCTCTGGTGCTGCTGGGCATTCTCGACCGCAGGGGAGGGCTCGTCGCTGGTGTTCCCCGGCACATCGTTGCCCGTCCCTGCTGCAGGCTTGCCTACATTCGCGGCGCGCTCATCGCCGGCGGTTTCGTGGCCGATCCCCGCGGCGACTTTCATTTGGAGATCGCGGTGCAGGGCGAGCAGTATGCACGGGGCCTTTGCGATCTATTGGAGCAGATTGGGGTCCATGCGCGCGTTAACGCGCGGCGCGGGTCCTTTGCTGTCTACATTAAGAGTGCCGAGGAGATTGAGCATCTTTTAAAGCTGATTGGTGCCAAGCGCAGCGTTGCCGAAATTGAGGAGGCGCGCGCGGTCAAGTTGGTTAAGAACGATGTGTACCGTCGCGTGAATGCCGAGCTGGCCAATCAGACCAGTAGTGCGGGTGCCGCCCAGCATCAGCTTGCGTTGATCGATGAGCTCGAACAGCGAGGTTTGCGCGACACGCTTCCGGACGCCTTGGCGGTCTTTTGCGACCTGCGCGAGCGCTATCCCGATCTGTCGCTGCGCGATCTGGGCGAGATGGCCGACCCTCCCTTGTCGAAGTCGGCCCTCTACCATCGTGTTTTGAGGCTTGAAAAGCTCATTGAAGCAAACAGGTAGTTGAGCGAAACTGCTACTATACGGATTTAACTGCTGTTTTACTCTTTAAAACGTTTTAACGTAAATTTGATTTTCAATTTCGAGCATTCTCGTGAAATTCAAGTCAAAAAAAAGGTATATTAGGCGAGTGGTTAGTTTGTGGGCCTCAACGGCGGGCGCTGTAGCTTGCGGGGGCCTTACGAAAGGAGA
>UROR01000144.1 GCA_900549535.1 uncultured Collinsella sp. | reverse complement strand
GACTTGCATCATTATAGGCAGGTTGCCTTGGTATACAAGCGCCCGCCGCACCTTAATGGCACGGCGGGCGATTTTCTACGCATGCTTCATCGTGTGGGGGCGGGGCTGCGGGGCGCGTGTGCGGCTTGAGCGTGGCGCGCGGTGCCCGTGGCTTGCGGCCAGCCCGGCGATGGATGCGTTACTGAATGCGAGTTCGGCAGTAAGGGCAGACCTTCCAGTGCGCGTCGAGCGGGCGATGGCAGCTGGGGCACACGTTGCGAACCTGGGTGTCGCACACCGGGCAGACCACAAAGTCCTTCTCGATGGGGGCGCCGCACTGCGGGCAGGTACCGTACTGGGCAAGCTGGCGCTCGCGCAGGGCCATATCCAGCTCCTGCTCCTCGCGGTCGGCCGCGTAGGAATGCGGGCGCAGGACCAGGTAGGCGATGAGGCCCACAAACGGGATAAGGGCGATGATGCCCCATGCCACGTAGGCGCTGGCGCCGCGGCGGCGAGCGTCGATGAACACATAGACGACCGACAGCACGTACAGGGCGATGATAAAGCCCACGAAGGCATAGATGACGCCCATAAGCTGCGGCGACATGAGCTCGGAGATGTACTTGGACATTGAGGTGTACCTTTCGGAATATTTACAGTCCGGTCAAGTTTACCACGGGGTTTGTTTATATGGGACTACGGTTGCAAGCGGGGCTGGTGCGGACACAAACATCTCAATCTGTAACAGGTGGGAGCGGGATCCGGGTCTAGGTGTTACAGATCGAGACGAACGGAAGGGGCGCCAGACTAACGTCTCAATCTGTAACATCTGGAACCCAAATCCCCGTCTAACTGTTACAGATCGAGACGAACGGTTACCGTAGCTGTCGGCAGACGAGGCCAACATCCGTGCCGGGTCTCACCCCGTCTGCCGTTGGCGGGTGTTGCGGGGCTGTTCGCCGCATTGCCGCCGCGCTGGGGGTGTGTAGACCGTAGGATAGTCTTATTGACAGCCTGTCAACTCGTCTGGGAGGCACTGTGACAGAAACGTTTGATATCGCGATTGTGGGCGCGGGCATCACCGGGTGCGCCATCGCGCGACAACTCGCGCGCTATGACCTGTCTATTTGCGTGGTCGAGGCGGCCAACGACATCGCCCTGGGCGCGTCGAAGGCCAACGGCGGCCTGGTGCACGCCGGCTACGATCCGACACCGGGCGCAGTTAAGGCACAGGTCAACGCCCGTGGCTGCGAGTTGTACGGTACGTGGGCGCAGGAGCTGGGTTTTATGTTCTGCCGCACCGGTTCGATGGTGCTGGGGTTTAACGACGAAGACCGCGCACACCTGGAGAAGCTGCTCCAGAATGGTCTGGTGAACGGCGTACCCGAGCTTTCGATCGTCGGACCCGACCGCATCCACGAATTAGAGCCGCGCGCCAGTGCCAAGGCGACGTGCGCGTTGTGGTGCCCATCGACTGGGTTTGTCGACCCGTTTGAGGTTGCCATCGCCGCGCTGGAGAACGCCGTGGCCAACGGGGTGACGTTTATGCGCTCCGCACCCGTGGAGGCGATTGAAGTCGCGGACTCGGGCGACGACGCGCGCTTTACGTTGGCGACGCCCGCCGGAGACGTGCGCTGCCGCTACCTGATCAACGCCGCGGGCTACGGCGCCGCCGACATCTCGCATATGGCGGGGGCCGAAGAGTTTCAGATGGTCTGGCGCCAGGGCAACATCGTGGTGCTGGACAAGGAGCCGCGCACGCTCATGCCGCTCTACCCCGTGCCGACGCCGGTGTCGAAGGGCGTTATCGTGACGGGCACCGTGCATGGCAACACCGTGATCACCGCCACGGCTGCCGTGCGCGAGCCGGGCGACACTCAGACCTATGCGAGCGATGTGAACGCGCTGCTGACCGGCGCGCGCAAGCTGGTGCCCGATCTTGATACGCGCCGCGTGGTGCGCGCGTTTGCCGGCGGGCGCCCGGTCATTCAGGGGACGAACGACTTTTTTATTGGGCAGTCGGCCGTGGTGCCGGGGCTGTTCAAGGCGGCGGGCATTCAGTCGCCGGGCGTGGCGAGCGCGCCGGCCATTGCCGAGCGCATGGAGCTTGTGATGCGTGAGGCGGGCGTGGAGCTGCACGAGCGGGCGGACTGGAACCCAATTCGCCGCGAGCCGGACGACTTTGACCGCGCACCGCTGGCGCGCAAGGAAGAACTCATTGAGTCCGATCCCGCGTGGGGGCAGATTGTCTGCCGCTGCGAGACGGTGCCCGAGGCCGAGATTGTGGCCGCGATTCGGCGCCGCCCGGGTGCAATTTCGGTCGAAGGTGTCAAGCGCCGCTGCCGCGCCGGCATGGGTCGGTGCCAAAGTGGCTTTTGCCAAAGCCGTGTGGTGGCGATTCTTGCCCGAGAGCTGGGCTGTGACCCCAGCGAGGTACTGTTGGAGGATGCCGGTTCTTGGCTGGTCGAGGGTCCGCTGAAGGGGGTGCGCTAGGATGGCGACGTTTGATATGCGCGACGAACGCGCTGAGGCTCGAACCGCAGAGGTCGAAGCCTCAGCGCCCGTGCAAACGCAGGCGTTCGACGTGGTCGTTATCGGCGGCGGACCTGCCGGTATGGCGGCCGCGCTGGCCGCTCATAAGGCCGACGCGCGCGTGGCCATCGTGGAGCGCGAGCAGCACCTGGGCGGAATCCTCCGCCAGTGCATCCACCCCGGCTTTGGCCTGTCGCACTTTAAACAGGAACTCACTGGTCCCGAGTACGCGCAGCGCTTTATCGACCAGGTGCGCGCAACCGACATTGCGCTGTTCCTCAACAGCATGGTGCTTGGGATTGATTCAGGCGAGCCTGCAGAAGACACCGCGGTCCATACCGTCACGCTCATGAGTCCTGCCGGCATGCTGCAGCTCACCGGGCGCGCGGTCGTCCTTGCCATGGGCTGCCGCGAGCGAACCCGCAGCGAGATCAAGATCCCCGGCAGCCGTCCCGCCGGCGTGTTTACGGCGGGCCTGGCGCAGCGATACATCAATATCGAAAACCTCAAGCCCGGCTCGCGCACCGTCATTTTGGGCTCGGGAGACATCGGGCTTATCATGGCGCGCCGCTGCACGCTTGAGGGGATTTCCGTCGAGGGCGTGTACGAGCTCATGCCGTACGCCAACGGACTGCGCCGCAATGTGAAGAATTGCCTGGACGATTTTGGCATTCCGCTGCATCTGTCTACCACGGTCACGCGCGTGATCGGGCACGACCGCGTGGAGACCGTCGAGGTAAGCCAGGTCGACGAGCGCCTGGCGCCCATTCCGGGGACCGAGCGCATCGTTCCGTGCGACACGCTGCTGCTTTCGGTGGGATTGATTCCCGAGAACGAGCTTTCGGTTGCCGCAGGCGTGGAGCTTGACCCACGCACGCGCGGCGCCGTGGTTGATCAGAGCCTGCAAACGGGCGTGCCGGGCATCTTTGCCTGTGGCAACGTGCTGCACGTGCACGACCTGGCCGACAACGTGACGACCGAGTCCGAGCGCGCCGGTGCAGCCGCGGCGGCGTACGCGCTGGGTGGCGGAGCCGAGACGGACGCGGTCGCGGACACGGGCTGCGAGCTCACGGTCTCCCCTGCCGGCATTGCGGGATATGCGCTGCCGGGACGCATTACGGCTGCGGCGCTCACCAAGCTCAACTTCCGCGTACGCCGACCGGTCGATACCGCTCGAGTACGCATCTTGGCCAACGGCGAAGAGGTGTTTTCGGGCAAAGTCCGCGCGTTTAAACCGAGCGTCATGGAAAGCTTCCCGCTGCCGGCTAAGGTGATTCAACGCGCACTCGACCTGGGTGCCAGCGAAATCGTCCTGTCCGTCGATCCCGTTGAGGAGGCATAGCTCATGAGTACGAATGTGACCGAGACGCTGCAGTTCAACTGCGCCACCTGCCCATCCGAGTGCCTCCTGACCGTAGAGGTGGAGCACGACGCCAATGGCACCGTGGTGGAAGTGCGCTCCGTAACCGGTAACAACTGCCCGCGCGGCGATACGTTCGCACATCAGGAGCTCACCTGCCCCATGCGCGTGCTCACGACGACCGTGGCCGTCTCCTGCGGCGACGAAGCTCTGCTCCCCGTGCGCACGGCCGAAGCCATCCCGCTGGCACTCCACGCCCAAGCCATGGACCTCATCCGCGGCGTTGTCGTCGAGGCCCCCATCCGCATGGGCGACGTCGTGCTAGAGAACCTCCTAGACACCAACATCAACCTAATCGCCAGCATGGACATCGACCCCCGCCTAAGCAGCTAATTTAGGACAGGGCTCTTTTAGCTACCCCACCATCCACCCCGACCCTCCTCAATTGCGGTGAAATACGGACTGTTTTTCGGCTCTAGGCGGTAGCGCGCAGAGATGTGGTGTAAGAGGCGGGGCATGCCCCGCCTCTTCTCTTTCTTGAAAGGGAGGGGACACCGCCTAGAATTCGTCGTTGGAGTAATGAAGGTGACGAATGGAAGGAAAGGCGAT
>UROR01000143.1 GCA_900549535.1 uncultured Collinsella sp. | reverse complement strand
ACGCTGCTCAACGATACCTCTGAACTGGGATTATGTGATATATCAGTTGAAGGGAAACTTATTGCCGGAGAGTTTCTGCGCCACGGGTTCAAGTGGGGTACGCTTGAAGGCGAAAAACAAGGGCGCTTAATTTGCGCGAAGGGAGCACATATGATTGTCGAGAACCATGCGCTGTGGGGCGAGGAGCCGACCGAGGATTATCCGGCGACCTTTACGTATCTGGGTGCCGAGCCGCTGCCCGACAAGCCCAATGGCCGCCGCCCCGCGGTGATCATCTGCGGCGGAGGCGGGTTCACGCATATCGCTCCGCACGAGCAGGACCCGGTGGCGTTTGCATTCTTGGACCGCGGCTACCAGGCCTTTGTGCTCAACTATGTGACGAGCGGCACGGGCGACGTGAGCTTTCCACACCCGCAGGCGGACCTCGCCAAGATGATCGCTACCGTGCGCGCCAACGCCGACGAGTGGCATGTCGATCCCAAGCGCGTGTGCATCGTGGGCTTCTCGGCGGGCGGCATGATTTGCGCCTCGTTGGCAACGCAGTGGAAGACCGGACCCTTCGCGGGCCTTGCCGGGGCTCGTCCGGAGGATATTCGTCCCGACGCCGTGGTACTGGGCTATCCGTTGCTTGACCTTGCCTATGTGCGCGATATGCAGACGCGCGACCCGCGCATCGACCTGCGCGTGCCCAAGACGGGTGGCAAGACGGGGCGCGATTTGCTCAACGACTATCTGTCGATGGTGACGGGCGGCGAGGCGACCGATGAGCACCTGGCCGACATTTGCCCTACCACGCACGTTTCGCGCCAGATGCCCCCGACCTTTGTGTGGGGCGTTTCGGACGATAAGACGGCGCCGATCGCGCAGGTCTATCCGTTTGCGCAGCGCATGGCCGAGGAGGGCGTTGCATGCGAGATGCACGTCTTTGACCAGGGCGGTCACGGCCTTTCGCTCGGCAACGCCAATACCGCGGTCGACAACGAGGACAAGCAGGTTTCCGTCCGTCCCTGGATCCGTCTGGCCTTCCGCTTCCTGGAGCGCCATCTGTAAGAGGACGGACATTCCCTCAATAACTTGCGGTGGAATAGTTCCTATTTAAGGCTTCAACCAGCCCAAGCAGGAACTATTTTTTTGATGCCTCGACCGGAAACTGCGTCCCAGTTTTGCCCTCGAAAGCGGGATTCAGTTTCCCATAGGGCCTCGACTGGGAAACTGCGTCCCGGTCTGAGTGCCGATTCCGGGATGCAGTTTCCGCGGCGGGCCTGTTTGGGAAACCATATCCCGTTTCGTGCCAGAATTCTGGGACGCAGTTTCCCCGAGAGGTCTCATTGGGAAACGGTATCCCGGAATTCGCCCGGATGGTGGGATGCGCTTTCCAAATGATCCCTCGGGGACGGAGGAAAATGGATCATTCTGGGCGGTGCTGGTGCCAAGGTTTAAGACCGACGTCGTCCCTTGTTGCTTTCCTACCAGACGGTGAACTGGGCGTTTTCTGTGTTCCAATGGACATCGCGAACGTAGTCGCGCACGCCCGTCGCATCTCGTGCTTCGAACAATTCAAGAATATGAGCATGTTCGTTGTTGGCTTTATTGAGCAGTTTGCACGCCGTCTCCTGGTCGACGGTCTCGTAATCGCGCTTGATAAAGCAGCGCTCGAGCTGCGAGATCATATCGCGCAGACGGTCGTTGCCGCAGCGGTTGAAGTACGTCAGATGAAAGTCTCGCTGAATGTCGTCGTACTTTCGGATGAGACCACCTTGGATCGCAAGGTCCATGGAGCCGACGAGAAATTTCAGCTGCGTAATGTCATCGTCGGTTAGGTTCGGACAGGAGAGATATGCGGCCTGCCCGTCGAGCGGCCCCATAATTTCAAAGACTTCAACGGCGTTTTGCTGATCGAACCCACGGACCCGGAATCCGCGGCGGGGGAGGTTGTCCAGGTAGCCGTCGCTTGCGAGCTGGATGAGCGCCTCGCGAACCGGCGTGCGCGACACGCCCATGGCGTCGCAGATCGCTTGCTCGCTCAGCCGGTCGCCGGCCGAAAGCTCGCCGGCGTCAATACGGCTCGAAATGTAGTCGTATACGTGGTCTTTCAGGGGCCTTCTGAGCGTTTCCATGAGCTTATGTTCCTTAACGGTATATTTCTAAAAGTAAATACGTTTCGCTTGAATAGCTCGGTTGGATTATAGAACGACCAGCTAAATCGTGCTACTTTGCGCCGATAAGCAAGAATACGCTTACCGAAGAATATCTACCGTTCATGATTGTATACAATATACAAAACAGGAAAACCGCCCTAAGATAAAGCCATCGAAAGGAAGGCGGGCGCGAAGAAGTCCCGCTCTCTGCTAGGAGATCCAAGGAGGATCATCATGACCAAGTTCAGCCACGTCATCATCCGCCGTCCCGGCAAGTCCCTGAGCAATGGCATCACGAGTGCCCCCGAGCTTGGCCAGCCCATCTACGAGCGCGCCATCGAGGAGCACTACGATTACGAGCACGCGCTCGAGCAGTGCGGCGTGGATGTCTCGGTGCTGCCCGCCCTCGAGCAGTATCCCGACAGCTGCTTCGTCGAAGATCCGGCCGTTATCACTCGCTGCGGCGCCATCATTACCAACCCCGGCGCCGATAGCCGCAACGGCGAGAAGGACGAGATCGAGCCGGCCGTCCGTCGCTTCTTTGATGACGAGCATGTCAAGCACATTGTTTCTCCGGGCACGCTCGACGGCGGCGACGTCATGATGGTCGGCGACCATTTCTACGTCGGTCGCTCCGCTCGCACCAACGAAGAGGGCATCCGCCAGTTCTGCGAGATTCTCGAGGGCTGGGGCCTCGAGGGTTCCGAGGTTCCGCTGGAGGAGGTCCTGCACCTCAAGACGGGCGTCAACTACATCGAGGACAACAACATGCTCGTCTCTGGTGAGTTCATCGATAAGCCCGACTTTGCCCAGTACAACAAGATCGTCGTGCCCGAGGACGAGGCTTACGGCGCCAACTGCATCTGGGTCAACGGTACGGTCATCGTTGCCGAGGGCTATCCGACCGTGCTCAAGGCCGTGCAGGATCTGGGCTACAAGACGCTCGTCGTCGACACCTCCGAGTATCGCAAGGTCGACGGCGGCCTTTCTTGCCTGTCGCTGCGCTTCTAACGCGATAGCTGTAACAGTCTGATGATCGCTTGACCGATGGCCCGGCACCCGATTCGGGACGTCCGGGCCATCTTTCGTTCGATCACATGATGAAGGGGGTGCACCTACAATGGCCTCTAAAGCTCAAAACGACGAGATTATCGACCCTAATGGTCTCGATCTCTTTCGTCTGACCATGATGGTCATTACCGCCAGTATTTGTGGCGGTATCTTTTCGCTTGCCGGCGATATGGCGGCAGGTGGGGCAAATACCGGTGCGGTTATCGTTTCGTGGGGAATTTGCTTTATTGGCGTCTTTGCGCTGATGATGGTGTTCAACGGTTTGTCTCAGGCCCATTACAGTTTGAGTCGTCCGAAAGGGCGGCTCTTTTCCGTTGCATGGTTATACGATTGAGCCGTACCGGTGGTCGCTGGCCGACCGCCCCGGACGGCCGTCAGCCCCTGCCCCGTAGAGGGCCCGGGACGTGTTGCCGCCGGGGCGGGAGGGGCCGCGGGGAACGACTGATAGAGATGTGCCGGGCCCGGACCGGGCCACGGCCGGGTAATGTGGGTGTCGCTTCCGCGGCTTACGGCCGGCTCAAGGGAGAGGATACACCATGCCTGCAGCAGAGACGCCCGTGGCCTACCTGGGGATCGACGTCGGGAAGAGCTCGCACAGCGCGTGCGCGCTCGATGCGGGAGGGGGCGTCGCCTTCAGGGCCGAGCTGGCCAACAGGCCCGACGACATCGACCGGGTGCTCGAGCGGGCCGGCTCCGGCGCGCTGGTCGTCGTCGACCAGAAGCGAAACATCGGCGCGCTGGTCCTCGCGCGCGCCCATGCGCACGGGAACCCCTGCGCCTACCTGCCCGGATATGCCGAGAAGCAGGCCCGCGGGATGTTCCCCGGCATCGCGAAGACCGACGCCATCGACGCCGAGGTGATCGCGCGCACCGCGCTCGGCGTGCCCCGCGCCCTCAGGCCGGCGCCCGAGGAGCCCGAGGGGACCGCCTCGCTGCGGATCCTGTCGTCGCAGCGCGAGTTCGCGTCGTCCGCCAGGACCCGCGCGAAGAACAGGCTGCGCGCGACCCTGCTCGAGGCCGACCCCGCGCTCGAGGGCGCGGTCGACCCGTCGAGCCGCTGGCAGGTGTCGATGCTGGCCGAGTTCAGCGGGGCCGCCGGGTGCTCGGCCGCCGGCTGGCGCAGGTTCTCGAGCGCCGCCAGGCGCGCGGGCGCCCCCGCCGCGGGGGCCCCCCCCCCGGCCACCCCGGCACTTACCTGCTTACGGCACTTACAGACCATGCCGAACAGGTATCCTGCGCAAGGGATCCGGCGGTTCAGCGCAGTGGCAGAGAAATCAGTTGCCTAAAGAATGTGCCGCCCGGGTTCAGTTCTGGGGAT
>UROR01000142.1 GCA_900549535.1 uncultured Collinsella sp. | reverse complement strand
GCGCTATGCTCTGGCCGGCGCGGTGATGGGGAGTGCGAGTTCGACCCCAACCTGAGTATGCCGGCCGAGCCGGTGCGCAAGATCGGCATTATGGGTACCGATGGCACCGTGGGTGCGGGCGTCAACGGGCGCGAGTGTGAGGCGGCGGGCGCTGAGGTCGTCTATCCCAGCGAGAAGCGTCAGGCCGACGTGATGTCGCTCATCTACGACGATGTGAAGGCCGGGCGCGAGCCCGATATGGATAAGTTCGACCGCGTGATGTGGGAGTTCGCCCGTAGCGGCTGCGACCGCGTCATCCTGGCCTGCACGGAGCTTTCGGTGTTGCAGAAGTATCGCGAGATGCCCGAGATCACCCTCGATGCGATGGATGTCCTGGTACGCGAGTCCATCATTCGCAGCGGCGTCCCCTACCGCCTGTAACCCTCGACCTGCCAAAAAGGGACAGGTTTATTTTGGTAGGTTTTATCTGGTGAAACAGTAAAGGCCCCGGCTCGTTTGATGCGAGCCGGGGCCTTTTGCGTTTGTCGGTTGCTGTCAGCGATTGCTAGAACAGGAAACCGATGGCGATAAGGGCGATGCTGACGATAAGTACGGCGATATCCAGGCCTTTGATGGGGTAGCGCTTATACGAACTCGCACGCGTGCGCAGGTAGAAGCCGCGTTGCTCGGCGGCAAGCGCGGTGGCATCGGTCTTGCCCACGCTCGAGATAAGCAGTGGCACGCACAGCGGCAGCATGAGCTTGAGTTTCTTGACGGGATTCCTAGTGTCGTATTCGACGCCGCGTGCAGTCTGTGCCTCCATGATGGCGTTCATTTCCTGGCCAAATACCGGCACAAAGCGCAGTGCCGTGGTAAAGGTGAAGGCATAACGATATGGCACGTGCAGCACCTCGACGCAGGCGTTGGCGAGGTCGTTGAGCTTGGTCACCATAAGCATGAGGATGAGTGGCAGCGCCACGCCCAACAGGCGTAGGCAGGCCTTCGATCCGGTAATGAGGCCCGTGTCGGTGATAAAGCCCCACGCCATGTTGCCGTCGCGCATAAAGGCCAGCTGAAGCACCAGCATGATGAGCGCGAGCGGAATCAGCAGCTTGAGCAGTGCGAGCAGACGGTCGGCGACGCCGGCGTAGGCGCCCAGTGCAAGGGTGAGCGCCAAAAAGCCCAACAGTGCCATGTAGGTGTCAGACAAGAAGATGCCGATGATGATGGCTGCGGCAAGGCCCAGTTTGACGACCGGGTTCAAGCGGTGCAGCAGTGTATCGCCCGGCATATAGTCGATGACGTTAACCACGGTGGACCATCTCCTCGGTAATGCGAACGATATCGGTGACCTCGCTCACCTGTGCAAAGGCGGGAGAGACGGAGGATGCCAGGCGACGAGAAAGCTCTATGACCTGGGGTGGCTCAACATAGGCTCGCTGCATGAGCTCTATGTTCGAGAACAGCTCGTGCGTGCAGCCGCGCTCGAGGATGCGGCCGTCGGCCATGACTACGATGCGCTCGGCAAAGTCGGAGACGACTTCCATGTCGTGGCAGACCATGATTACAGCGCAGCCGCGCTCGGCCATGGTGCGCACGGTTTCCATGACGGTCATGCACTCGCGGTAGTCAAGGCCGCTCGTGGGCTCGTCGAGCACCACGATTTTGGGCTCTACGACCACGACGGAGGCGAGTGCCACCATCTGGCGCTGACCACGTGAGAGCGAGAAGGGCGCCTCGTCGGCCGGCAAGCCAAAGCGGTCGATGACGAGCTGGGCGCGACGCAGCGCCTCGGCACGGTCGATGCCGGCAAGCTCCAGGCCAAAGGCGACCTCGTCGAGCACGGTGTCCTTGCAGATCTGGCGGTCGGGGTTTTGGAAGAGGGTTGCGACTTCGCGGGCGATGCGGCTCGTGGGAACGGCTGCGGTATCCAGTCCCGTGACGCGTACGCTGCCCGAGGCGGGCTTAAGCAGGCCTGTGAGCAGCTTGGTGAGCGTGGTCTTGCCGGCGCCGTTTTGGCCGACGATGCCCACGAGCTCGCCGGGATAGAGGGTCAGGTTGAGGTCGTGGACGGCGGCGCCGCCATTGGGATAGGCAAACTCAACGTGATCGAAGGCGAGCACGGGCTCGGCGTCCTTGGTGCGCGGGCGCAACGACGGTGCGTGTGGTGAGCCCGCGGGTGCCTGAATGTCGCTGCTTGCGTGTGCGGGGTCGACGATGCCCATAATCAGGCGCTCGGCCTCATCAACATCCAAACAGGGAGTGCCGCTGGCCAGGCCGTCGGCCTCGAGGCTGTTGAAAATGCGCGTGACACGCGGGCAATCAACGCCGATGGCGCGGAGCTCATCGGCGTGCGCGAAGACCTCGTGCGGCTCGCCCTGTAGCGCGATTTCGCCATGATTGAGCACGAGCACGCGGTTGCAATACTCCGAAAGCAGGGCGACTTTTTGCTCAACGACGACGATGGTGATGCCGAGTGCACGGTTGGCCTCACGCAGGGTCTCGAAGACCAGCGTGGAGCTGGCGGGGTCGAGCGCCGCGGTGGGTTCGTCGAGCACGAGCACGCGCGGACGCATGGCGAGGATGGCGGCGATGGCAACCTTTTGCTTTTGGCCGCCTGAGAGGGTGGCGATCTCGCGGTCGCGCAGGTCGCTGATGCCGACGGTTTCGAGCGTTTCGCTCACACGTTGCTCGATTTGGTCGTGGGGAACGCCAAAGTTCTCCAGGCCAAATAGCATCTCGTCCTCGACGACCGAGGCGACCATTTGCGTGTCGATGTCCTGCAACACGCTGCCGACGATCTGCGACACATCGGTGAGCGAAACTTCACAGGTGTCGTTGCCGTCGACAGTGACGGAGCCAAAGAACGTGCCGGTGTAATGGTGGGGTACGGCTCCCGACAGGCAGGCGGCAAGTGTGGACTTGCCGGCGCCCGAAGGCCCGATAATGCCGATAAAATCTCCCCTGTTCACGCCGAGCGAGATATGCTTAAGCGCCTGCTCGGTCTGCGTGCCGTAGGAGAACGAGACATCGTCAACGTTGATGATCGTTTCCATGGATACCTTTCATAGTCATCGGAGTTTCTTGAATGACGAACCGTATAAGAACGTCCATGAACCCGTTGTTTGGGACAGTCTTTGGTGGTGAAGCACGGAGACGGCTTTACGAGGTACCCCAGGTTGGCGCGAAAGAGGAACGAAGCGTACTTGGGTACGCGAGCGACGAATGAACGCCAAGATGGGGTGGCTCGTAAAGCCGAGCGGCTTAATTGAGCTTAAGGGCCTTCTGGATGGGCAGGTAGAGAGCGCCGACCAGGATGGCGTTAAAGACGGCGGTCATGGCGACGACGGGCAGCATAGCAGCGGCGAGCTCGCTCACCACGCCGAGCATGGCCATCTTGATGACCATGAAGATGACGCCCGAGACAAAGGTGGTCACGAAGGTTGCGACGATGGCGACGGCAGGCTTAACCTGACCGTCCTTGGCAGCAGCGTTGACAATGACGGCCATGAGCATGGCGGCGATGCCCTCGGCGGCAAAATCGACGAACGGCGAGGTGGTAGTGATCTGGATCACTGCGGCCGAGATCAGGCCGATAACGAGCGCCTGACCGATGTTGGGGCGCACAACCAGGATAGTGAGGCAGAAGGCCGAGATAATGAACTCGGGGCTGATCATGCCGCCCGAGATGCCGGAGATGGCCTTGCCGACGGTGAAGTTGAGGATGAAGCCGGCGGCAAGCAGGATGGCGAGCAAGACGAGAGCGCGGACGTCGAGTTTGCCGCGGTCGGCGGTCTGGACGGTGCGGGGCTGTGCGGTGGTGGTGTTCTGAGACATGGTGAAAATCCTTTCGGAAGGGAAGTGCAAGAGAAGAAAGCGGAGGCGCGTGATGCGAATGCGATTGGGCTCGAGATAGAAAAAGGCCCCCGGTCGAAACCGGAGGCCTTCCAATCACCTAGAGCGCAAAAACAGGCGTGAGGGACTCACTGTCGACCGATCGCATTCGCATCACGCCACCACCAGTTGTTGAGAGACGTCATCGTGTTCTTCATGTTGGTGGCTCCTTTCGTGATACCGTGGCGCGGTCGCACCTAGTTGCTGTTGCGCTGCACTATAGCACAGCGAAGTGTGTGCAGGGAATCTTTTTTGAAAAGATTTCGGCGATGTTTCCCGCCGGTCGGATGACAGGCGAGGAGGGCAAGACCGCTCGCACTGTCTTGCCCTCCCTTAGAGCGTGAGGGCCTTAGGCCTTCTTGCGACGATAGAGCACGAAGCCGCAGACACCGATGATGACGACGGCACCAACGGCCATGGCGGCCATGTTGTTGCCCTCGGACTTCTCCTCGGTGGCCTCTTTCTTCTCGACCTCGGGCTCGGCTACGTCCTCATCGGAGAGTGCCTCGTCGGCGTAGGTGATGGACTCGACCAGGCAGTCGTTGTCGGCATCGTAGTCACTCGGGACGAACTCCTCGGAGAAGTCGCCCTCCTTGAGGTAGTCACGCATCTCCTCGAGCATGGCCTTGCATTTGAGGTAGGTGTTTTTGGTGGCAGCCTTGCCGGCCTTGTTG
>UROR01000141.1 GCA_900549535.1 uncultured Collinsella sp. | reverse complement strand
AGCAGGAAGCCCAGGAAGTAGAAGGGCACGAGCTGCTTGGTGAGCACCAGGCGGCCGAGCATGGCGAAGCCCATGGCCGGCAGGATGTTGGCGGCCACGCCGCAACCGTCAATCACAAAGGGCGGGATGAAGTCGAGCAGGCCCTGGATGGCGCCGGAACCCAGATAGAAGGCGCCGCCACACAGCAGGAAGTACTCGAGGCAGCCCCAAAGTCCAAGTCCCCAATGAACGGCGTAGATGCCTTTGAGGTTTCCCTTGAGGGCGAACTTGTCTGCCATGTCGACAAACACGGCGAACAGAGCGTTGGTAATGTTGCCGATCGTCAGCGAAAGGACGGCGATGGGCATGGCGAGTGCGATGGCCGTCTCGGTACCCTGACCGAGCTGAATGGCAAACGCGCAGGCGAGCACGCCGCCGACGGTTTCGTTAGGCGGCACGTAGGCGCCGATGGAGATCGAGCCCATGAACAGCAGCTCAAGGCTTGCACCTACGGCAAGGCCAGTCTGCAGGTCCCCCAGCACCAGGCCCACGAGCGGGCACAGGACGATGGGGCGGAACGCGTAGAGGGTGCCGAGCTGGTAGTCGAGGCATCCAAACGCTCCGACTAAGCCGACGAGGATTGCTTGGACAAGCATAATTCCTCCCAATAAGGAATATCGAACCGTCGTCACACCCGTCGCGCGCGTTGTTGATATCAATTCCGGGAGTTCGATCACACGGCTCGAAGCGTACCTGGTGTGCTGCGAACACCCATGCCAGGTACAAATGATTTGATACCAATTATAGATATGCAGGTTCTTACTATTTAATACCACTCGCTCAGCGGGGTGTTTTTTACCGTAAACGGCAGACGTATCCCATCAGGCGCGCTCTTTGTTTCGATGGCGGACAAGCGCCACCAGAAAGCCATCGCCAAAGGCATCGTATGCCAAGTTGCCTACAATCACCAAAACGATTATCGCCGCGCCCAAAAACTCGTTCCAGCGAAAGACCTCGCCAAAGAGGAGCGCCGACCAGCAGGGAGCGAGCACGACCTCGCTCATGCAAACCAAGTTGGCCGCAAACGCGTTAGTGCGCGCAATCCCCTTGGCATACAGCACACTCGCAAGGCCGCTGCAAAAAAGGCCATGCACCAGCATAAGCCCCCACTCAAAGGGTTTTACGGAGCCTAGGTCGCCGGCAAAATAGACGATCGGCAGTATCGAGATGCCGCAGGAGATGAGCGAGGACACCATGGGCGACGCATCGGGGCGAGAGTTTAAAAAGAAACACAGCCCAAAGGTGGCGCCCGAAATGACGGCAAGCAGGTTGCCGAGCATGCCCTCGGCACTCAAATCGCCTAAAAAGAAAAGTCCCATACCCGTGAAAGCAACCACCACGGAGGCAATCTTCGCAGGCGAGGGCAACGTGCGAGTTGCGAGCGATTGATACACGATAACGAAAATCATCGAGGTGTACTGCAGGACGATTGCGTTGCCGACCGTCGTGAGCTGGTTGGCAAAGTTAAACGTGGTGCCCGTCACGAAGTTACAGACGGCCACAAGGACAATAAGACGACTGACGCGGAGGACGGGCCTGCCGACGAGCAGGATAAAGAGCGCCATAAATATTGCCGTGACGGCACCGATCAAAAGAGCTGACTGCGAATTGGCGCGAACGAGGATGCCGATAAAAC
This sequence comes from uncultured Collinsella sp., assembly GCA_900549535.1. Classification (GTDB taxonomy): domain Bacteria; phylum Actinomycetota; class Coriobacteriia; order Coriobacteriales; family Coriobacteriaceae; genus Collinsella. The sequence continues at coordinate 3,005 of UROR01000141.1, read as the reverse complement.
TCCACAAGAGCGCCGTGCCAAATAGATACATCGCCCCGCTCACGCCATTATCGGGTGGATTGTCAGATCGAATCACGAAGCACCTCCAGCTAGCTTTCGGTAATAAAAAACGGCGACCGCAATGGGTCGCCGTTTCCCTTGGGGGCAGAATAGAACGCAGGAGCCTACGCCAGCACGCCGAAGAACGCGCCGATGATGCCCACGACCATGGTGGCCACGATCAGCACCATGGGGTTGATCTTCTTGGACAGCAGCCAGTAGTACAGCCAGAAGGCGATCATGCCGAGCATGCCGGGCATGATGCCGTCCAGGATGTCCTGGAGGGTCTGGGCGTCGTCGCCCGAGCCGATGGCCACCGGGATGCTGGCCCAGAACATGTCCTTGCACATGGCGCCCACGACCATGACGCCCACGATGCCCACGCAGGTCATGATCTTCTGCATGAGGCCGGTCCTCTGGGCCTCGTCCAGGAAGCCCACGCCCAGCTCGTAGCCCTTGACGGCGCCCCAGACGCGCAGCGCGAAGCCGGGGACGTTGTAGATGAGCAGGAAGGCGATGGGGCCGAAGGGGTTGCCGGCCTGGCACAGGCTGATGCCCACCGCGGCGGCGACCACGCGCAGCGTCGACAGGAAGATGGAGTCGCCGATGCCGGACAGCGGGCCCATGAGGGCGGCCTTGACGTCGTTGACGCTCTCGGGCTCGATCTCGCCGCGGGCGACCTTCTCCTCCATGGCCATCGCGATGCCGCCGACGAACGGGGCGAACTGGACGGTGATGTTGAAGAACGCGCAGTGGCGGTGCAGGGCCTCGGCGTAGTCGTCGGGGCGGCCGGCGTAGATCTTCTTGAGCATGTTGGCGACCATCAGGCAGAAGGCGATGTTCATCTGCTTGTAGTAGGTCCAGGAGAACTCCATGCCCAGGGCGCCGACGTTGACGGCGCTCTTGACGAGGTCGGAGCGCGTGATCTTGTTCTCGGGACTAGAAGTCATCGTCCTCATCCCCTTCCGCGGAGAGCTGGGGCTGGGCTCCGCCCAGGCCGAGCAGGTCGAACTTGTCGATGCCGATGATGATGGCGATCAGGGCGACGCCCAGGACGGGCACGTTGGCGTAGGAGCACAGCAGGAAGCCCAGGAAGTAGAAGGGCACGAGCTGCTTGGTGAGCACCAGGCGGCCGAGCATGGCGAAGCCCATGGCAGGCAGGATGTTGGCTGCAACGCCAAAGCCAGCAAGGACAAAGGGCGGGATGAAGTCGAGCATGCCCTGGATGGCGTCAGCACCCAGATAGAACGACAGCGAGCACAGCAGGAACGCCATGATGATACCGGTCAAACCGATCAGGAAGTGCATCGCATAGACACCCTTAAGGTTGCCCTGGCCGGAGAAGACATCAGCGCGGTCAACCAGAATCGGCAGGGCGGCGTTGAGGATGTTCTTGATGGCAAGGCACAGCGTGGCGATGGGCATAGCGAGCGCGATGGCTGCCTCGGTGCTCTGGCCCAGCTGGATAGCGAAGGCGCAGGCGAGCACGCCGCCGATCGTCTCATCAGGCGGCACGTAGGCGCCGATGGAGATCGAGCCCATGAACAGAAGCTCCAGGCTGGCGCCGATCGCGAGGCCGGACTGCAGGTCCCCCAGCACCAGGCCCACGAGCGGGCACAGGACAATGGGGCGGAACGCATAGAGCGTACCGAGCTGGCAGTCGAACTTACCAAATGCGGCGATAAGTCCGATGAGGATTGCTTGGGTAAGCATATATCCCCCTTTCCTAATAGGACACTACGAAGAGCTCAGACTCTTCGAAATTGAACGCCTAGAGCACGCTGGCGCAGTCAACCTTGGGGTCATCGGCCAGGGGTCGAATCTCGACCTCAACGCCACGATCCAGCATCTCGCGCACATCGGCTTCCTCGGCCGCGGTCAGGAAGATCTGACGAGAGACCTGACGAGCATCGGGACGCTTCTCGTCCTTGGGCTTGGTGTTGCCCAGGTTGACCGACTTGATCTGCGGGCAGCCCTCAACAAGCTGCTTTGCCTCAGCAATAGTGGCGACACAGATGATCATCTTGTACTTGTCGGTCACGCCCGAGTTGATAGCTTCGATTGCATGCTCCATATCTTTGATGACGAGCTTGCAGCCGGCAGGCTTGCCCATCTTAAGCGTCGTCTTCCACACCGGGTCGTTAGCGACCTTATCGCCCACGCAGAAGATGCAGTTGGAGCCAAGGCCCTGAACCCAGGAAACTGCGACCTGGCCATGAAGCAGGCGATGGTCAACGCGAAGTAGCTGAATCATAATGTGACCCCCCAAAGGTCTTGTGCCGTCTTACGGCGTGTCAGTAGGTGCTGCGGATTAGAACTCTTCTTCCTCGTCGTCATCGACCAAAAGATCGTTGACAAACTTCACGCGCGTATCGTCCGCAGCGACGATGGCGCGAATCGTCTCCTCAACCGGCGCCGACTCGTCAGAGAACAGCAGCTGGATGAGGAGAGGAAGGTTCATGTTGGTAACGAGGTACGTGCGGGGACGCGTCTGGACGATCTTGGTGAACTCGTTGTTGACGCTGCCGCCAAAGAGGTCGGTGCAGACAACGACATCATCGTCAGCAGACATGCCTGCCAGCAGTTTTTGGGCCTCCTCGGCCACGTCCATGCGGCCATCGACGAACATCGAAAGATCGTGGACGTTGTCGCGAGCGCCCGAGAGCAGTTCGACGCTCTCCTTGATGCCGGTAGCGAAGTGCGCATGGCTGGCGATGATGTACTGTCTCATTCTGTGTTCCTCTCAATAGCCCGGCACGTTCCCGCACCCGTTTTCTTTAGTAGTCGAACTGGTGATAGTAGCGACGATACTTGAGGTTGTGCTTGGTGACCGTCTCGTAGTAGCGAGCCAGGCGGTCGGTCACAAGCACCGTCAAAATCCACGGGGAGACGATGACGCGGAACTCGTCGTCAAGGCCGGGGATCGCGAACTCGGCGGTGTCGATGATGTTGATGTCGGTGTCGCC
>UROR01000140.1 GCA_900549535.1 uncultured Collinsella sp. | reverse complement strand
CGACCGGGCCGCGCGGCAAGGAGATATATTGCCAGACCGGAGGGGCGCCGTGGGCGGGAATCTGGGCGTACACATTTCCTACACATCCTGGGATTCGACTAACGTTTGCCAGCCGTTAACTACCGCTCGCCGAGCATCTCATTATATAAGGCAGTCTCATGGTTAAAGCGGATACGTCCCCCTAGCTAAAGCACAGCCAGCATCGAGCAACTCATCGCGTTCTTCCACCGAGAACCCCTCGGCGTAGACGCGCACCACTGGTTCGGTCCCACTAGGACGGACCAGCAGCCACGTGTCATCCTCGAATGCCAAACGCAAGCCATCCATATGACTAACGTTTTGCGGCACCTTGCCACAAATCGACTTGGGGTTTACGCCCGGCAGCAGGGTTCGTAACGTTTCGGCATCTTCGGCCTCAAGGCGTAAATCGCGTCGACCGTAACTCGTCTTACCAAAACTGTCCTCGAGTTGGTCGACCAGAACGCCCAAAGGCGCGTCCGTCTTTGCCATAAGCTCACACAGAATCAGACAGGCGAGGATTCCATCGCGCTCGGGCATATGTGCGGCGATGCCGATACCACCGGCTTCTTCGCCGCCTATGAGGACGCCGCCCTTCTTCATCTCCGCCGCTATATATTTGAAACCGACTGGTTTGACGGTCACGCGGCAGCCAAGCGCCTCGGCAATGCGACGCACGAGCGTCGAGCACGAAAGATTGACGACGACGCGCCCCTCCAAATTACGAAATTGAACCAAGTCGCCCAAAACGAGCGCCATGATCTGATGCGGATGTATATATCTGCCGCGCTCGTCAACCGCGCCGATGCGGTCGGCGTCGCCGTCGGTCACCAGGCCAGCGCAAGCTCCGTCCTCGATAACCGTGCGCTCGCAAGCGTCCACCCACGGCTCAACGGGGTCGGGGCAGATATCTTCTTGGTCAGACGCCTGCCCGGCGTGAATCTCGTGCACCTCAACGCCAAGCTCGCGCAGCAAGTCGGCTAGATAGCCCTGGGCTGCGCCGCCCATGGGATCGACAACCACGCGCAGGTGCGCGGCGCGGATGGCTTCGGCATCGACAAACGATGCCACCGCCTGCATATAGTCAGGAATGATATCCGCGGTGCGATATTGCCCCTCGATCCCCATTGGCTCGGGAGCCATAGTCTCTTCGAGCTCTTCGATGACATCCTGGTTGGCGGTCGAGCCGTCACCCATGCGAATCTTGAGGCACAGATAGCCCTGCGGATGATGGGACCCCGTCACCATGAGCGCGCCGCACGCTTCACCGTCATAAGCCGCCGCCCACGTAAGGGCAGGGGTCGGAACAGGTCGCGAAGCGAGCACGGCGTCCAGCCCGTGCGCTGCTAGCACGCCCGCCGCAAGCTCAGCGAACTCGCTCGCCAGGGGCCGGGTGTCGAACCCTATATATACCGTTTTGCCCGGATTGGTCTTTTGCCACAACTCGCCGACGGCATCGGCGATACGGGCAACGTTATCGGCAGTGAAGTCCTCATCGACGCGAGCGCGCCAACCGTCAGTTCCAAAATGAATTATCGCGCACACGCGCAGACACCTCACAGTGTTTGGATCATGCTACGCGTGAGGTATACCCGCAACACGCACTCAGCAACCTGCCGGCACCAGCATTCACCATTTGGGCAAATGCTGCCGAGGACATGCAAGCAATAAAAAAACCGCCCCGTATGGAGCGGTTTTGCCCTTTATATATCGAGCGCCTCGGCCATCGCTGCCGTAGTGATTGCCGTGGTTCCACAGCAACTGCCCACCATTGCGGCGCCGGCATGTCTCCATTCGATGCATGCGCGCGCGAAAGCTTCGGGATTCTCGTGCCATACGGGGCCATCCTGAGTCTGGACCGGATCGCCTACGTTGGGACGCACCGTAACGGGAGTAGTCGCCGATGCAACCATCCTGGGCACCGCCGCATTCGCGGCCGCAAGCGAACAGCAATTAACACCAACCGAGTTTGCGCCGTGTTTTTCGGCGTACAAAACGGCTGCCTCGATGTTGAGGCCATCGCCCAGCAGGTCGCCTTTATCGTCAACGACAAAACTCACCAGAACAGGCATGCCGTCGGCGGCATCTCGGGCGCCGGCAAGCATGGGCTGCAGATTACGGATAGACGTCACCGTCTCGATCAGCAGACCGTCAACACCAGCATTGAGCAAGGCGTGCGCCTGTTCGCGCGCAATGCCGCGGATTTCACGATACTCGACAGAGTCCTCGGCAAACCACTCAATACCGATCGGGCCCATCGAGCCCAGCAGTAGCTGAGGGTGCGCCTGGCGGGCATCGTCGACGGCCCCGCGATTGACCTCCGCCACGGACGGCGCAATCTGGTCGTGCTTGAGGGCATAGCTCGATGCCTGAAAGGTATTGGTAATGAGCACCTGCGCGCCGGCGGCGACATACAAGCGATGGATACGAGAAACGGTCTGCGGCTCTGCCAGATTCCAAAACGCCGGTGGAATGTCGGCGGCATCGTACTCACTCAACAAAACACTGCCCATGGGGCCCTGCGCCAACAAGGTCTCGCTCGACAAGCGGCGCGTAAGTTCCTCGGCACCAAAGCGGTTGTAATAACTCGTATCCATATATATCCCGCTATTCCTCGACGCTGATTCCCTGCTTTTCGAGATAGGCGAGCCAGCGGCTCATCGTGTCCTCGGATAGCGCATGCTCCATCATGCAGGCCTCGGAATCGGCTCGCTCAAATTCGACACCGAGCTCCTGAACCAAAAACGTGCGGATGAGGCGATGACGGTACCAGATAGCCGCGCCAACCTCGCGGCCGCGATCGGTCAGGATCACCTTGCCGTAGTGCGATTGCTCGACAAGCTCGGATGCCTTGAGAGCCGAAACCGCTTTATTGACCGATGCCTTGGAGACGCCAAGGCGCTGCGCGATGTCGACCGATCGAACGCCGTTGGTTTCCCCCTCTTCGCTTTCAATGCGAACCATGCACTCCAAGTAGTCTTCGTTCGCCACCGTCAGATGTAGTTCGCGCGAGCTATTTGTCGTATCCATGATCTTCCGTCCCTTCTGCATTCAATGGCTGATTCTACCCCATCCAAGCGTCGCGGTATGCCGTGGCATACCGTGCTAGAGTTCTTGTTGCACACGACGACCAAGATTGGAGCGGTCTTTATGGAAAACACCACCACGAACCCCGATGTCCTCGAACGCTTTTTGCGCTACGTCCAGATCAACACGCAGTCCGAGGATGCAAACTGCGACCAGGTACCCTCGAGCGCCGTTCAGTTTGACCTTGCCAACGTGCTGGCTGAAGAGCTGCGCGAGCTTGGTGCGGAAGATGCCCACGTGACCGAGCACGCCTATGTCTGCGCGCATATCCCCGCAAGTGCGGGCGCTGAGGACAAGCCCGCCCTGGGCCTGATCGCCCATCTCGACACCACCGAAGTTGCACCGGGCGCCGGCGTGAAGCCGCACATCGTACACTACGAAGGCGGCGACCTGGTCTGCGGCACGGTTGACGGTAAGCCCGTTGCCATGGGTACCGCCAAGCTTCCCGCCCTGAATGACCTCGCGGGTGAGGACCTGGTCTGCAGCGATGGCACCACGCTGCTGGGCGCGGACGACAAGGCGGGCGTCGCCGAGATCATGTCGCTTGTCGCGCGTATCGCTCAGGACCCTTCTCTGCCCCATCCCGCACTCGGCATTTGCTTCTGCCCTGACGAGGAGATCGGCCACGGAGCCGAGCTGTTGGATATCGATACCTTTGGCTGCAAGTACGCCTACACGGTCGACGGCGGCCCCATCGGCGAGCTGGAGTGGGAGTGCTTTAACGCCGCCGAGGCGACCGTCCGCTTTGAGGGCCAGTCCATCCACCCGGGCGACGCTAAGGGCCGTATGGTCAACGCAGGCAATCTGTTCTGCGACTTCAACGCGTTGCTCCCCTACGTGCAGCGCCCGGAGTATACGGAAGGCTACGAGGGCTTTTATCACCTTGAGGGTGTATCTGCGACCGTCGATCACGCCACAGCGCGCTATATCGTCCGCGACCATGACGCCGCCAAGTTCCAGCAGAAACTCGACCTTATTGATGCCGCCGCCTCGATACTCAACCAGCGTCTGGGTGAGGAGCGCGTGACGGTCGAGATTAAGCAACAGTATCGAAATATGGCCGAGATCGTTCGTGACTATCCCGAGCTTATTGATGTTGCCAAGGAAGCCTACCTTGCCTGCGGCGTTGAGCCCCAAGTGCTGCCGATTCGTGGCGGCACCGACGGCGCCCAGCTGTCGTTCCGCGGTCTGCCCTGCCCCAACCTTTCCACCGGCGGCTATTGCTACCACGGCGTCAACGAGTTCGTCCCGGTCAGCTCGCTCGTCAAGATGACCGACGTGCTCCAGGAGCTCGTCGCCCGCTTTGCATAAGCCTGGCTGCATAAGCCCAAAAGACGAATCGCCCCGTCCTCAACCGAGAACGGGGCGATTTTTTTGCTGCAACGAGAACAGGTTGACGCACGCCAGCCTCTTAACGCAAGGAGTGTCCCAATCTGCCGGCACATAAGGAACGTCCCCAAGTGCCAAGTGCATCAAGAGTGTCCCCTTTGACCAGTCGTTTAAGAACGTCCATTACAGTCGAAATTGTCAGCCCGGGACCGTCTCGGGCTACGATTGAGGCGCGCCCAGAACGGGCCGCC
>UROR01000139.1 GCA_900549535.1 uncultured Collinsella sp. | reverse complement strand
ATCGCCTTTCCTTCCATTCGTCACCTTCATTACTCCAACGACGAATTCTAGGCGGTGTCCCCTCCCTTTCAAGAAAGGGCGGAGGCGGGGCATGCCCCGCCTCTTACACCACATCTCTGTGCGCTACCCCCTCGGCTGCTGAATACTCCCAAAAATGCACGCCGCATCCTACCCCAGGCACCCGCAGCAAGAAGACGAATAGTCTCGGCCTCCCCAGTCACCGCAGGAGGCCCTAGGGCTTACCTCCCAAATCTTTCCGCAGGACGGAAGGATCCCGCCGCGCGAAGCGCACGGCGGGATCCTGACATGTCCGAGGACGATTTGGGAGGTAAGCCCTGGGGTCTCCGATGAGAGCAGTTTCGGCCGAGGCTATTCGTCGCCGAAGCTGATGCCCAACGCCTTGGCCTCGCGCACCAGATCGCTCTGGGGATCGACATACTTGAGCTTGCCGGCGACATCCTCGAGCGGCATGTGGCACATCTTGCCGTCGCGCAGGGCGATCATGTAGCCAAACTCGCCGCGCAGGCAGCCGAGTGCCGCCTCGACGCCGCACTGGGTCGCAAAGATGCGGTCCTGGGCGTCGGGCTGGCCGCCGCGCTGCGTGTGGCCGGGGATGGCGACGCGGGTCTCGCGACCGGTCTTGGCCTCGATCTCCTTGGCGATGTCGTAGACAATCGACGGGCTCGTGCGCTCGGCGAGCTTCTTCTTGTACTCTTTCTTGGACAGAGCCGCGTCCTCCTTGGAGATAGCGCCCTCGGCGACGGCCACGATGGTAAAGCGGCTGCCGGCCTCCATGCGATGTTCGATGGTCTTGATGACGTTTTCCATGTCGTAAGGGATCTCTGGAATCAGGATGACGTCCGCGCCGCCCGCGACGCCGGCGTACAGTGGAATCCAGCCAACCTTGTGGCCCATGATTTCGATAACGAACACGCGGCCGTGGCTCGAAGCGGTGGTGTGAATGTCGTCGATGCACTTGGTGGCGACGTCGATGGCGCTCGTAAAGCCAAACGTCAGCTCGGTGCCCCAGGTGTCGTTATCGATGGTCTTGGGCAGGGCGATAACGTTGAGGCCCTCTTCGCGCAGGCGGTTGGCGGTCTTGGTGGAGCCGTTACCGCCCAGCATAAACAGACAGTCGAGCTGCAGCTTATGATAGGTGTGGACCATCGCCGGCACCTTCTCGACACCATCGGCCTCGGGGGTATCCAGACGCTTGAACGGTGTGCGGCTCGTGCCCAGGATGGTGCCGCCGCGGGTGAGGATACCGCTAAAATCGGCGGGCGTCATGACGCGGAACCTGCTGTAGATAAGGCCCTGGTAGCCGTCCTCAAAACCATAGATCTCGATAGGCTCTTCGCTATTGGTCATAAGCGTTTTGACAATGCCGCGCATGGTGGCGTTGAGCGCCTGGCAGTCGCCGCCACTAGTAAGAAGACCGATCCTAAGCATGGTGAATCCTTCCGGGCAAGTTATAACATGCGCATAAGTTTACCCCCGCACACTGTTGATGCGGGGGTAAAACGTGTTAGCTCAAGCGTATAGAAATGTAAGCAACGTCAGGCCAGCGTAAGGACGACGGTGCCAGCTCCTTACAGCGCGAAGGCATCGATGTCGCCCCAGTGGCGGCGCAGCGTGATGGCGGCAGCGGGCTCGGTGTTGTCAAAGACGACCGACCACTGCGTGTTGCTGGTGATGTCTTCCGGATTGGGCTTTTGCGCCGCAGCGCGCAGGGCCTTCCAAGCGACTGCCTCGTCCTGGGCACCGACATGGGCGTCGAGGACATCGGCGATTGCGACGGCGCGCTCTTTACCATGCCCCAGCTCGCCATTCTTTTGGTTGAGCAGCACTTCGTTGCCATAGCAGGCGTAGAAGTTCGTAACCTGGCGAACAGGGGTCGCTTTGAAAGCGCGGTCCGGATCGCGCGGATCCCACTCTACTACGCGCGCGTCACCGGCGGCGTCGTTGATAAAGAAGTGGTAATCGCGTCCTGCCATGGCGTGCATGTCGTAGGCGGAAAGCAGGTCGACAGCTTCTTGCGTGGTGGCGGCACGGTCGAGCACCAGGCGGATGGCGAGCGAGGTATTGATGACGGGGCGTTGCGTGTCCTGGTCACAGGGCTGGGAATCCAGGGTGAGTACGGCAATGGACACGCCGCATTCGTTAACACCGTCGAGCTGGGCAAACGGGCCCATCAACGCCGCGGCGCGTCCGGTGACGGAGTCAAGCGGAGTGTTGGCGCCCAGGTTATTGAGGGCGGCAAAGCCGATGGAGGCATAGCCGCCGCGTGGGTGATTGCGCACCAGCAGCGCCGAGGTGTCGTCTTTAAAGTCGTAATTGCGACCGGTGCGCACGCGGCCTTCGGCATCTACGGCGACAAAAGCGCTGCAGGCAAACTGGGGCGCCTGGACATGTGCCGGCACGCCGGGGAGCACCTGCGCCACCACGGCATCGATGTAGGCCTGATCGTCGCGCACGCCAGCGGCGATGATGCGATCAAGATCGTAGTCGTAGGCGATGTCGATTGCGTACAGGTCATAGCCATCCGCGTAGCCGGTCAGGCGTTTGAGCGACGCGGCGGACTTGATTTGCTTGTGATAAACGATACCGGTGGCAGCGGCAAGGCCGACGGCGACTCCCGCGACACCGCAGGCGATGGCAATGCTACGTGGCTTCATGACGGCTCCTCTCGTCCTGTTAGCGTAATTGTCGCAAAAGGAGTGCGGGCATGATGGCTCAACTTGGTGAGCGGCGCGGGATTAAACATGGAATGAAGAGCGCGGCGCTGGCGTGGCGGGGTATGCTGGAGGGAACCATCAACCCAGCGAAAGGGGAGAGCATGACGGATCAGGAAACGCCCGAGCGCGCGCATGTGACGGCCGACGATATCGAGGCCGCCAACGACCTTATCGACTTTATCGAGGCGTGCCCCAGCATGTTCCATACGGCGGCGACCATCATGGCCGAGCTCGACGAGGCGGGCTTTGCCTACCTGCCCGAGAATGCGGCGTGGGACATCGAGCCGGGCGGGCGTTATTACACGCAGCGCAACACCTCGAGCGTTGTTGCCTTTAAGGTGGGCGAGGACCTGGCCGCGACGTGGGGCGAGGACGGCGTTGCCGGCGACTACCATTTTCAGCTGACGGCGTCGCACAGTGACTCGCCGACGTTTAAGGTCAAGGCTGTGCCCGAGCTTGACGGCGCGGGCGAGACGCTGCGCCTGAACACCGAGGCATACGGCGGCATGATCGACTACACCTGGTTCGACCGCCCGCTGGCGCTCGCGGGCCGCGTACTGGTGCGCGAAGGCGAGCGTATTGAGAGCCGCCTGCTTGCCACCGAGCGCGAGGTTGCCATTATTCCGAGCCTTGCCATCCATATGAACCGTGGCGTTAACGAGGGCTTTGCGCCCAACCGCGCCGTCGACCTGTGCCCGCTCATCAGCGCCGGTGATCTTAAGCAGGGCGACTTTGATGCTCTGATCGCCGACGAGTTGGACGTTGAGCCCGAGCAGATTCTGGGTCGCGATCTGTTCCTGGTCAATCGTCAGGATGCGCGCATTTGGGGCTGGGCCGACGAGTTTATCTCGACGCCCAAGCTCGACGACCTGGCCTGCGCCTATACCTCGCTGCAGGCATTTTTGGGTGCTGAGAACGCGCGCGATATCTCGGTCTTCTGCTGCTTTGATAACGAGGAGGTTGGCTCCGAGACCAAGCAGGGCGCCATGTCGACGTTCTTGGCCGACGCGCTGCGCCGCATTAACGGCTCGCTGGGCTTTGACGACGAGTCGTATCATCGCGCCCTTGCCGCATCGATGCTCGTGAGCTGTGACAACGCGCATGCCGTGCACCCCAACCACGCCGAGAAGTGCGATGCGCGCAACCAGGTTGTGCTCAACGGCGGCATCGTCATCAAGGAAGCCGCCAACCAGCACTACTGCACCGACGCCTTTAGCCGCGCGGTGTTCCAGGCCATCTGCGATGACGCCGACGTGCCCACGCAGGCCTTCGCCAACAAGAGCGATATGGCGGGTGGCTCCACGCTCGGCAACCTGTCCAATATGCAGGCGAGCATGCATGCCGTGGACGTGGGCCTGCCGCAGCTGGCCATGCACTCGAGCTACGAGACCGGCGGCGTACGCGACGTGATGTACGCCATCCGCGCCCTCACCGCCTTCTACGAGCGAAACCTAACCATCAACGGCGCCGAAAGCGTGGAACTCTAAATGCGAGCCGAAGAAATGAAGGCCGAGCGTGGGGCTCAGCTTATTGATCGGGGTTTACAGCTGTTCGTCGCCGCTTGCCATGAGTCAGGGGTCGACGTGTCCAAGGCGCGGCCAACGAGTGCTGAAGAACTCAAGCGTAACGCCTATTCGGACCGCTATGACGAGGAGACGGACTGGCTCTAATAAGCGAAGTGTCGAAAACGCTAGATGTATGTTTGATATCACTTTGGCGAGAGTGTCGCAGGCAGAACTACCGGTATGGCGCAAGCCAACCTGACCCCATTGCACCAAACCTACCAAAAAGGGACAGGTTCATTTTGGCAGGCTTTATCTGGGCAAATGCCGCAATGCCAACAGCTGGACAGAATTGTTAAGACACCGCAGGTTGAGCAAACGTCAGCGAGCGACGTCCAGAGCGAACAAGTTGGCATGAAAAAGGCAAGGCATAGACCTTCTGGTCATGCCTTGCCTTTTGA
>UROR01000138.1 GCA_900549535.1 uncultured Collinsella sp. | reverse complement strand
TTGATGTAGCCCTCGCCGGTTTCGTCGCGGCCGAGCATCCCCTCGGCGGCGGCATCGCGGTCGAGCATCTCTTGCAGACGGCGCTGCAGTTCGCGCTCCTGGCGTAGCGTGGGGTCGACGGTGGCCGAAAGCGCGATGAGGATACCGAGCTGAATGGCGGGGCGCAGCAGGAAGGGTCCGATACCCTGGAGCATCACGTCAACTAAAAGCTCCACGACGGTCAATGCGATGAGGACGTAAGACAGGCGGGCGGCATTGCGCCGCTGGTCCTTGATGAGGTCCAGGCCAAAGACGATCAAGATGATCGCGCTTGCCGCCGAGAGCATAATGCCGGCGACGATAAGGCCAACCGCGACCAGGGTGTTATCACCGAGCTTAGCGGCGGCGTTGCCGTTAATGAGTGCGGTGATGACCTGCCACATAAAGACGGCGACCGACGGGAGTGTGCCCACGCCGGACAGGATGCACAGGACGGCGTACACTTTAATGATGAGGGGAATCTTCTTGACCTCCGTGGCGCTGGGGACGCTGGGGTCGAGTTCGTTTCGATCCATACAGAACCTTTCTCGCTTTGTCCTAGGTTACTAGGATACGCCGCCGACCTGCTAAAAGACAGGACGAACGTCCCAACTGCAACTTTGCAATCCCCAACGGTGGACGCGGCGGCCATATGGGGGCGCGGGCGCTTGCACTGGGCAGACCAATAAAATGTTTGGCCGCAAAACGGATTATTAGCTCGGTGGGCTTTTAAAAAGCGCTGCTCATGCGCTGGGGAGCGCGTCGCGCCGTGCGTATAATAAGGCGGGTAACGCCAAAATACGAGGCTCTGAGGGGATGCCATGTCTCAAGAAACCATCCGCGCGGCCGAGCGCGCCGCGGGACAGGTGAACGCCATGTCGACGTATGATCCGGACTCCGACCAGCTGCATGAGGAATGCGGCGTTTTTGGTGTGTGGGCGCCCGATCGTGACGTGGCTCGACTGACGTACTTTGGCCTGCGTGCACTGCAGCACCGTGGCCAAGAATCGGCGGGAATCGCTGTTGGTGACGGCGGTACGGTTATGGTCCGCAAGGACCTGGGCCTGCTCGACCGCGTGTTCTCCAATGCCGACTTATCGACGCTCTCCGGTCAGCTGGCCGTGGGTCATGTGCGCTATGGCACCGCCGGCGCCAAGAGCTGGGAAGCCTCTCAGCCGCACCTCTCTACCATCAATAGCGTCATTATCGCGCTCGCGCACAACGGCACCCTCGTCAACACCGACGAGCTGCGCCGCCAGCTGATCGAGCTGGGCGTGCCGTTCCTCTCCAACTCGGATTCCGAGGTCGCGACCAAACTCATCGGCTACTTTACTCAGCGTACTGGCCATCTGCGCGAGGGCATTCGCAAGACCATGGAGCTCGTGCGCGGCGGCTACGCCATGACGCTCATCAACGAGCAGGCGCTCTACGCATTCCGCGACCCGCACGGCATTCGCCCGCTCGTGCTGGGCAAGCTCGTGGACGAGGGCCTGGATCAGGCCGACGCCGCATCCGTTTCGCAGCTGCCGTCGCAGGACGGCGCCGCGACGGTCGACGCCACCACCCATGTCACCCGCGCCGGCGGCTGGGTCGTCGCCTCCGAGACTTGTGCGCTCGACATTGTGGGCGCTGAGTACGTCCGCGACGTCCGTCCCGGCGAGATTTTGCGCATCAGCGCCGAGGGCCTTGTGTCTGAGCAAGGCGTGCCTGCCGCCGAAGAGCCCGCTAACTGCATCTTTGAGCAGGTCTACTTCGCTCGCCCCGACTCCATCATGAACGGCAAGAGCGTCTACGCCTGCCGCTATGACATGGGTCGTCAGCTGGCACATGAGGAGCCCGTCGAGGCCGACCTGGTCATCGGCGTGCCCGACTCCGGCCTGCCGCCCGCGGAGGGGTATTCGCACGAGAGCGGTATTCCCTTTGGCGAGGGCCTTATCAAGAACCGCTACGTGGGCCGTACGTTTATCGAGCCCACGCAGGAGCTGCGCGCCATGGGCGTGCGCATGAAGCTCAACCCGCTGCGCGACAACATCGAGGGCAAGCGCCTAGTCGTCATCGACGACTCCATCGTCCGCGGCACCACCATGGTGCAGCTCGTCAAGATGCTGCGCAACGCCGGCGCCAAGGAGATTCATATCCGCATCAACTCGCCCGAGGTCATCTGGCCGTGCTTCTACGGCATTGATACCGACGTGCAGTCGCAGCTTATCAGCGCCAACAAGACGGTCGACGAGATTTGCGAGTATATCGGCGCCGATTCGCTGGCCTTCCTTTCGGTCGAGGGCCTGCTGAAGGTCATGCCCAAGGGCGGTTACTGCGATGCGTGCTTTACCGGACGCTACCCCGTGGCGATTCCCGAGAGCTTTGGCCGCGACAAGTTTATGGAGGGCTTTAAGCCCCGCAACCTGGACAAGCCGCTGCACTTTGACGACGACGCCGTGGTCGAGAAATACGACGACCGCAGCTGGGAAGAGGAGCACGGCGAGGCCTAAAGCCTGCCATGTAGGGACAGGTTTATTTTGGTAGGTTTTACCTGCTGTTTTGTTGATATGACGGCGCGTGCCGTTATGGCGTGCGCCGAAATGAACGCAACTATGAGCACCGTTTGGCGTCTGTGCTTCAAACGGTAGTGGGAGAGGAAGGCTCAGATGAGCGACAGCAAGCATGTGACGTATGAGGATGCCGGCGTCGATACCGCCGAGGGCGGCCGCGCCGTCGACGCTATTAAGCAAATGGTTAAGGACACCAACCGTCCCGAGGTTATCGGTGGCATCGGTGGCTTTGGCGGTCTGTTCTCGGCCGCCGCGCTTAAGGATATGGAAGACCCGATCCTGATCAGCGGTACCGACGGCGTGGGCACCAAGCTCGTGCTCGCCCAGATCATGGACCGTCACGAGACGGTGGGCCAGGACCTGGTCGCCATGTGCGTCAACGACATTTTGGCTTCGGGCGCCGAGCCGCTGTTCTTCTTGGACTACGTTGCCATTGGCCACATCGAGGCCGAGCACATGGTAAAGATCGTCAAGGGCGTTGCCGACGGCTGCAAGCTCGCGGGCTGCGCGCTCGTGGGTGGCGAGATGGCCGAGCACCCGGGCGTCATGGCTCCGGCCGACTACGACCTCGCTGGCTTTACCGTGGGCGTCGTCGACCGTCCCAAGATGCTCGACCCCGCGAACGTTCGCCCCGGCGATGTGATCCTGGGCCTGCCTTCCACCGGCGTGCACTCCAACGGCTACTCGCTCGTGCGCAAGGTCATCGGCGTCGACGGCATCAAGCCGGGCACGCCCGAGGCCGCCGCTAAGGCCGAGGAGCTGAGCCGTCCACTCGAGGAGCTCGGCGGTGCATCGCTGGCAGACGCCCTGTTGGCTCCTACGCGCATCTACGTCAAGCCGATTCTGGAGCTGCTCCGCGGTGGCGCCAACGTTCATGCCATTGCCCACATCACCGGCGGCGGTATTACCGAGAACCTCAACCGCGCGCTTGCCGACGACGTCGACGCTGTGGTCACCCGCAACGGCGCCGAGATGGGCTGGGACGTTCCGCCCGTCATCACCTATGTGTCGCGCCAGGCCGAGCTTGCGCCCAACGAGGCGTGCAAGACCTTCAACATGGGCGTTGGCCTGTGCCTGATCGTCGCTCCCGAGGATGAGACCGCGGTGACCGAGGCTCTGGTCGCGCTGGGCGAGAAGCCGTTCCGCGTGGGCGAGTGCGTCGAGGGCTCCGGTAAGGTCGTGTACTCCGATGAGCGCTAACGAGCAGATGGCCGCTAGTGAGGGTCTTGGTTTTGTGCCCTACACCCGTCCGACCGGTACCGATACGGCTGAGCCGCTCAAGATCGGTGTGCTCATCAGCGGTTCGGGTACCAACCTGCAGGCGTTGATCGACCTGATCGCCGCCGGCGAGCTCAACGCTTCGATTGAGCTCGTGGTGTCGAGCCGCCCTTCGGCCAAGGGTTTGCAGCGCGCAGAGCGTGCGGGTATCCAGACGCTCACGCTGTCCAAGGATGTCTACGCCGACCCCATCGCCGCCGACGAGATTATTGCGCACGAGCTGCTCGAGCGCGGTTGCGAGTATGTGGTCATGGCCGGCTACATGCGCATGGTGCACACGCCGTTGCTGGCGGCATTCCCCAATCGCGTGGTCAATCTGCATCCCGCGCTGCTGCCGAGCTTTACCGGTGCCCATGCGATCGACGATGCGTTTGCTCGCGGTGTCAAGGTGACCGGCGTGACCGTGCACTTTGCCAACGAGATCTACGACAACGGCCCCATCATCGCCCAGCGTGCGCTGGCTGTTGAGGAGGGCTGGGACGTCGACACGCTTGAGGAGCACATCCACGCGATCGAGCATGTGCTGTATCCCGAGGTCGTGCAAATGCTCGCCGACGGTCGCGTTCACGTGCTGGAGAGCGGCAAGGTTGCTATCGACCCGGCGCGCTAGCGCGTGTAAACAGGTCACCTAGGTTTCTTTGTGACATAAGCAATCGAAATAGCCGCTTGGGGCATATGGAACCACATGTGCCCCAAGCGGCTTTTACCATCTCTTCGATTTCGGGCTCCTGATAACGTGACAGGTGGGACCGAAAAATGGGGGGTGTTCCTATAGTTTTGTCAACTGGGCAATGCTGTTTTCAAGATTGAATCGCGACATGCTAACGCCAGGCCTTTCGGCCGATGGGCTCCAATCTGTTCGGAGCGCTTCGACTAGGCG
>UROR01000137.1 GCA_900549535.1 uncultured Collinsella sp. | reverse complement strand
AAACCTAAGCCGGTGTCCCCGCTCTCCCGGGGCCGAACGCCCTAGTTGTTGAGCATGCGGTCGAAGCTTCCCGAGTCGCCATCCCGATAGTCTGCGGTCATCAGGATCTCCTGCGGAATACGCCCGCCCTCGCGCAGCACGTTGCGGAACTGCACGCGCGTAACCATGGGCAGATCCTTAATCGTCGCCGCCAGGTTCTGCGGCACGCCCTGGTTGGCAGCAGCGGGCTCGCACGCGCCGCCGGCCTTCACGCGACGCCTATGCTCGGCGAGCATGGCGCGGTACATGCCGGCATGCAGGCGAATCTCAACCACATTGGCATTGCGAGCCTGCTCGACGATGCGCGCGCCCTCGCGGTCGATATCGCCCACATAGTAGACGTAGTTAAAGCGATAGCCAATCTCGGCCAGATAATCGTCCAGGGCATGCGAGACGCTTGCCTTGCATCCGCCGCCAAAAATCACGCCGCCCACCTTGATGCCAAAGAGCTTGGCGTGCTTGCGGCCACGCAGCAGCTTGACGATCTCGTCGTAGGTGTCCAGGTTCTCGACCATAATGAACGGCTTGTCGGCACCCAGCGTAAAGAAACCCGTAAAGTGCACGGGGCGATTGGGAGCGACCTTGATCGCCTGCATGCTGATGCCCTTTTCGGTCATACGCCTGATCAGGCGCTCACCGTGCTTGCCGTCAAAAGCCTTCTCGTCGTTAAAGATCTGGTAGGCACGCTGGCGGCGCGAGGCAACCGGCGTATCGGCACCTCGGTTCTGCTCGATCCAAGCCTGGATGATTGCGATTTCCTCGGCAATCTTGCGGTTGGACATCTCGTTGTGCTGAGTGCGCTGCGGAGCCTTTTTGCCGTCCTTGCCCTCGACCTTAACGATTTGAGTCTGTTGCTCCTTAATCTTGGAGAGCGCCATTGGCGTGGGAACGACCTTGAGCAGCTGCCTGCCCAGGACACGGGCCAGAGCAAACGCCGAAACCTCGCCATGAGCGGGCTGCTCAGGCTGCTGGGCGGCCGCATCGTTTGCAGTCGGTTTGGGCTGCGCCTGGGATTTGTGCTTGGAATCTGCCTGAGCTTTGCGCCCTTGCTTTGGCGCGGACGAGCTCTTTTGCGAACGTTCAGGCTTGTCCCCCTTCGCCGGCTGGCGCTTGGGCTGCTCCACCGGGGTCTCAGCCTTCACATCCTTGTTTTGCGTTGTCGCCTTCTCGGCCACGGTTTCGGCATTTGAGCCACGTCCGCCACGGTGACGACGACGGCGGGGCTTGCTCGAAGCGCTCTCCCCCGCCTGTTTATCAGCGGACTGTTGAACTTTGACCTCGGTGTCAGCCGCAGGCTGCGACTCGGAAGGTTGCTGCTCGCGAGCCGCCGGCTCAACGGTTTTCTCGGTTTGTTCGGCCTTATCGGCCTGAGCGGTCGAAGCCGGCTCGCCCTTCTCCTGACGCTTTACGGGATACGCGCGCCCTGCAAAACCGCGGCCGGGACGACACGAACCCGGAGCCCTCTTGGCAGACTCCTCAACATCGTCTGCAACCTCGGAAGGCTCTTCAACCTCACGCGCGACATCCTGCTGCGCAGCCTTGAAGTGAGCACCGCGACGACGCTTGGGCTCTTGGGCCTCCACGGGCTTTTGTTCCTTCGCGGGCTTCTGCGACTCAGCGGCAACCTCGGTCTCAACAGCCTCAGCATCCGTCTCACCCTTTCGAGCAACGGCGCGACGGAAGCGCTCCTGCTGGGCGCGGCGCTGCGCATCGCGCTTGCCACCCCCGCCAAAACCGCCGCGTCCTGCCTTGGCCGTAAAGGCACGCACGACGTTCTCATCGAGCAACTCATCGGTATCGACATGCTCACGCGGGGCAACTTCTTCCACAGCAGGCACGTCAGCGGGATCCTCGACGACAAAATCCTCGACGGACTCGGCAGGCTGCTCCTGGGCATCGCGGATCTCGGCATTGATGGTATAGAACGCCGGGCGCCCGTTAATGCCGCTACCCTCGATCTTGGTCACGATATTTGCCGCGATAAGCTCATCGCGCATCGCCTTGGTGTCACATTCCTTATCGACGGAGCGGAAAATTTGCGCCAGCGCGCTCGACTTGATCTTGAGCGCCTTGCGGCAAAGCAGGTCGTAGGCAACCAGCTTGGCACGCTCAGCAGAAAGCGATGTCTGGCTGCTCAGACGCTCAGCCAGGGCATCGACATTATTTTGGTTATCGGAATATACCGTCTTGGCCACGGGGCCCCTTTCATATGTACACATATACGTCTATATGGTACAACGCGCGCCCTTATCCACGCAAAACATCTGCGAGAACACTCGAGCGTCACCCGCTTTTGCATGAAAAAAGACCGAGCCCGCGAAGTCGCGGACCCGGTCTTTCCGAGTCAAATGGATGGGAGATTCAACCCGTCCGACCGACTAGGCCTTGGCGGCCTCGGCGTCGGCAGGAGCCTCAGCGGCAGCGGCGCGACCGTACTCGGCCTTGCCCATATCGGACCACTCGGGCTCCTCATCAGGCATGGAGCCAGCCTCCTTGCCGAAGAACTCCTTGAGGCAGTTGACGGCAACGATGAGGCCCAGGACCATCAGCAGGACGGCAAAGACGAGCTGCAGGCCCTTGGTGGCGGCGACGGAGACGGCGGCCGTGGTGGCGGTAGCCGGGATGGTACCGAAGAAACCGTAGGCCTGGACGGCGGTCATGCAGCCCATGGCGCTCTGGACCAGCGAGGTGAAGGTGCAGCAGAGCAGGAAGACGACGGGCACGTAGAGCATCCAGCCCTTGCGGCCGGTGCACTTGCAGAACACGGCGAGGGTGATCATGGTCATGCCGCCGAGCAGCTGGTTGGAAGCGCCAAAGAGCGGCCAGATGTTGGCATAGCCACCAAAAGCGAGGGCGAGACCAGGAAGCAGGGTAACGACCGTGGCGAACCAGGGGTTGCCGAGGACCTTCATGTAGCCGGCCTTGGACTCGATGGCCAGGGCATCGTTGGTCTGGGCAAAGAACTCGGAGAACGAGGTGCGGGCGATGCGGGCGACGGCGTCGAGCGAGGTCAGGGCCAGAGCGGAGACGTTCATGGTCATGAAGACGGTAGCGAGCGTGCCGTCAACACCGAAGGCCTGCATACCGCGGGAGATGCCAGCGGCGAAGATCTGGAACGGGGTGGAAGCGACACCGGCGTTGAGGGCGCCCGTACCGGCGGTGTTCATATCGGAGAACATGATGCCGGCAACGATGATGGCAAGGATGCCGACGAAGGACTCGACGATCATTGCGCCGTAACCGACCTTGACGGCGTCCTGCTCCTTCTCGACCTGCTTGGAAGAGGTGCCGGAAGAAACGAGGCTGTGGAAACCGGAGAGAGCACCGCAAGCGACGGAGACGAACAGGACCGGGAACATCATGCCGGAGGCAGTGGAGAAGCCGGTGAAGACCGGAGCGGTGATAGTGGCCTGACCGTTGACGCCCAGGACGACGATGCCGAGAACAGCACAGACGATCATGACGATCATCATGATCGAAGTGAGGTAGTCACGCGGGGTCTTGAGCATCTGGATGGGCATAGCGCCAGCGAAGACTAGGTAGACCATGACGACGGCGAACCACTGGAACTTATCCAGGTAGACCGGGAACTGCATACCGACGGCGAACATGAGAACCATGAGGACCACGCCGGTGACGAACTCGGCAGCACCGGTAAGGTTGAACTTCTTCTGGGCCCAACCAAAGGCGATAGCGACGAAGGTGAACAGGATGGAGATGGTACCAGCGCAGCCGGCGGCATAGGACTTGGTGAAGTCGATGGCACCGGTAGCAGCACCAGAAGCGTCAACGGCCGGGGTGAACATGAACGTCTTGCAAACCATGTCGGTGAAGGCGGCGATGACGATGATGCAGAACAGCCAGCAGAACAGCAGGAACAGGCGACGGCCGGTCTTGCCGATGTACTTCTCGATGAGCTGAGCGAGCGACTTGCCGTTGTTCTTCATCGAAGCGTACAGGGCACCAAAGTCGTGGACGGCGCCAAAGAAGATGCCGCCGACGAGGACCCAGAGCACGACGGGCAGCCAGCCAAAGGCCATGGCGACGATCGTACCCGTAACAGGGCCGGCACCGCAGATCGAGCTGAACTGGTGCGAGAACGCGGTGAAGGCGGAGACGGGTGAGAAGCTGTTGCCGTCCTTCATGCGCTTGGCCGGCGTGAGGGCCTCTTTGTCAACGCCCCACTTGTTGGCCAGCCAGCGGCCGTAGCCCAGATAGCCGCAGGCGAGCACCGCCGCGGCCACAACCATGAGCAAAACTCCGTTCATTACATTTCCTCCTCTAAAAAGAACTTCCTAGACATAAAAATGAGGGCCGTCGGTTGCGCTCGACGGCCCTCATCTTCATCAGCCGCCCGTTATCGTACGGGCTAGCTGTATGTGCTAACCCGCATCAGATAATTACTACGCTGATAATGTTTAGCTGATGCGTGAACATGTCTAAGAAATCCTCTTCAATCATGATGCGAACGATCCGTGCGTGTTCACATCCCCCAGTGGTTGAAAAGGAGTATGAAACTTTAGTTACCTAAAGTCAACGCAAATTTGTAATGAATTTTCAACTTTTTTGGATTTCTCGGTATAAAACGCCACTGACCTTGGACTTTACCCCACGACAGTTTTTGCATGAGAGATGCCCCTGAGAGCCGCGGGAGCCGGGCGGCGCATATGAACTTTCCTGCTCTACAGTCCTGCGCAAGACGGAAGGC
>UROR01000136.1 GCA_900549535.1 uncultured Collinsella sp. | reverse complement strand
GTTTGTTAACGATTTGGTTGTCGGGGATCGAGTGGGGCGCCTCTCTTAAGCTGGTCTCATGATCACGACTGGCATGGCGCACCAACCGATGTCCGTTTTTTGTTTGACATAAGGAGTCATAAAGACGATGAATACCGAGCTGTTTGATATCAAGATTCGCGCCGTCGAGGGTGGCGTTACGGCAGCGGCCGGCTTTAAGGCCACGGGCATCCATGCTGGGTTCCGCAAGAACCCTGAGCGTCTGGATTACGCGCTCGTCGTGCCCGATAAACCCTGTCCCGGTGCTGGCGTGTTTACCACCAATCGCTTTTGCGCGGCGCCCGTGCAGGTGAGCCGTGCCAACCTGGGCGGTGCGGACAAGGGCTACGGTATCATCGCTGGTGTTTCAATCAACTCCGGCAACGCGAACGCCGCCACGGGCGAGACCGGCCTTGCCTGCGCGCGCGAGACCTGCAACATCGCATCGCAGGTTATCGGCTGTGAGCCCCAGCAGATTCTGGTTGCCTCCACGGGTGTGATTGGCCAGATTCTGCCGATCGACACGTTTGAGACCGCCATTCCTGCTGCCTACGAGGCGCTCTCAGCCCACGGTGGCGCCGATGCCGCTCGCGCCATCATGACGACCGACACGCACTCCAAGGAGTACGCCGTGTCCTACGTCAGTGAGGCCGCGGGTCATGCGGGCAATGTCTATACGGTAGGCGGAATGTGCAAGGGCTCGGGCATGATCATGCCCAACATGGCCACCATGATCGCAGTTATCACCACCGATGCCCCCGTCGAGCCTGCGGCACTTCATGCCCTGCTGCTCTCGACCGTCAAGCAGACCTTTAACAAGGTAACGGTCGATTCCGACACCTCGACCAACGACACCTGCATCATGCTTGCCTCCGGCGCCGCTGCCGCAGATGCCGAGCCTATCGTCGAGGGCTCCGATGCCTTTGGCGAGTTGGCATTTGCCGTGCACGAGGTGTGCGAGAGCCTGGCGCGCAATATCGCCGCCGATGGTGAGGGCGCATCCAAGCTTGTTACGGTCAACGTTACCGGCGCCGTGAACGACGAGGAAGCCGATATCGCCGCCCGTGCCGTTGCCAACTCGCCGCTCGTTAAGACCTGCATCGCCGGCCACGACTGCAACTGGGGTCGCGTTGCTATGGCGCTTGGCAAGTGCGGCGTGAAGTTTAATCAGGAAGACGTTTCCATCGACATGATGGGCATGCCTGTCTGTCGCGACGGTCTGACTGTTCCCTTTGATGAGGACGAGGCTCTACGACGTTTCGAGGCGCCCGAGATCGTGATCTCGGCCGACCTGGGCGCAGGCGACGCGGCAACGACCGTGTGGACCTGCGACCTCACGCATGAGTTCATCTCCATCAACGGCGACTACCGTTCCTAGATTCCGGGCACGCTGCGCATCTTGCCGCGATTGCGGACAGCGGAGCACGGCGCGATAACGATACGAAAGACGAGGCAGATTATGAAATTCGCACGCGATTGTCGTTCGAGCGAATCCAACGAAGCAACCGCGCAGCTGCTGTTCGAAGCGCTGCCGTGGATTAAGAACCTGACCGGCAAGACGGTTGTTATCAAATATGGCGGAGCCGCCATGGTTGATGAGCAGCTGCGCCGCGACGTGATGAGCGACATCGTTTTGCTCAAGATCATCGGTATGCGCCCCGTCATCGTGCACGGCGGCGGCAAGGCTATCAACGAGGCGCTGAGCCATTACGATATTCCCGTCGAGTTTAAGAACGGCCAGCGCGTGACCACGCCGGCGACTATGGATATCGTGCGCGAGGTGCTGGGCGGCAAGGTTAACCAGGAGCTGGTTGCTGCCATCAACCACCACGGCAACCTGGCCGTGGGCGTGTCGGGCAGCGATGCCGGCACGCTCATCGCCGAGCCGCTCGACCCCGAGCTCGGTCGCGTGGGCAAAGTGACGCACGTCAACACCGACTATATCGAGCGCTTACTCGATAGCGAGTACATCCCCGTCATAGCTACCGTCGCGGCGGGGGAGGACGGCGGTTTCTTCAACATCAACGCCGACACCGCCGCCGGTGCCGTTGCCGCGGCGCTCCACGCGCATAAGGCGATCTTTTTGACCGATGTCGATGGCCTGTACAAGGACTTTAGCGACAAGGACTCGCTTATCTCCAACCTAACGCTCGACGAGGTTAACGAAATGCTCTACGGCGGCGAGGTCGATAAGGGCATGATTCCCAAGCTGCGTGCGGCCGTCGATGCGCTTACCGGCGGCGTATTTCGTGCCCACATCATTAACGGTACCACGCCGCATTCGCTGCTCCTGGAGCTGCTGACCGATGCCGGCGTCGGCACCGTGATCCATTCCACCGAGACGGCTTACGAGTTCGATACGCATCCGCATCCGCTTTCGACGTTTGCTGCGCGTCTGACCGAAAACCTTGACGAGGTCGAGAAGCTTCAGACGGTCTAGCTGACCCGCAGCCGCCCAATTCCTGCACCCATAGCCCCGCGCCGTCTGGCGCCCAACGAAAGGCATCCCATGTCACTTGCAGCTCAGCAATCGCTTGAATCCCATTACGTTATGCATACCTTTGGCCGCTCTCCGGTCGAGTTTGTCGAGGGTCACGGCATGAAGCTCACCGGCGACGATGGCCGTGAGTACCTCGACTTTCTTGCCGGCATCGGCGTGTGCAGCCTAGGTCATGGCGACCCGGCCGTGCTCTCGGCGCTCGAGGCACAGACCAAAAAGCTCATGCATGTCTCCAATTACTTCTACATCGAGCAGCGCGGACAGGTCGCGGCGCTGCTGTCCAAGCTTGCTAACGACGACGTAGATGGTGCGCGCGTGCTTGCCGATGCCATTGTCGCCGGCGATGAGACCACGGCAGCTGCTCTTGGTGCCCCGGCTGCGGATGAGCAGGTTTGGGAGACCTTCTTTGCCAACTCTGGCGCCGAGGCCAACGAGGGCTCGATGAAGCTCGCGCGCCTGTACGCCAAGCGTGCCGGTAATGGCGGCAACACCATCGTGTGCATGCGCGGCGGCTTCCACGGCCGTACGCTCGAGACCATTGCCGCTACCATGCAGGATTGGCTGCAGGACAGCTTCCGCCCGCTGCCGGGTGGCTTTGTGGCCTGCACGCCCAACGATGTGGACGAGCTGCGTGCGATCTTTAAGCAGCTGGGGAGCGAGATTTGTGCCGTGATGCTCGAGCCGATCCAGGGTGAGAGTGGCGTGCACCCCATGACCGAGGAGTTTATGGCGGCAGCGCGCGACCTGGCACACGAAGTGGGCGCCGTGCTTATCGCCGACGAGGTCCAGTGCGGCATCTTCCGCTCCGGCAAGCCGTTTGCATTCCAAACCTATGGCGTGGAGCCCGACATCATGAGCCTTGCCAAGGGCATTGCCGATGGCGTGCCCATGGGTGCCGTCGTGGCAAAGAAGGAGATTGCCGACGTGTTTAAGCCGGGCGACCACGGCTCGACCTTTGGCGGTAGCTGCTTGGCCGTCGCGGCGTGCGCCGCGACGCTCTCCGCGCTTGTGCGCGGCGATTATGCCGACCATGCTGCCAAGGTGGGTGCCTATATGGAGGCAAAGCTCGCCAAGCTGCCGCACGTGACCGAGGTACGTGGTCGCGGCTTGATGCTCGGCTGTGATTTGGATGATGCCGCGGGCGACGCGCATGGTGTTGTTGCCCGCGCGTTGGCCGCCGGCGCCGTGATCAACGCTACGGGTGCGCATACGCTGCGTTTCCTGCCGCCACTCGTCTGCGAGGAAGCCGACGTGGACAGTCTGATCGAGATCCTGTCGGGTGTTTTGGGCTAACGCGGCGCAATAACTCAATTTGGACCGAGTTCCGGACTGCGGACGTGCCCTATGCGGCATGATTCAGCGGTCTGGAGCCCGTTTTGCCTTAGATTTGCTAAGGCAGGGAGACCTGCTGGTCAAAAAACATCAAATATGAGTACTGTTACCGATTTGGTAGCAGCAATTTTGGACTAATAAGGCCAGATGGCAAGTCGAAATGGCGATGAATACACGATTTTGATCTGACTGTTAGTCCTTATAATGGACATATGTTGCGTAACCTAAGCAAACACTATCTGTTTATATGTTGCAAGCAAAGTAGCAGTACTCATTTTTGCCATTATTTGGCCACGGACCTTGAAATAAGGGGTCCTTAGGGTTCGAATCCCATGCGCTGGGCCCAAACAAAAAACGGTCCCCTTGCGAGGACCGTTTCCAATTCAGTGGTGGGCGATGAGGGATGTCCGCGTGCGGCTCCGCCGCCCGCATCCGCTTCGTCGCTTCGCTCCTCGCGTGCTGCGCTGGAAAACGCTTCGCGTTTCCTCAGCTCCGCACCCTTGCGGGTTCGAATCCCTCCGCTTGCCCACAAGAAAGCGCCCTGGGCCGTTATGGGCTCAGGGCGCTCAATTTTAATGGCTGGGACGGAGGGATTCGAACCCCCAACAGCCGGCACCAAAAACCGGAGTTCTACCGTTGAACTACGTCCCAATGTGTGGTGTTGCCCAAAAGCAACTCGTTTAGTTTACCTAATCTGCGAGGGCATCGCAAACGCCGTCGAGTAGGCGTACGGCGAGCGTTTGCGCGTCGCTGGCCGTGAAGGTGCCGTTGTAGCGCGTCATGCCCGTGAGCTCAATGCGAATGCGAGCCGGCTTCTGCTGCGCGGCGACATTGGCGGTGCGGATGCGCTGGGCCAGGTTGTGGCACTCGGCGAGGGCAATCGTGGCGCGCGGTGCGGCGTCGGCGGGCAGCTCGTCGCTTGCGATTTCGAGCACCAGGTCAACGTCGGTTGGGACCTCGGAGTCACAGAGCATCAT
>UROR01000135.1 GCA_900549535.1 uncultured Collinsella sp. | reverse complement strand
CGTACCGAGGCTTTGGTGTTTGCCAGTCCGAGTTTGCGCTTGAGAGCCTAATCGACCTGCTGGCAGAGAAGGTCGGCCTGGATCCGTGGGAGATTCGCTACCGTAATGCCATCGAGCCGGGCGAGGTTTTGCCCAACGGCCAGATTGCCGACTGCTCCACGGCGCTTAAGGAGACGCTGCTCGAGGTCAAGGATGCCTACTACGCACATCCCGGCCACGCCGGCATTGCCTGCGCCATGAAGAACGCCGGTGTGGGCGTGGGCCTGCCCGATGCCGGCCGCTGCAAGATTCGCGTTGAGAACGGCGTGGCTGTGGTCTATGCCGCCACGTCCGACATCGGCCAGGGCTGCAACACCGTCTTTTTGCAGGACGTTGCCGAGGCCTGCGGTCTGCCGCTGAGCTGCATTGCCAACGGCGAGTGCTCCACCGAGAACGCTCCCGACTCCGGTACCACGTCTGGCTCACGTCAGACGGTCGTGACCGGCGAGGCCGTGCGCGGCGCCGCCTTCCTGCTGCGCGACGCCATGCTTGACATCGAGGCCGGCAAGCCCGCACCCGATACTCCCGTGAGCGCGCATGGCGACGGCGTCAAGATCGAGTACGACGACGGTCGCGCCTACCAGCTACGCACGCAGGAGCTCGTCGCCGGCCAGGGTATGCATCCTCAGGATCCCGCGGCCGCCATCAAGGCGCTCGAGGGCTGTGAGTTTAGCTATGTGTACCTGGAGCCGACCGACAAACTGGGCGCCGACGTTCCCAATCCCAAGAGCCACATCTGCTACGGCTTTGCCACGCATGTGGTCATTCTGGATGATGACGGTCGCGTGAGCGAGGTCTATGCCGCGCACGATTCCGGCAAGGTGGTCAACCCCATCTCCATCCAGGGTCAGATCGAAGGCGGCGTGCTCATGGGCATGGGCTACGCGCTTACCGAGGATTGGCCGCTCAAGGACTGCGTGCCCCAGGCAAGGTACGGTACGCTCGGGCTGTTCCGTGCGCCCGAGATTCCGGATATCCACGCCATCTACGTGGAGAAGGACGAGCTGCTGCCCGTGGCATATGGCGGCAAGGGCATTGGCGAGATCGCAACGATCCCCACGGCGCCCGCCGTGCAGAACGCCTATCGCGCATTCGACGGCAAGCTGCGTCCGGATCTGCCCATGGTGGATACGCCGTACAGCCGCGCCCGTCACCGTGGGTAGGGCGCAGACGGCATTGCTGATGGGCTGTTCGCGCACAACACCAACTGTATACGCTGCACCTTTGGCCCCGGCTCCATCGCGAGCCGGGGCCTTTTGTTTGGAGCGGAAACTGTGTTCCGGATTCAAGCCTCAGAATGGGATGAACGGATGGCATGTTTGGCGGAAACTACGGCCCAGTTTTTGGCTCCAGAACGGGATGCATTTTCCGGAACGGTCCACGTGCGGTGGTGTACCGCCCCTTTCGTGTGCGCCGCTTGTCGAATTACGTTATAGCTAGCTATATTATAGGAAGGTATAATATAGCTAGCTATAACGTAAAGGAAGGATGGCCCTATGTTTATCGGAAGAACAGTGGAAATGTCCGAGCTCAATCGACTGTATGGCACGGGCTCCTTTGAGATGCCTGTGATTTACGGCCGCCGTCGCGTGGGCAAAACGCGTCTTATCACAGAGTTTATCCAAGGCAAGAAGGCTATTTACTTTCAAGCTCGTCGTACCAATGCAGAGGCAAACCTGCATGGCTTTAGCCAGGCGATACTTGCGGGCTCCGTTGGTGTTGCTGGCGTGTCGTTTCGTAGTTTTGACGAGGCGTTCGATGCGTTGGCTACCATGGCTCGCACGGAACGTTTGATTGTCGTGATCGACGAGTATCCTTATCTCGCCCAATCGAATCCCGAGATCAGCTCGTTGCTGCAAGACAAGATCGACCACTTGTACAAAGAGACCAGGCTCATGCTGATCCTATGCGGTTCGTCTCTTTCGTTTATGGAGGAACAGGTGTTGGGCTACGAGAGTCCGCTATACGGTAGGCGTACGGCCCAGTTTAAGATCATGCCGCTCGATTTTATGACGACCCTCGGCCTGTGGCAGAGCATGGGTCGCGAAGACGCTGCAGTTTGCTATGGCATGACGGGTGGCATTCCTGCATATATCGAGAAAGTCGATCCTGCCGCACCGCTCAAGGACAACATCAAACGTCTTTTTCTTACTCCTACGGGCTATCTCTTTGAGGAGCCGAGTAACCTGCTATTGCAGGAGTGCCGCAATCCCGAGCAATATGATGCGATCGTGCAAGCAATTGCTCAGGGGCGCTCGAAGATCTCGGAGATTGCGAGCTCTACGGGAATCCCTGCGAGCAACGTAAAGAGCTATGTGGATAAGCTGGCGTCGCTTGGGATTGTCGAGCGCGAGCTGCCCCTAAACGAGACGAGCAATAAGCGAGCCGTGTATCTGCTGAGCGACCAGATGTTTAGGTTCTGGTACAAGTTTGTTCCGCAGAACATCGGGCTGATTCAAAACGATATGGCCGAGATGGCGTATAAGCGCATTGAGCCACACGTATCGGATTACATGGGTACGGTCTTTGAGCTTATATGCAGACAATACGTGTACGAACTCGCGCGCGCGGGCCAGCTCGATGTGGTTCCGGCGAGCGTCGGGCGCTGGTGGGGGACGGATAATCGCACGCATACGCAGGAAGAAATCGACTTGATTGTTGACGATGGCGAGAGCACTGCTCTGTTTGCGGAGTGCAAATGGCGCAATGAACCGGTGGGCGAAGACGTGCTGCAAAAGCTCGTGCATCGAAGCGAGCTCTTTAGGCGGCAGCACAAAAGCTATGCGATCTTCTCGAAGCGAGGCTTTACGCAAGGATGTCAGGAAGCTGCGGCGAGCAGGGGAGATGCCAAGCTGATTTCGTTTGCCGAGATGTGCGAGCGGAGATAACCAAGCACGCTCTGATGTGATGCTCGGAATGGGTCGCGCTAAGGATGCCAAGCGTAAAACCTTCAATGAAAATGGCGTAAAAACTACATCTGTCATGGCGTAAAAACTACATTGAAAGTAGCGTAAAATCAGCATTGAGAATGGCGTAATTTCGCATATCGCGTGATAGAGAGGGACGGCCGTCTATGGATGCACCAAAGAGATTGACCCAAAAGGGATATAGGCCCCGGCTCATAGAGGAGCGCCTCGACACC
Organism: uncultured Collinsella sp.; assembly: GCA_900549535.1. Lineage (GTDB taxonomy): Bacteria > Actinomycetota > Coriobacteriia > Coriobacteriales > Coriobacteriaceae > Collinsella. The sequence continues at coordinate 1,732 of UROR01000135.1, read as the reverse complement.
CTTATGCGGGCGTTTGGCTGTGTGGAGATCAACGGCCCCAAATGGTGCGGCAAGACCTGGACGGCGCTCTCTCGCTCGGCGAGCGTCTCCAGGCTCGATGAGCCTGCGCAGCGTGCGGCGGCAGAGGTCGACCCAAGCCTGGCGCTCATCGGCGATGCGCCACACCTGGTCGATGAATGGCAGGAGGTGCCCGAGGTTTGGGATGCCGCCCGGCGTTTCGTGGACGCGAGCGGCAACGAACGGGGGACACTTTTGCTCACGGGCTCGACCGCGCTCAAAAGCGAGGAGCGCAGCCATGTTCGTCATTCCGGCACGGGTAGGATCGCCCGTCTGTCAATGCGCCCCATGGCCCTGTGTGAGTCGGGCGACGGCGAGCCGCTCGTGTCACTGGCAAGCCTCTTTAAGGGCGAGGATTTTGCCCCTCAGCGTCGCGAGAGCACGGTGGATGACGTCGCCCGCTGGTGCTGCAGGGGCGGTTGGCCTGCAAATCTTGGGCTTTCGGAAGATCTTGCGCGAGAGACGGCAAGCCAGTACGTGCACTCGGTGCTCGACGTCAACGTGCTGGACGAGGGCATGTCGCCCGAGCTTGCACACGGCCTTTTGCGAGCTCTTGCCATGAACGAGAGCCAAGCTGTCACGTACAAGACGCTCGTAAAGGACGCCTCGTACGGTGAGGCGGGCCCCGACGAGAGGACCATCGCTGCGTACTTGGACCTCTTCAACAGGCTCAAGCTGACCGAGGACCTGTGCGGATGGGAGCCGCCCATGCGCTCGAAGGCCCGCGTTCGCGTGCGCCCCAAGCGCTACTTCTGTGACCCGTCACTTGCGGCGGCGTTGCTGGGGGCTACCCCTGAGCGGCTGCTTGGCGATATGCAAACGCTGGGGATGCTCTTTGAGAATCTCGTCCTGCGCGACGTGCGCGTGTTCCTTTCCACCTACGGCGGTGTCGACAACAGTGTCCATTATTTCCGAGATGAGAAGGGCCTTGAGGTCGATCTGATCGTTGAGCACGACGGGCGCTGGGGAGCCATCGAGGTCAAGCTGAGTGATGCGAAAGCAGACGATGGAGCGAGAAATCTCAAGGCGCTGGAGAGGAAAGTGCTCTCCAATCCTGCCGCCCAGAATGCCGCGCCGGCGTTTTTGGCGGTCGTGGTTGGAAAGGGGAGCATTGCCTACACACGCGACGACGGCGTGGCGGTGATTCCCATGGCGGCACTTGGGGCGTAGTGGTTTTGCGGGCGTGCCGTGCTTCCTTTACCGAAAATCCATTTGGTAAACCAGATGCTCGCGGATAGAATAAAGTTGACGGCAGCCCAAGGGTGATAGCTGGGCAGCGCCGTTGCTTGGTCAAGAGGTCAGTGCCTTAATGGCAGCGACTTGTTATGCTTCGAATGCTGCTTGAGTGCCTCGGAAAGTTCGGTAAGCGCCGTGAAGAGCGAGACCAAAGCAACCAAGAGCTCTACGAGCTCTGATGGGCCCGGGATGACCGCTGATTCAAGTCACCGGGCCTCAATTCTGTCTTGGCATGCGTTGTGCTTTCATTACCGAAAATCCATTTGTTAAACCTGGCACCAGTGGGTAGAATAATGTCGACGGCAGCCCAAGTTCTGGAAAGCTGGGCAGCGCCGTTGCTTAGATTAAGGGGTCAACGCCTTAGCGGCGGCGATCCCTCTAATATGAGAAAGCCATTGTCAATAGGCGTGTTTGTTCGAGCCCGGTTTTAAACCGGGCT
>UROR01000134.1 GCA_900549535.1 uncultured Collinsella sp. | reverse complement strand
GAGCTAGTTCCGCGTTGCGCTAGCTGCGGAAACGCGGGGTCCGTTCAGGCTGTTGCGTTGAGATTGAAAATCAACCGTCAATTTGGGACGGGGCTCTTTTGGCTGCCTTTTGTTGCCAGCTGGCGTTGCCACGCGCTACTGCTGAGCCTGCCCCTCGGTGCCGATGTGAACATCGACGATAACCTGGCGGTAGCTAATGCCGCAAGAATCGAGGATGCGGCGGCTGATGCGTCCATCATCAGTGTCGGCGTACTTGTTGTCCAGGTAGACGACCTCGCCCACACCTACCTGCGCCAGGATCTTGGCACAGTCGTGGCACGGGAACAGCGTGACGTAGACCGTGGAACCCTCGAGATCCTTGAGCGAGCCACGGTAGTTGAGCACGGCGTTTGCCTCGGCATGGACCACGTAGTTGTGCTTGTCCTGCAGCGGGTCGTCGCTCGTACCCCACGGAAAAAAGTCGTCGTTGAGCGCCGAGGGCGTACCGTTGTAGCCCACCGAAAGGATGCGGTGGTTGGTGCTGGCGATGCACGCACCCACCTGCGTGTTGGGATCCTTGCTGCGGCGCTGCGCGGCGATGGCCACGCTCATAAAGAACTCGTCCCAGCTAATGACGTCCAGGCGCTTGCCTGACGAAGTTTGATGAAGATCGTCCGACATGGCAGACACCTCCGAAATCGCAATAGTTTGACCTATTGTAGCAGGTGAAAGGTGGAGGCGTTTGTCCCACCGGCGCCCTCACTTTTACACGCGGCGGGGCTTTTGGTTGATGCGGTAGAGCTCGGCCAGTCCTCGCAGCGTCAGCGCGTCGTCTACCGTCAGGCTATGGCCGACCAACGCCGCGAGCGCCTCGGCATCATCGCCGGTGATGATGATGGGCACGCTGCCCTCGCCCGCCGCCTTGGTCGAGCGCATCTCGGCAAGCACCATATCGAGCATGCCGTCGATGCGGGCCACCTCGCCCAAGACCACGCCCGAGCGCATGGCCTCGCGCGTGTTGCGACCGATCACATGCGTGGGTGCCGAGGGCTCGACCTGCGGCAGGCGCGCCGCAGCCGCCGAAAGCGAGCGGGCGCCAAGTGCCAGACCCGGCGCGATGACGCCGCCGACAAAGGTTCCGTGCGTATCGATGACCTCGATATTGGTCGTAGTGCCCAGGTCGATCACGATGCACGGAGAGCCGTAAACGGCCCGGGCCGCCACGGCGTCGGCGATGCGGTCGGGGCCGATCTCGGCCGGGTCGTCGTAGTGGACGGGCATGCCGGTCTTGAGGCCCGGCCCCACCGTGAGCACGCGCCCCGTGCAGGTGCGGGAAAGTGCCGCCTTCCACGGACGCTCGAGCGCCGGCACCACGCAGCTCAGCACTGCAGCTGCGGGAACGAGCGCGCCGGGCATGCCCGCATCAGCCGCCAGCGCGGCCATGACTTGAGCGAGACGCATACGCGCTTCGTCGGCCGTAATGCTCGACGGCGTGGTGATCTCGCACGTCGCAAGCGGGCATTCCTGCGCCGCGGCCGAATCCTCGGCAAACAGGCCAAAGCGAATGAACGTGTTGCCCACGTCGACCGTCAATATATATGCGCACCCATTAAGCATCGTCGGCGCTCCTTTCGTCTGCCCAGCAGTATATCCCGTAGGCAAGGCAGTCAATTTGGGATGATTATTCTGGGACGGGGATTAAAAAATCATTAGGTACACAATGATTTTTTAATCCCCGTCCCAGAATAATCATCCTTTGGCCGAGCCTGGGTCAGCTAAAAAAGCCCCGTCCCAAATGAGCTGCCTTGCGGCTATACTGGTGCGCGGTCGCGCGCGAGCTCACGCGGCGGCCCTTGGTAACCCGACTTCCCGCGCCGTATCCGTAGCGGCGCTCCCGGGGGAAGCGGATATACGCAAAGGAGTTCTATATGAGCAATCCCTCGAACCGCGCTTCGATGCGCGGGCAACTCACGCTGCGCGGCGTCGTCATCGGCGTCCTTGGCTGCGTGATTATCACGGCAAGCTCGGCCTACACCGCCCTCAAGATGGGCGCACTCCCCTGGCCGATCGTCTTCGCTGCCGTCATCTCGCTGTTCTTCCTTAAGCTCATGGGCAATGCCAGCCTCAACGAGGCCAACGTCACCCACACCATCATGTCCGCGGGCGCCATGGTCGCCGGCGGCCTGGCGTTTACCATCCCGGGCGCCTGGATGCTGGGCTATGCCGACCAGATCAGCTGGCTCGACATGTTTATCGTGGCACTCGCCGGCACCATCCTGGGCCTGCTGGCCACGGCACTCATCCACCGTCACTTTATCGTGGACGCCGCGCTTGAGTTCCCCACCGGCAACGCCGCGGCTCAGACCTTGCGCGCGACCGAGGCTGGCGGCAAAACCGGCAAGCAGCTCTTTGGTTCCATGGCCATCGCCGGCATCTATAGCGTGCTGCGCGACGCCCTGGGCGTGGTGCCCAGCATGCTGTGCACGCTCAACATCCCCGGCGTGACCTTTGGCATCTACAACTCGCCCATGCTGCTCTCCGTCGGCTTCCTCGTGGGCTTCGCCCCGGTCGCCTTCTGGTTTGCCGGCGCGCTGCTGGGCAATTTTGGCATCATTGTCGGCGGCACCGCTGCCGGTCTGTTTGACGTTGTGACTGCGCAGGGCATCGTCAAGTCCCTGGGCATGGGCCTCATGATGGGCTTTGGCGTCGCCGTCGTCCTCAAGGACATCCTGCCGCAGGTCGCCGGTATCGTCCGCGGTCTTGCCGCCGACAGCTCCACCGACACCGACGAGCAGTCGCTCATCTCGGGCTCCCTTAAGCTCGACGCCGGCATCATCGGCCTGGGCGCTGCCGCCATCGCCGTGATCATCGCCATCGTGCTCGACCTTGGCCCCGTTCCGGCCGTCATCGTGACGCTGTTCACCTTTGTCACCACCATCATGAGCGCGCAGAGCTGCGGCCAGACGGGCATCGACCCCATGGAGATCTTCGGCCTCATCGTCATGCTCATCGTTGCCGCCTTCGCGCAGCTCGCTCAGGTCAAGCTGTTCTTTATCGCCGGCATCGTAGCCGTGGCGTGCGGCCTTGCGGGCGACGTCATGAACGACTTTAAGGCCGGTGCCGTGCTGGGCACCAACCCGCGCGCACAGTGGATCGGCCAGGCCATCGGCGGCATCGTGGGCGCCTTGGTCGCCGCCGCCGTCATGGTCGCGCTCGTCACCGCCTATGGTCCGGACGCCTTTGGTCCCGACAAGAGCTTCGTTGCCGCGCAGGCAAGTGTGGTCGCCACCATGGTCTCGGGTATCCCGAGCGTGCCGTGGTTCGCAGGCGGCTTTATCGCCGGCATCGTCATGTACTGGCTCGGCATTCCGGCCATGATGATCGGCCTGGGCGTGTACCTGCCGTTCTACATGTCACTCACGGCATTCCTGGGCTCCTGCGTCAAGCTCGCCTACGACAAGTGGTCTGCCCACCGCGACGCCACCGCTGGTCTTTCTGACGAGGAGAGGGCTGCCAAGGACGCCGCCTTCCAGGAACAGGGCCTGGTTGTCGCCAGCGGCCTGCTCGGCGGCGAGTCCATCGTCGGCGTTATCCTGGCGTTTGTCTCCGTGGGTCTGAGCCTGCTGGGCTAAGTCGAGCAGCTGCTCGACAGCAACCATATTGCCTACGATTTGCCCGGTCGGTAGCTTTCGCGGCTACCGACCGGGCTTTTTGATATCGAAACAAAGAAAGGCCGGCGCGCTGCGTTTAACAGCGAGCCGGCCTTATCGGTTAAGCTATCGAAGCGTTCCTGCTATGAACTGAAGTTCGTTGCAGAATCTACGCTCGAAACGCTACATCTGCTTGCGACGACGATCGCTCAGCGTCACACCAGCGGCCACGAGGGTGATACCGCCGATGACGAACACCTCGCCCGCAAGAGCGGAGTCATCACCGGTCTGGGCGAGCGCGGCAGGCGCAGCCTGTTTCTTGGCAACGGGGGCCTTTGCAGCAGCCTGCGCAACCTGAGGCTTGGCCTGCGGCTCAGCCTTGGGATGATACTTGTCGTACTCGGCCTGCGCGGCAGCCAAGGCATCCTTGGCATCGTCAAGCTCGGCAAGCGCGTCGGCATAGGCGTCGTTGGCGTCGGACAGCTTGGCATCGGCATCGCTCAGGGCAGCCTTGAGACCAGCGGCAGCATCGACGGCAGCCTTGTAGCGAGCGTAGGCAGCGTTCAGCTTGACCAGCTTCTCGTTGCCCGTCGTGCCCGCGGCAAGGGATGCCTTGTGGTCGACAGCCTCAAGATCGGCCTTGAGTGCCTCATCGTTGGCAAGCTCGGCCTTGGCCTTGAAGATATCGAGGTTCGCATCGACGACGGCTTCGTTGGCGGCCTCGAGCTGCTTCTGGGCATCGGCGACACCGGCGACGGCAGCGTCATAGGCGGCCTTGGCGTCGTCGACCGCCTTCTGGGCACCGGCGAAGCGCTCGAAGGCCTTGTTTGCGGTGGCAAGCTCGTCCTCGGCGGCCTTGGCCTTCGCCTGTGCGTCGGACAGGGTCTGCGTCTTGGCGGCAACTGCCTGCTTGGCGCCCGAAAGAGCGGTCGCGGCGTGCACATCTGCGGCCTGAGCCTTGTCAACGCCAGCCTGGGCAGTGTCGTCGGCCTTCTTGGCATCGTCAAGCGTGCCCTGCTTGTTCGCAAGATCCGTCTTGGCGGCATCGCACTTGGCGGCAAGGTCCTTGACCGAAGCGGTAGCGTTGTCATACGCCTCGTTGGCCTGATCGGACTTTACCTTGGCGGCGTCGCGGGCGCTGCGAGCCTTCGCCTTGTGAGCAGCGGCCTCGGCTGCCTTCGTCTTGCTGTCAGCAAGCGTGGCGTTTGCCTTATCGAGAGCTGCCTGGGCAGTAGCGGCCTCGCCCTTGGCGGCGTTGAGCTTGGTCTTGGGCGTCTTGACGTCGATACCCTTGAGTTTGGCTTCGGCGGCGGTGTAGGCGGACTTGGCGGCAGCAGT
>UROR01000133.1 GCA_900549535.1 uncultured Collinsella sp. | reverse complement strand
CCATCGCTCACATAATGGACCGGCAGTATGGTGCCCGCGGCACGCCCATCCTCGAGCTTTTCGAAATGCGGCGAGGCCATCTGCTTAAAGCCGTAGGCAAACTCGACCTTACCCATCACGGCCAGGCGGTCGCCTTGCTTGAACTGCTGGGCGATCCAGGGCTGACGGAAAAAGGCGACCTGCAGCACGCCCGTCTCGTCCACCAGCGAGACCTCGGTCACCTGCATACGCGGGCGGGGCTGCTTTTGAACGATACGATCGACCGTGGCGACAATCGTGCACACGGTACCGATGGGAGCCATCTCGATGGACCAGGAGCGCGTAAAGTCGAGATATCGGTGAGGGATATGGAGAAGGAGGTCCCCCACCGTCCGAATTCCCAGACGGCGAAGGGCCTCCTCACGTTTACCCGAAACATATTTGAGTCGCGCGATATCCTCGTCGAGCGCATTGCTCTGGGCAAAGCGCTCCGAGGCGCGCGGCACGGAGCACAGCTCGGACATGGGTAGATGCCTACTCGATCGAGAAGATCACGGGATAGAGCGGCTGCTCGCCACGATGAGCATCGATCTCCAGGTCGGGCTGAGCCTCCTCGATGGCGTCGACGATCTCCTGGAAGGCCTCATCGGACAGCTCCTCGCCGGCCAGAATCGTCAGTGCGTCGCCCTCCTCTTCCTCCTGCATGCGGTTGATGCAATCGAGCGTGACCTGCTTCACATCGGAGCCGACCACGTCGATGGAGCCGGCAATGATACCCATGACATCACCGGAGTGAATCGGAGAGCCGTCAGAGGCGCTGGAATCGCGCACGGCACGGGTGACCTCGCCATCGCGGACCTCGCTGATGGCGTCGACCATAGCGGCGACGGCGTCCTCGAGCTCGGAATCGGGCAGGACCGCGAACAGCGCCGAGAAGGCCTGCGGGACGGTCTTGGTGGGAACGACGGCGACCTTCTTGTCGGTGCAGGCAGAGGCAGCGGCCTCGGCAGCCATGCGGATATTGCCGTTGTTGGGCAGGATGATGACCGAGGTCGCGTTGACCTGGTCCACCGCGCCCAGTAGGTCGGCGGTCGAGGGGTTCATGGTCTGGCCACCCGAGACGATCACGTCAACGCCGAGGGACTTGAGGATGTCGGCCTCGCCAGAGCCGGCGGCAACGGCGACAAAGCCCAACGCCTTGGCAGGCTCAGCGGCCTTTTCCTGGTCCTCGTGAATCTTGGCGGTACGGTCGTGGGCCTCCATCTCCATGTTGTGGATAAAGACCTCGTAGATCTGACCAAGCTGCAGCATGTGCTCGAGCACCAGGTTAGGCGTGTTGGAGTGCACATGGATCTTGTAGTCGGGGTAGGCACCCACGAGAAGCTCACAGTCGCCCATGGAGCCCAGGAACTTAAGGCACTCGTCCTCGTCAAACGGGGCGTCGGCCTTAAAGAGGAACTCGTTGCAGTAGCGGAACTCCGAGCCCTCCCAGTCGTCGTTGGCCTCGATCTCAACGCGACCAAGGGCCGCGTCGCGGGCAGAGCAAGCGGAATCAAACGTGGCGGAGAAATCCTCGACAACGGTGCTGCGGCCAAGAGCGGCGGCAACAAAGTTCTCCAGGAAGATGGCAAAGCCAAAGGCGCCAGAGTCGACCACGCCGTTCTCCTTCAGAACGGGCAGCAGGTCGGGCGTGCGGGCGACGGACTGGTAGGCCTCGACGACGATAGCATCGAGCGCGTCCTCGGCCGAGAACTTCTTCTTTTCGCACTCGTCGGCCTTGGTCGAGACATCGCGCAGCACCGTGAGGATCGTGCCCTCGATGGGTTTACGGACAGCCTGGAAGGCGACCTTGACGGCGCGGCGGAAGGCGAAGGCGATGTTGGCGGACGTGATAGGCTCATCGGCGGAGACGAGACCCTCGGCCACGCCGCGCAGAATCTGCGAGGTGATGACGCCGGAGTTGCCGCGAGCGCCCATCAGGGAGCCGTGGGTGATGGCGCCGGCGATGGCCTCCATATCGGCATCGGCGGGAAGGGCGGAAAGCTCCTTGGTCACCGAGGCGAGCGTGAGTGACATGTTGGTACCGGTGTCGCCGTCGGGCACGGGGAAGACGTTGAGCTTGTTGATCTCCTCGGCCTTTTCGGAAACGGCAGCCGCAGCGATCGGAAAACAGGTGCGAATGGTCTTTGCAATCATGGGTATTTGAATCTCCGTTTTCGGATGCTAGTTCAGACGGCTCTTGAGCGCGTCGATGTGGATGCCGATCTTAAGGCTGGCGGGATCGATCTGGGCGATCTCCTGCAGGGTGAAGGCAACGGAGCTCGAAAGATTGTGGCAGACGGACTTCATGTTGACGCCGTTCTCGAGCACGACGTGAAGATCGACCGTAAGGCCGTTCTCGTCGGCGGAGACAAGCACGCCCTTGCGGAGGCGCTGACCGGCAAGCAGGCGCACGCTCTCGGCGCCCTGCAGCTGTTCGGCCATACCGACGACGCCGTAGCACGTCATCGCGGCATAACCGGCAATATCGGCAATAACGTCGTTCGAGACGCTCAGGCTGCCGTTAATGGTCTCAGACACAAGAATCTCCTTATCTGGTGCTCGCGGCACCATGTCGTGGGAGCAATCATTGCAATATTCTACAACGACCGCGCCATGTTGAGGTGGCGGGTCACGGGATTACATCCTCGACACGAAATGTTGATACGGTAACGTTCGCGCCAGGCGATCGCGGCATGAAAAAACCCGCCACATAAGCGACGGGTTTTACAACCTGGCTCCCCGGGTAGGACTCGAACCTACAACAGCGCGGTTAACAGCCGCGTGCTCTACCATTGAGCTACCGAGGAATAGGTGCGTGCTCTCAAGCAACGAAGTTTATTATACGGACGAATCAGCTTAGGGCAAGAACTTTTTTGAGAATTTTTCCGATCTAGTCATTGGGGACGTCCCCAATGACTACCCAACGACTACATGAAAGCGCCCCCAAGCGGATGTGCTTGAGGGCGCTTCTTGCTTGCGAGGTTAAGACTCAATATAGTCTTTGAGCTTGCTGGAGCGGCTGGGGTGACGGAGCTTGGCCAGGGTCTTGGACTCGATCTGACGGATGCGCTCACGCGTGACGCCAAACTCGCGGCCGACTTCCTCGAGCGTACGGGGATGTCCGTCAACAAGGCCAAAGCGCAGCTCGATAACCTTGCGCTCACGATCGGCAAGCGAGTCGAGCACCTGGGTGAGCTGCTCCTGCAGCATGGAGAAGCTGGCGGCATCGGGCGGAACGATAGCCTGGGAGTCCTCGATGAAGTCGCCCAGCTGGGAATCCTCTTCCTCGCCGATAGGGGTCTCGAGCGACACGGGCTCCTGCGAAATCTTCTGGATCTCGCGGACGCGGTCGGCACTCATGTCCATCTCGGAACCGATCTCCTCGGGGGTCGGATCGCGACCCAGGTCCTGGAGAAGCTGGCGCTGCACGCGAACGAGTTTGTTGATGGTCTCGACCATGTGCACGGGAATACGGATGGTACGGGCCTGGTCGGCGATAGCGCGCGTGATGGCCTGACGGATCCACCACGTGGCGTACGTGGAGAACTTAAAGCCCTTCTGGTAGTCGAACTTCTCGACGGCGCGGATCAGACCGAGGTTGCCCTCCTGGATCAGGTCCAAGAACAGCATGCCGCGACCGACGTAGCGCTTGGCGATGGAGACGACCAGACGCAGGTTGGCGCTGATGAGCGCCTGCTTGGCCTCGAGACCCACGTTCTCGATACGGGTCAGGCGACGTATCTCGGCGCGGGTAAGCTCGATCTCGCCCGCCTCTGCGGCCTCGAGCTTCTCGGTGGCATCGAGACCGGCCTCGATCTTCATGGCCAGATCGACCTCTTCGGAGGCGGTCAGCAGGTCGACCTTACCGATCTCCTTAAGGTACATACGAACCGGGTCGCCGGTCAGCATCACCGTGGAGGCATCGATGCCGCGCACGCGCGAGCGCGAACGGGACGTACGCACGGTGCGCTTCTTCTTGCTCTTGGAAGAACCCATCTCGGCGTCGGCCTGACGAGCCATCTTAAGCTCGTGATCGTCGAGTGAACCGGAATCGTGCTCGTCGTCATCGAAATCATCGGTATCGCTATCGTTATCGTCATCTTCGACGCCCATGGGAGCGTCGTCGTTTCCGCTCGCGGAGATAATCTGGATGCCGCTGTTGCGCAGCGCGGAATACACCGCGTTGAGCTGCTCGTCAGATACATCGATATCCTTCAGGGCGACCTGAATCTCGTCCTCGGTTACCGAAGTCCTGTTTGAGCCGTTGCCCATGAGCTTTGCAACGTAGGATTCCAGCCCAGTACCCGTGCTCTCAGTCTTTTTTGGCACAGATTCTCCCTTCATAGTCCACAGGACTCAATACTTTAGCACACACATTGACGTCTATACCCAAAAAGAGGACTGGATATAGGCGAGAATACGCTGGTTGACCACAACATCTAGGCCTGTTCGGTGCCTGCGGCCTCCAGGCCGATCAAACGGAACGGGTCCGCCACGCCGCCGATCGACTTTTGCAGTTCGCGTTGACGCTGCGAATCCTGCGCGGCCTGAACGGTCAGCGCGCGACGGGCCTCATCATCGAGTGAACGGTCCTGGCGCAGCTTGGCCTGTGCAGCACGCATGCGGCGCTTGATGGTGTAGAGCTCGAGCGTATCGAGCATAAACACGATGTTCGTCTCGGTGGGGTGCTTGCTCGTCGCCGAGATGCGCCCGGCACTCACAAGCGTTGCCGCATCGGGACACACCGAGCGTGCCGCATCCATGCAGGCTGCAGGATCGGTTCCCGGCGGCGTCGCCAGAACGGCCCACGCGATGGACTCGTGACGTGGGTCAACCCACTCGATGGAGCAGATGCGGTCGGCATACGTGCGGAACAGGTCGGGGTAACTCGTGAGCATGGTCAGCAGCTCGCGCTCCCCTGCCAAGGACTTGCGCTCAAGATCAGTAAGAACCATCGGCGCCGCCGCAGCCGGAGCGCCCGAACCATCAGTCACAGGCACAGCACCCATACCATCAGGCACATCAATCGGCGGCAGGTCGTCGACGGCCTCCACGGGCGCGGCACCGTAGGCATCGAGCGGGACGTAGTCATACGGCTCTTCTTCGACCGGCGCGGACACCGGCGGCGTCGCGCCCGATGCCCAAGCACCGCGAGATGCCCCCTGCGAACCAGACGTCCGCCCGCCCGCGCTACCAGAGCGCTCGGCT
>UROR01000132.1 GCA_900549535.1 uncultured Collinsella sp. | reverse complement strand
GGGTGGCTGAGCCCGATGGAGTACCGCAGGAAGCTTGGATACGCCTAGGCGCGGTCCAAGAAATCGTCCGCACCCCCATTGCATTTAAGGTCGCTAGGGTCCTTCTCCGGCAATAGTTTATAAGTCATATTTGTTGTAGCGCGCGCGATGCTGGCAACGAGATTCGCTCGGGACTCAAGGTCTTTTTCCAGCAGGCTAGACCCCAGTTCATTATTATTCGCATACTGGTTCACAAGATATGCGGCAGTTATAAGTGTTCCACCAGTAAGCTCGGCTTCGCCCTCATCCCCCTTTTCACCACTACCGCCTTGCGGATCCTCTTTGATTTTGCAAAGCCGTTTGAGCTCGGCATTCATCTTGCCCATTAGCTCATCTTGGTCACCCTTTACCGTCACTGCAGCCAAATGCGTCGAATTCATTTTATTTGTAAAATAAACAGCCTCCCGGATGGCGCAGGCATCACCGTTCGAAGCATCCACATACTTATCGTGAATCGTGTCCTGATCAATCCATGTGTAATTTGAATCGTTATTCACGAGACCGTTCACAAAGGCGATGTTCTTATCGCTAAAAACCGGAAAACCTTTCTGGTCTAAATCGAACTCGTAATACTTATCCGGATGAAGCGAAGCCTCAATGGAAGAAACGATTCGCCTAACATTCCGATCTTTACGCGTTGCCATTGGACGTTCCTTTCTGAATCTGACAGAAGCCCGCTCGCCTTTGCTCTCTATTTGATGGTAATTCTTAACCCGCTTAAACGCATCTTCTTGGCTGTTGAGCGGTCATTTTCTGCTGGTAGACGCACTGCTGGCCGAGCAGTTGTTACTTGCTATAACCTCAACCGAAGACTCGTGCGCAGGACGGCTCCATGCCATCGGAGCTCATGCGGACCAGGGCATCTGCATTGCAGTGGGCCTCCGCGAATACCGCGTCATTGTCTCGGCTCCCAGCAACAAAGCAACCTGCTAAGATCGCCGACGTCGGGCTGAGCATGTTGCGTAAGTCGCGCAGGACAGCGTTTATCGGACGGTTGTCGTCGAGCATTTCGAGCCCGTCGATTGCGACCACGATGTCCTTTAACGCCGCCCTGCTCCACGTTTGGTCGCCGAGCAGCCAGCTCGTTAAAAGGTCCATGGTCATGTTGTCTTCGACAAAGATGCCCAGGTTGCGTTGCTTGAGACGCATCGTTGCGCGAATCGCCTCGACTTGACGCTCTTCAGAATCCTCCGGCACTTTGGTGCCCATCTCGGCACGAATAAGCCGGGCAATCGCATCCTCTTCACGCTCCCGAATCGGCACGTAAAGCACGGCGCACTGCTCACTCAGGCGCAGCGCCGCGTGTGCCAGCACGTTCGAAACGTCTTCATGCGCGCCGCCAATCACGCTGAGTCCGCCCAACCCAACGCCGCCACCTAGGGCATCATCGACCGGCATACCGGTCTTCAACACCCGCGGGGCTTCAAGCACCGACGTCTCCATACCGCGATCGAGCCCAGAAACCAGCCGATTGTGAAAACCGCTGAGGTCAAAACCCCCATCATCACGCTCTCCACGATTCCCGCCGCACCGATTCTCGGACGGCGGCATCACGCCCGGGAAGCCCATCATCTCGCCCATGCTCACAGAGCGTCCAATTCGGTCGTCCTTGGAGTCCATCTTTAGCGTCATCGCAACCCTCCTAACGCCTACCGCGCTTACCAGTAGCCTTAAAATTCCAAATCGGCTTGAGTCGGTGAACAACATCAACCGTCGGGTCTATGAGCCTCAATACATCATCCGCAGGTTTATACGCTTCGGGCGATTCGTCGAGCGTCGTCTCGCATGCGCTCGGACAGTAGACGCCGGCATCGCGCATCTCGTTAACGAACGACCTGGCATCGAGCGTTTGGAACGCTTTGGTGCGGCTCATCGCACGACCCGTCCCATGCGGCGCCGAGCAGTTCCAGTCCTCGTTTCCCTTGCCGCACGCAATAACGGCACCGTCGCGCATGTTGAACGGAATCAGCACCATCTCTCCCGCATGAGCGCTAATGGCGCCCTTGCGAATCATGCCGCCCTCCGAGATGTAGTTGTGCATGGTGGTAAAGCCGTCTCCGTCGAGTCGAATTCCCGTACGCTCAACAATCTGTGCGACAATCGCCTTGCGGTTCTGATTCGAAAAGCGTTGGCAGTTATGCATATCGACGAGATACTCGGCAGAAAGATCTCCCACGAGATACTTAAGCTCGTCGGGGATATCTGCCGTGCACGTCTTCTGCGCCAGCGCCTGATGGTGCTCCGCCGTCTGCTTGCCCATGTTGCGCGATCCGGTGTGCACGACCAGATATTGGCACCCATCCTCGTCCTCGTCGAGTTCAATAAAGTGGTTGCCGCCGCCCAGCGTGCCCATGGAGCGCTCAACCTTGCGTTTATCCTGCAGCCAATCACGCGACTCCATGTCAAAATCCGCGAGTGCGCAGGCCGGATCGCGATGAAGGCTAAAGCCCGTGGGCACCGCGCGCTTCACATCGCGATTGAGCTGAATGAGGTCGTCGCGCGCAATGGTCTCCGCAAGCGGCACACAATACATCCCGCATCCGATGTCGACGCCCACCAGGTTGGGAATCACCTTGTCGCTCAAGTTTGCCGTAAAGCCAATCACGCAGCCCTTGCCCTTATGGGCATCGGGCATGATGCGAATCTTGGCGCCTTCAAACGCCGGGCAGCTGGAAATCTCCTCGATCTGATCCTTGGTTGAATCCTCAAGATTCTCGGCAAAGACTTTGATGTCTGCCATCGCATTTCTCCTGTTCCGATCCTTGTAAACCAAAACCGGCCCCAAGCCAACAGAGTGCATGTCACACCAGCCAGCCAAGCCATCAGATTCCGTTTACCTACCTTTCGCCCTTTTCGGGCTCTTGTTGCTGCGAATACTACGGGCGCACGGGCTACAATGAGTCCCAATAACGGGTCCTGTTTTATATCTCCAGTTGATACGCTGCCGGCGAAAGGAGACATCGTGGCGAACAGACCAAATCAAAAGCTCAGGCTTCTGTTCCTGCTTAAAACCTTGATGGAAAAGACCGACAACACGCACGGGCTCACGACGCAGCAAATCATCGAGGAGCTCGCCTATCACAACCTCGAGGCCGAGCGAAAGGCCATCTATCGCGACCTGCAAACGCTTCGCGACTTTGGACTCAACGTCGACCAGCGCAGCGGCAAGGAATGGGCCTTGACTTCGCGCCCACTCGATCTGCAAGAGCTCATCATGCTTGTCGATGCGGTGCAGAGCTCGCCGTTTTTGACCGATGAGCTGACCGACCACCTCATTAGCAAGTTGCAAAGCCTCGCTAGCCTGGGCGAGCGCGAGCTCATGCACAAACGCGTCGACGTACCCTCACGTGTGAAGATGCAAAACTCCGATGCCCTGCTCAACATCGACCTTATCCAGCAGGCCATGCGCGAAAAGCGCAAAATCCGCTTCCGTTACTTCCATTACGACGCCACCAAGCAAAAGGCCTTGAACCATGATGGCAAGACCTACGAGCTTACACCCGTGCGTCTCATCTACTCCGATGAGTTCTATTACATGATTGGCTTTAGAGATAAATGGGCCAACGCCGGGTCGGGCCATCAACCGTTCACGCCCTACCGCGTCGATCGCATGCTCGATGTCGCGGTATCCGAGGAGCCTGCGACCAAGGATCCGCGTATTGCAGGTTATGCGCTCGAGGACCATGTCTCGCCGTCATTTGGCGTCTATGCAGCCGACAAGACCACCGTCGTGCTGGAGCTCGACGATCGTGCGATGAACCCGCTCATCGACAAGTTCGGGCTCGACGCCGTCGTGTTTGAGAACCAGGACGGACGCTTGTTGGCGACCGTCAAAGCCCCGCTGTCGCCGCAGTTCTTTGGTTGGCTGCTGCAGCTCAGCACCTTCATTAAAATCGTTCAGCCACAAAGTGTCATCGATACGTATCTCACGTATCTCGATAGCACGCGAGCGCTCTACCAAGAAGACAGGTGATATCGCCGTGAACATGACCCCCGAACTCATTGCATCGCTTGAGCGATTGAACCCCGAGCAGCGCGAAGCCGTCGAGTGCCTGGACGGACCGTTGCTCGTCATCGCCGGTCCCGGCACCGGCAAGACGCAGCTCCTGAGCCTGCGCGCAGCGAACATCCTGGCCGAGCGCGATGCGGCCCCTCGAAACATTCTCTGCCTCACCTATACCGAGGCGGGCGCCGAGGCCATGCGCAAGCGTCTGATTGAGCTGATCGGTCGCGACGCGTACGGCATCGAGGTCAGCACCTTCCACGGATTTGCGAGCAGCGTCAGGTCGCGCTATCCCGAGTACTTCACGCGCCCTGCGACCGACACGCTCGTCACGAGCCTGCACCAACAAGAGATCTTCGACCGTTTGCTTAAGTCGCTGCCCTTTGGCTCTCCGTTAGGCGGAGGATCACCTGATATGCCTGCGCCAAATACTGGCAAGATGATTGGCTTTGTCTCAAAGATCAAACGCAGCGGCCTGGACTACGACGCGCTGAGCGCCATCGCACAGCAGAATATCGACGCCACCGCCTGGCTTACCGAGCATTCCGAGCTGCTCACACTTGCCTGCGGAAGGGCAAGCGCTGCACTGGCGCAGCATTTTGAGGAAGAGGTCGAGCGCGCCTGCGGCATGGCACCAGCATCGCTCGCTCGCCCGGTCGAATGCCCCGCCGGCACATACGTGCCCTTCATC
Organism: uncultured Collinsella sp.; assembly: GCA_900549535.1. Classification (GTDB taxonomy): domain Bacteria; phylum Actinomycetota; class Coriobacteriia; order Coriobacteriales; family Coriobacteriaceae; genus Collinsella. Next base: position 518 of record UROR01000132.1, on the reverse strand, counting down.
CTTGAGCTGCGTGACACCGTTCGCCGCACCGAGCTTATTGACGAAAAGGGCAAGTCGTCGGGGTACACCAAGGTGCGCGACACCTTCTTTGGAGGCAGCAATTCCCAAGGGCGCACGTTTAAGATTGCCGAGCAAAGCGAACGGCTTAAGGCCGCTTGCGACGTGGCGCGACGCTACCAAGACGAACTCGATCAACATCATCTCTACGATTACGATGACATGATCGGCGATTTTGTTTACGCCGTCGAGCACAACGGTGCGCTGCGCCAAGCGCTCCAAGACACCTATACCTATATCCAGGTTGACGAATTCCAGGACACCAACGGTGCCCAGATGCGCATCATCGAGCTGCTCTGCGCCGGCGTCGACATGCCCAATATCATGGCTGTCGGCGACGACGACCAGGCCATCATGCGTTTTCAGGGCGCCACAATCGAGTGCGCCAACCAGTTTGCTGCCGAATTCTCGCCCCGCAGCATCGTGCTCAAGACCAACTACCGCTCCACGCCCGCCATCGT
>UROR01000131.1 GCA_900549535.1 uncultured Collinsella sp. | reverse complement strand
GGAGCGTTCCTCATTGTCGAGGAAGATCGTGCCGCTACGCTGGACCAGACAGCCAAGCAGCAGCTCGGTCAGCTTCTCGATGTTCGTAACGTGCCTGCCGCTCTCGCCGTTGCGAAGCTCCATGACGCCGGCCATGATGTCGATGAGCATGCGACTGTTCTTGACGCGCTCGTTGTACTGCTGGGACAGCAGGCTCGTCAGGCGGCGCTGTTTGGCGTATAGGCGGATGGTGTTGCTTACACGGCGGCGCACGACACGGGAGTCAAACGGGCGGTTGATATAGTCCGAGGCGCCCAGCTCGTACGCGCGCAGAACCATATCATCGGAATCTTCGCTCGAAATCATGATGAAAGGCAGATTGTCGATACCCGATCGGCGCGACAGATCGGCCAGCACCTCAAAGCCGCTTATACCCGGCATGACAATATCCAGCAGCACGAGCGACAACTCATCGCCATAGCGGTCGACCATGTCGAGCGCCGTACGACCGTTGGCGGCCTCGAGGATGCAATACTCGTCCTTGAGCATCTCGTTGAGAATGGCTCGGTTCATCTCGGAGTCATCGACAATAAGCACCAAAGGCTTTTCGCTTTGGAAGGCTTCGATGGAATCGGCATCGGTCACGACCGTACCGGCTTTTGCCTTAGCGCGGCTCAGTAACTGGACAGCGCGGCCAACGCCCTCATCGACCGTCTCGCCATGAATGCGAACGCCACCAACACATGCCGTCAAGCTCACGTACTCATGGCCCGGAACAATCGTGGCATGAACGGCATCGGACACCTGATGCAGGCGACGGGTGAAGTCATCGGAGGGAATATTGGGCATGACGACCACAAACTTGTCGCAGCCATAGCGTACGAGCTCGTCAGTCGAACGAATTCCGCTGCGTATGGCTGTCGCCACAGCACCGAGCGCAAGGTCGCCGGCATGACGGCCACACGTATCGTTGAAGACCCTAAAATCATCAAGGTCGATCACCGCAACGCCGGCATTCATGCGGGCGCTACGGAGCTTTTCCTCGTAATATCGGCGATTGCGCACACTCGTCAGCACATCGGTGTAGACGAGGTCCTCTTCTGCAGCCTCTTGCTCATCGATCGGACGCACCATCAGCAGGACGTGAGGCTCGCCCTCAACCTTCAGAGGGCGCAGGCGAGCGCGGTACTCGGTACCATCATTGAGCAGCTGCTCCGACACCTCATCGGAATCTGCCAAGGCCTCAAGACTCGACTGACGCAGACAAGGGCACCGATTGCCGGCGAGCAGGCAGTTAGGCTCGCTCTTAATCTGATCGGCCGACAGCAAACGCACCACGGGGTAGGTCTTCGCGACGCGGGCGACCTCGGCGGCAGCCTCCTCGTCGGTTAGATTGACCTCGTGATTATTGAGCATATGGGGCCCTTCCTATCGTTACGCACGGCAACGGTGCATATCAATTGGTACAAGGGTAACATCTAACAGCTGAAGGCAAACGCGCGATTATCGTTACATTTTTATGACCTGACAAACGGCGGTAATGGAGCCGCGGGCGCGCGGTTATGGGCGCATTCGTTAACAATGACGAAACGCTAACAGCCCCTCTCCCCGCAGGTCATCGAGCGTGCTAACGCTCCAAGACGTCGCGAACGGCGTTTGCCGCCGTAACGGGGCGATCGCGCAAACCGTTATGCGCGCCCGGGATCGTCACAAGGGGGCAATCGAGATATTCGGCAGCCGCTCGCGTACCAGCCTCGCGGGGCGTACCGAGCGAAAGCTCGCCGAGAAGCACAGCAGCAACGGACTTCGATGCGCAGACACTATCCCAATTGGGAACGTAAGTCATATTTGTTCCATATTCGTTCGCCATAAAGCAACGACCATTGCGCAGGGCATGTTTGACTTCCGCTTCGGTCGTCCCGGGAGCCTCGGGGTCCAAGTCGCCAAGGGCTCCCAAGAAAAGCCGGAGCGCCCTTGAAACCTTTCCAGCCGCAATCATATCGAGCAAAACCGGAGCTGCGCCCATGCCGACGCCTTCGGCCGACACAGCCGGCTCATGCAGAATCGCACGGGCGACGAGATGGGGTTCGGTGCGAAGAAGCTCCAGCGCCACCAACGTACCGGCGCTGTGCGCAAGCACATTTGTCGGAGCGCCAACGTGTTCGATCACGGCTTGCAGGTCGGCGGCCTGAGCGGCAAGATCATAGCTGCCGTCTGCCGCTTCGCTGCTGCCACCACAGCCGCGGCGGTCGTAGGCAATTACGCGGTAGTTGCGACTGAGCTCACAAGCGATACCGTCAAAAAATGTGCCGTCGACACAAGCGCCGTGCACGCACACCAAGGCAGGAGTATCAGGCGACACATCCGAGCCGGCATATTCGCGACAGGCAATCGTGGTGCCCGCATTCTCTACCGTAAAATCCATGTTGCGCCCCCATCATCAATGCTCATCCAGTTGCACGTCAGTGCGGTTGGATGGACCCGCATTGCCTTACGCCTTGTTAACAGATTAACTTTACCCGACCCGAGGCTTTTCATGGCACGGCATAATGAGCGACGTGAAAAAACGAAACTTGTAAAGCAAGAGCCCGCACCTTGCTTTGGAGCCGATGCTATGCTTAGGCACAATTGTCTTGAGGAGCATATGCCTATGTCTACGTTTTTGAATGCCAGCCCCATCTTTGGGCCCGTTCGCAGCCGTCGCCTTGGTCTCTCGCTCGGCGTCAACATGATGCCGGCCAGCGGCAAAATCTGCACGTTCGACTGCATTTACTGCGAAAACGGCCTCAACGCCGAGCGCCCCTGTCATGAGCCGTACAACACAGCTGCCGTGGTACTCGACGCGCTCGAGGCAAAGCTGCGCGAGATGGCAGCCGAGGGCGAGCTCCCCGATGTGATCACCTTCGCAGGCAACGGCGAGCCCACTGCCGCACCGGAGTTTCCGCAGGCCATCGCCGGCGCCGTCGCGTTGCGCGACGAGCTTGCCCCAAACTCCAAGATCGCCGTGCTCTCCAACGGCACGCGCGCCGACCGCCCCCAGGTGCACGACGCGCTCATGATGGTCGACGACAACATCCTCAAGCTCGATACCGTCGACCCGACGTTTATCCAGCTGCTCGACCAGCCTGTTGGCCCCTACGACGTCGAGCACCAGATCGAAACGTTCGCAAGCTTTGACGGTCACGTTATTATCCAGACGATCTTTTTGACCGGCGAGTATCAGGGCAAGCTCATCGACAACACCGGCGAGGAGTACGTTGCCCCCTGGCTCGCGGCGCTTGAGCGCATTCGCCCACAAGAAGCGACCATCTACACGGTAGCGCGCGAGACACCGGTCGCCGGCCTTGCCAAAGCGGCGCCCGAGGTGCTCGACGCCATTGCTGCGCGCGTGCGCGTCCTCGGCATCCCTTGCCAGGTGAGCTACTAGCAAAACCACGCAGCAGCTAGTGCCCGCCATCCCGCTCCATCAGTTGCGGTGATATAGTTCCTATTTATGCTGTTAAACCGCTTAAATCGGAACTATATCACCGCAACTTTTATGGACGCGTGGGTGGGCTATACTAGCTGCGGATGAAAGGAAGTTAGCCATGTATGACAAAGGACCCGTGCCTGGCCGCAACGACGCTTGCTGGTGCGGCAGCGGCAAGAAATACAAGAAATGCCATAGCGCCTTTGATGAGCGCCTCGAGCGCTTGTGGGAAGAGGGCTGGGAGGTTCTGCCTCGCACGCTCTACAAGACACCCGCCGATATCGAGGGCATCAAGCGCTCGGCCGCTATCAACGTGGGCGTGCTCGATTACGTAGGCGAACACATCGCCGCGGGCATGACCACCAACCAGATCGACCAGATGATCTACGACTACACCGTTGAGCACGGCGGCACGCCGGCCGACCTCAACTACGAGGGCTATCCCAAGAGCGTGTGCACCTCGATCAACGACGTCGTCTGCCACGGTATCCCCTGCGATGCGGATGTGCTGCACGAGGGCGACATCATCAACGTGGACTGCTCCACGATCCTGGACGGTTACTTTAGCGACTCGAGCCGCATGTTCTGTATCGGCGAGGTCTCGGCCGAGCGCCAGCGCCTGGTCGACGTCACCCGCGCCAGCGTGGAGGCGGGCCTGACAGCCGTCAAGCCATGGCTGCCGTTGTCCGTGATGGCCGAGGCCGTGCAAAAGACGGTCGAGGACGCCGGCTTTAGCGTGGTGCGCGAGTACGGTGGACACGGCATCGGTAAGGAGTTCCACGAGGACCCGTTTGTGGGCTTTACCACCGAGGCGCCCGATGTGGACACCATCATGGCTCCGGGCATGGTCTTTACCATCGAGCCCATGGTCAACGCCGGAGCGCCCGACATTAAGATCAGCAAGGGCGATGGCTGGTGCGTGCGCACCAAGGACGGTAGCGATTCGGCCCAGTGCGAGGTACAACTCGTGGTGACCGAGGATGGTTACGAGCTGCTGAGCTGGTAGCCGTGGATACGCCGGATGCTGACGGGCACGCTCGTCTTGCATCCGGCGTTTTATTTAAACGTTTTGCCTGATAAAACCTGCCAAAATAAACCTGTCCCTTTTTGGCAAGTCGAGCGGAGAGGACCGCTAGTGAACATCCTGGTTTTGCTGCCCGTCAATGACCGCCATCGCGCAATTCTTGAGTCGAGTGCTCCGGGCGAGGACTTTATCTACACGAGCGCCGACGCCGCCACGCACGAGCAGGTCGCCGATGCCGACGTGATCTTGGGCAACATAGACCCTGCCTTGCTTACCGCATGCGAGCATCTCCAGCTGTTGCAATTGCAGACCGCCGGCTATGACGATTACTTGGCCGCCGGCACCGTGCCGGCTGAAGCCAAGCTGTCTTGCTCGATCGGCGCCTACGGTCAGGCCGTGAGCGAGCACATGTTTGCCATGGTCCTTTCCATGATGAAGCGCCTGCCCGGCTACCAGGACCTGCAGCGCGAGCATCGCTGGGAGGATTTGGGGCCGGTCACCTCGCTCAAAAACGCCAATGTGCTGGTGCTGGGCGCGGGCGACATTGGCGGCCACTTTGCCACGCTCTGCCGCAACATGGGTGCGCACGTCCGCGGCATCAAGCGCCACCCGCTCGTCTACCCCATTGTGTTTGAGGACATGGACGGTATGGATGCCCTGTCCGAGCGCCTGGCCGAGGCTGACATCGTCGCATCCTTTATGCCCAGCACACCCGAGACCCGCGGCCTGGCGAACGCCGAGTTCTTCGCCGCGATGAAACCGGGCGCCTTCTTTGCCAACGGCGGCCGCGGGGCCCCTGTGGTGGCCGCCCCCGTGGTTT
>UROR01000130.1 GCA_900549535.1 uncultured Collinsella sp. | reverse complement strand
CAGAGCCCAACATATTCCGATGATGAACTGACTGCTTCACTTGTCGAGCATTTGGCGTCGCTCGACCGCGATGACAGCTATCGTGTGGAGCGTGTGCTCAAGTGCTCGGATGTCGAGACGACCGAACTCGTCTATTTTGAGGGTTCTGGCGGCGGGTCTCTCGGTCCCTTTGTCCGCAAGCGCATCGATGCTTCGGCGCAGATTGGCGGGGCCTACGAGCGCCTGTTTGCGGCTCAGCGGGCCGGACGCCGTTTTGAACACTTACCCCGGATTGTCGATTGCCGCCGCGCGGGCGAGGAGCTCGATGTGGTGATGGAATATGTCGAAGGTGAGACGCTCGAGGCGCTCGTGGGGCGCCTGGGCGCGACGCCCGATTATGCCCGTGTGCTATATCCCGTCCTGTGTGATGCGGTGAGCGAGCTCCATGCCGGCTTTGCGGCGGCGGGGGAGGCGGCGACACCGGTGATCCACCGCGATCTTAAACCCTCGAACATCATCGTATCGGGCGTGAGGTATACGGCCGATGCTGGCATGACCTTCTCGTCGCTGGTGATTATTGACCTGGGAATCGCGCGCGTTTGGCGCGATGGCGCCGACGCCGACACCGTCAAGTTTGGCACGCGTTCCTATGCGCCGCCCGAGCAGTTTGGGTTTGGGCAGACGAGCGTCCGCAGCGATATTTACGCGCTTGGCGCACTGCTGTTCTTTTGCCTGACGGGAACTGACCCCAAACCGGGGCGGGACATACGTGAGCAATGCGAGGCGCATGGCATTCCCGTTCCGCTGGCGGATGTGATTTGCATGGCGATGGCGCTCGATCCGGCTAAGCGCTTTGCGAGTGCAAAGGCACTGGGGCATGCTGCGCGTGCGGCATATGAGCTATGTCTCCCTGCACCGTCGCCCGTGACCTTTTCTGCTGCCAGCGTGCCCCGGGCCGCGGTGCCACAGGTGCAACGGGTACAGCAGCCGGTTGCCTTCACGCTTCCGTCTTCTGCAAGACGGCGTTCGATCGTCTCTCTCGTGACGTCCAAATGTGCGCGTCTGCTCTCGCGTATCCCCGAGCCCGTGGGGCGCATATGGAATGGATGCGTCTATGCGACAACATTGTTGCTGCTGATGGGCAGCCATTTTGCGGTATTTACGCCGACGAGCGAAAACCGAAACTATCCAACGTGGTTTTTGGCACTTGAGTATTTCTTTATGGTCGATGGCCTGGTGCTGCTCATTACATTCGGAATGCTCGACCGGCGTAGGCTTCGACGTCGTTTTCCCGTTCTCGATCGGTATCGGGGGAGTGCTTTTGTCGAACTATGGTTCAAGGCACTCGGGTTTATGTTTGCCGTCATGTGCGTCGTCGTTGTTATCGGTAACGCGACCGGTGTCGTCTCTTAGATAATCGAAAAGGGCCCCGTCTGGGGCCCTTTGCAGTTGCACCTAAATACGGTTCATTTGATTGGCGACCTTGTTGTACCAGTCCTGCCACGTGGGCGGGCAGTACTTCTTGGCGGCTGCCGGGGTAAGCGTGGAGCCATAGTTGGCGCCCAGGTAGGCAACGTGGGCAGAGACGCTCTCGCTCCAGCTGCCAAAGCTACGCCAACCGCCGCCGCGGGCACTCCAGCCCCAGGCGTTATAGGAGCCGGCGCAATAGAGGCCCTTGCTGCTCTCGATGCAGGCGATGGCGGGGGACCAACGGGGATCGACGCCGGTATTCCAGGCGGCAACGGCAAAGTTGTAGCCCTGGCCTGCCATAGGGGAGCCGGCAAGGTAGTTGTCGATGCGGCTCGTCCACTCGTTAATGAACGAGTCGTAATCGGAATTGCCGCTGTTGGGACTGTTCGGCGTGGTGTCGATGGTGGTGTTGGAGTTGGTGGCCTGACTGTTGGAGTTATTGCCACTCACGCCGGTACCCGAGATCTTCTCGGCGGCAGCGGCCTTGTCGGCCTCGAGCTTTGCCAGCTCGGCGGCATTTTCCTGCTCAGCCTTTGCCTGCGCCTCGCTGCGGAGCTGCTGTGCCTGCGCCAGCGCGTCCTCGGCATTCTTTTGCTCGCCCTCGAGCTGAGACTTGGCCTGATCGAGCTCGGTTTTGTTCTGCTCGAGCTCGGTCTGCATCTTGTTAAGCTCTTCGATTTCGTCGACGCTCGAGCTCGTAATCTGGTTGGTGTATTTGCAGGTGGTGATAAAGTCACCCAAGCTCTGCGTGTTTACCAGGAAGCTCACGATGGGGCTGGTGCCCTTCTGGTACTTATACAGATCGCGCATGGCGGAGCTTGCCTTGGCCTGCTGCTCGGGTAGCTCGGCCTCGATCTTATCGATGTTCGCCTCATTGGAGTCGATCTGCTTTTGCAGATCCTCGAGCTTGGTTCGGGCGTCGTTGTAGGCGCTCGTAGCGTCCTCGATTTTTTTCTGGGCGGCGGAAAGCTGATCCTGCGTTGCCTGCGAGGCGGCATAGGCCGCGACGGGGGAGAGCATCGGCGTGGCCGTCAGCGCAACGGCGAGCGCGGCGCTCGTGATGATACGAGCCGGCTTCGACGCGACGAGCGCTGCGGTGCGATGGTTCGAATGCTGCATCCAGTCCCTCTGCAATCAATCGTAGGTTATTGGTCGAAGTGTATTCTACTACTGCTTTCGACCTCAACTTGAACCTTAAAGGTTCTAAAGGGTCAAGTTGAACTTGAGGTTTTGGCCTTGACCTGCGGGAATGGTGAATTGTTGAGAAACCATAGAGTTCAACTTTAACGTTACGGCACCCTGTTGCAACGGGATTTTTGGCTGTAAAAGCTACCTTAACGTGGGGTTTTGCAACTACAGGGTCCCTTCGCGACGAGCCTGCTCCACCTCTTTGAGTGCCTCGGCGGGAGTGAAGGAACAGGTACCGTCGCCGAGCCTGACCACCTGTATGTCGTCACCGATATGGACTTCTCCGCCCTGCAGCACGACGCCAAAAATGCCCTCGTGGGGGAAGATACAGTCGCCGGCGAGATAGTAGATGGCACAGCGGGTGTGGCAGACTTTGCCGATCTGGCTGATTTCGACGAGTACTTCGCTGCCAATCTTGAGCTGCGTTCCCAGAGGGAGCGAGAGCAGGTTGATGCCCTGGGTTGTGAAGTTCTCACCAAAGTCGCCCTCGTGCACATCGAGCCCGCGCGCCTGCGCCGTCTGGATAGACTCTGCAGCTATAAAGGAGACCTGGCGGTGCCAATGTCCGGCGTGCGCATCGGAGGCGAGGCCAAACTGCTCGATGACGGTGTCGTGCCCGTCGGCGACGGGTGACTTACGCGTGCCTTTGTGCTCCGACGTGTTGATTGAGACGATGCGGGTAGGCCCGTTGTAAGCATCGTTTGCGGTGCGTAGGGGAGCTGCCATCTGGGCGCGATCCGCAAGTTCGCGCTTTGCGGCGTCAATGATGGGGTTGTTGATCGGATGAGCCTGGGGCACAGTGTACCTTTCGACGGGGCGGGCAACATGTTGAATCCTACAACAACGGTGGGTTCATTGCCCGTTGTCGTACACCGGCGATCGCCGCCTTCGTGCTGGATAATTACGCCGATTGCCATAGATACGGTGGAGCTTTGGGTGCCGGCGGCTCGGCACGCTAGAATAAATCAGTTGCACAAAGACCGCCCGTCGTGTGGGCAGTTCTAGATAGGAAGTTTCCATGGCATTGCAGTTTACAGAGCGCGAGTTTATCCCCGTGCTGCTCGGCGGCGACATCAACGCGTATTCGGTGGCGCGCGCTTTCTACGAGGAGTATCAGGTTAAGAGCCTGGTTTTTGGCAAGTACCAGACCGGTCCCGCGTATCGCAGCCAAATTATCGATTACACGCCCAACGTGGATATCGACACCATGCCGGTCATGATCGAGACCGTTAACGGCGTCGCACAGGCCAATCCTGATAAGAAGATTATTCTCATGGGCTGCGGCGACAACTACGTCGCGCTCGCCGCGCAGGCTCAGGACGCCGGCCAGCTTGCCTCGAACGTCATCGCGCCCTATGCGCCCTACAGCATGCTCGAGCAGTGCCAGAAAAAGGAGATCTTCTACGAGCTGTGCGAGAAGCACGGTGTGCCCTATCCGCACACGTTTACCTTTACCATGGCGATGCTCAACGCTCAGGGCGAGGCTTCCGCCGAGGCGCTCGACCAGATTGACTTTCCCTTCCCGATGATTCTGAAGCCCTCTGACGGCATCATGTGGTGGGAGCACGAATTCGAGGGTCAGAAGAAGGCCTACGAGATTGCCGATCGCGCCGAGCTGGAGCAGGTCATTCGCGATGTGTACGCCAGCGGCTACACCGATGACCTCATCTTGCAGGACCGCGTGCCCGGCAACGACGAGTACATGCGGGTGCTCACCAGCTATTCCGACCGCAACGGTAAGGTCCGCATGATGTGCCTGGGCCATGTGCTGCTCGAGGAGCATCAGCCCCATGGTGTCGGCAACCACGCCTGCATCATCACTGAGCCCAACGACGAGCTCATGGGTGGCGTGCGCAAGCTGCTTGAGGACCTTAAGTTTACGGGCTTCTCCAACTTCGACGTCAAGTACGACCAGCGCGATGGCTCGTTTAAGTTCTTCGACTTCAACACGCGTCAGGGACGCAGTAATTACTATGTCACCAATAGTGGCTTTAACGTTGCCAAATACGTGGTGGATGAGTACGTCTATAACCGCCCGTTTGAGCCGGAGTTTGTGACGGCGCAGGACGAGGCGCTGTGGATGGTCGTCCCCATGGGCGTCGTCGACAAGTACGTCAAGGATCCCGAGCTGCGCGCTAAGGTGCATCGCCTGGACAAGGAAGGCAAGGGCGCCGACCCTTCGTTTATGAAGGGCGACTTTGTCTTTAACCGCTGGCTGCGCATGTGGCACACCAAGTTGCGCCACTTTAAGCTGTTCAAGACGTATTACAAGTAGACGAGTGTGGCGCCCGTCCGGTGTGTATCGGGCGGGCGCGGGTATGATACGCGCAATTGCGTGGGCGTCACCAAGGAGGCGGCGATGGAAAAGCTGGGAGTTATCGGCGGCATGGGCGCCGAGGCCACGTCGTATTACTACGACCAGGTCGTGCGTCATACGGCTGCTACCTGTGACCAGGAGCATATCGACATGGTGGTGCTTTCCAAGTCGACCATGCCCGACCGTACGCTGGCCATCAAGACCGGCGAGCATGCCGAGCTGCTGGCGACCATGAAAGAGTGCGCTCAGGCGCTCGAGTCGCTGGGCTGCGCGCACATAGCGATTCCCTGCAACACGTCGCACTACTTCTACGACCAGATTCAGACGTTTACGAAGGTGCCGATTATCCACATGCCGCGCGA
>UROR01000129.1 GCA_900549535.1 uncultured Collinsella sp. | reverse complement strand
ATTGGAAGCAGGGAAACACCGAGACCTTCACGGACGAAAAATTCGCCGCCGCTATCAAGGCCGCCGACGCCTACGGCCACACGCTCTAGCTCTAGGCCAAAACCACCACAAAGGGGACAGGCACCTTTGTGGTGGTTTTTTATTGCTCCAGCATGCTGGGGTCGAACTCGCTTGCCGGAATCACGCGATAACCGTGGCGGAGCAGAAGGTCGACGAAGACACCGTTGCCCGGTGTGAGTTTGCCGCTGAACGTTCCGTCGCAGATGCGGCCAGCGCCACACGAGGGGCTACGATCCTGAAGGATGCATGCAGTGATCTCGGACGGGCCGCCCGCCTGCTCGCACATATCGAGTGCGCGCTGGGCGCCCAGGCGAAACTCGCGATCGACCGACACACCCTCGCAGGTACGGACCTCGCCGTTCACAATCTCGGACGGCTTACGCGGCGTGGGCAGGCCGCCAAAGACCTCGGGGCACACCAACAGGACCTCGGTCCCCGTACGCTCGCAGGCCTCGACCAACGCACAGTGGTAATTATCGAGCCCGTTATACTTACAACTCTCACCCATCAAGCAGGCGCTCACCACGATCTTCATACATATCCCTCCCATACAAAACGCCCCATTTGAGATAGAAACTCAAATGAGGCGTCGGCGTTTACTGGCTCGGCCGCGGCTTTACTACTGCTTCGGCATCAGCGGATTCTCGCGCGTGAGGAGATTCATGAACTCCTCGCCCGTGATCGTCTCCTTCTTGTACAGGTAACGAGCGAGCTCATGGAGCTTGAACTTGTTCTCCTTGAGGATCTGCAGGGCGCGTTCGTGCGCATCCTCGATCAGCTTGGCGACAATTGCGTCCACGCGCTCGGCCGTACCGGGGGCGCAGGTGAGCGACGTGTCCTGGTTGAGATACGCATTCTGGACGGTACCGAGCGCCATCATGCCAAACTCGTCGGACATACCAAAGCGCGTCACCATGTTGCGGGCGAGCTTGGTGGCCTGCTCGATATCGTTGGCGGCACCGGTCGTCATCTCGCCAAAGATGAGCTCCTCGGCCGCACGGCCGCCACAATAGACGGCGAGCTTGTCCAAGACCTCCTGGCGCGTCGTCAGGAAGCGCTCGTCCTCCTCGACCTGCATGGTGTAGCCCAGAGCGCCACTCGTGCGCGGCACGATGGTGATCTTGGTGACCGGGGCGGAGCCCTTTTGGCGGGCGGCGACGATGGCATGGCCGATCTCGTGATAGGAAACGACCTGCTTCTCGTGGTCGGACAGCACCGTGGATTTACGCTGCTGTCCGGCAATGACGACTTCCACCGACTCCTCAAAATCATCCTGCGTCGCGCGCTTGCGACCCTCGCGGACGGCGCGCAGGGCACCCTCGTTGATGATATTGGCCAGGTCGGCACCAGAGGCGCCGGGCGTCGCGCGGGCGATCGCAGTCAGGTCGATCGGCGGCTGCGTCTTAACGCTCTTGGCATGGAGCTCAAGGATGTTCTTGCGGCCGGTCAGATCGGGCAGCTCAACGGGAATGCGGCGGTCAAAGCGGCCGGGACGTAGCAGGGCCGGGTCAAGGCTGTCAGGACGGTTCGTTGCAGCGAGGACGACGATACCCTTATGGTTATCAAAGCCGTCCATCTCGGTCAGCAGCTGGTTGAGCGTCTGCTCGCGCTCGTCGTTGCCGCTAAAGCCGCCGCCATCGCGCTTCTTACCGATGGTATAGATCTCATCGATAAAGACGATACACGGGGCCTTTTCCTTGGCCTGCTTAAACAGATCGCGCACCTTGGCAGCGCCACGGCCGACGAACATCTCGACGAACTCAGAACCAGAAATACTAAAGAACGGAACACCAGCTTCGCCGGCCACAGCCTTGGCAAGCAGGGTCTTACCAGTGCCCGGAGGGCCCACAAGAAGAGCGCCGCGCGGCAGCTTGGCGCCGATCTCCTCGTAGCGCTGCGGATTCTCCAGAAAGTCGACGACCTCCTTGAGGGACTCCTTGGCCTCTTCCTGGCCGGCGACGTCCTTAAAGGTCACGCCCACGTCCTTGGAGGCGATCACGCGCGCGCCGGACTTGCCCAATCCGCCGCCGCCAAAACCACCGCCGCCAAAGTTCATCGACGGGCCGTCATCGCCCATAGCCTTCTTCATGCGGCGGTTGAGCCACCAGCCAATCAGGAAGAAAATCGCCATGGGAAGAATGAGCGTGAGCAGGTAGTAGGTCATCAGACCCGAGTTTTTATCGGGAACGACCGACTCCAGGGACGCACCGGATTCAAGCACGCGATCGGTAAAACCCGCATCATTCGGCACGCCGGTCGTCTTGTAGGCGATATTCTCGTCCTCGCCCTTTTTGGTGTAATAAATGGTGTAATCGTCCGTGTTGTATTCGACCTTATCGACGCTCTTCTTATCGAGCGCTTTGACAAACGTCGAGTAATCGGTCTTCGTAATCTGCTGCGTGTGACCGATGTTGGGGAACAGAACGGTCGAGAGCACGAGGTAGACGACGAAGGCGATGAGCACGTAGAGGATCATATTCCGTCTACGTTTGTTGTCATCCATCTCCATCTGCTTGAACTCCATCTACTGGGGTTGATAATGCTATCTAGAATACCCAACCCAGACGGCGATAAACCGACGCCGGGCACGAAAGGACAGAGATGGCATCACTGGAAGTAGGCAAGGTTCAAATCTACACGGGCGACGGAAAGGGCAAAACCACGGCCGCCTTGGGGCTGGCTTTGCGTGCCACAGGTTATGGTCTCAACGTACTCATGCTGCAGTCTGCCAAGAAGCTGCACTGCGCCGAACACGATGCCGCGCCGCGCCTGGGACTGCGCATTGTACAGGCCGATCGCGACACGCCCGAGGCTTGCGCCGAGCAGATCATGGAGCTCGCACGCGAGCAGATATCACAGGTCGACGTTCTGATTTTGGACGAACTCGGCGAGGCCACGCGCCGCGACTTTGTGACGCGCGAAGATGTCGAAGCGTTAATCGCGATGAAACCGACCACCACGGAGCTCGTGCTCACCGGCCGCGGATTGCTGCCCCTCGCCGACCTTGCCGACCTAGTAACCGAAATGCGCCCAGTCAAACACTACTTCGACGAAGGCCTCCTAGCCCGCCAAGGCATCGAATACTAAATGATCCGAAGGGGACGGAGGAAAACGGATCATCGACATCACGACGGGGAGCAATGGTCGGTTTTCCTCCGTCCCCCAGAGATCATTAGGCAGTGGCGCGGCCGAGCCAGTTGCCACTGTGGTGGTAGATAGTAAACATCGTGGCCGTGATGAGCCAGGTTGCGGGGTAAACCAGCAGCAGGTGCTCAAGCGACGGATCGAACGGCATAATCGCAAACACCCAGATCACCCTGAGCACGACGGTGCCAAAAATCGTGAGCAGCATGGGTTGCAAGCTCACGCCGGCACCGCGAATGGAGCCCGACGCGTTTTCGATAATCGAGAAGATCGCGTAGAACGGCGCGATGAAATGAAGAATCGTCGTGGTGTAGGCCGAAATCGCGGCATCGTCGATGAACAAACGCGACAACGGACCCGAGAACACAAGCAGCACGGCAGACAGGCCACCAATGAGCATAAACGACAGCACGAGCGACGTATGGTAGCCCTTGCGCATGCGCTCGTAGTTGCGCGCGCCAAAGTTCTGCGCCGAGAACGTAGTGATCGATACGCCGAGCGCCTCGGTCACCATCCAGATAATGCCATCCAGGCGCCCAGATAGACCCCAAGCAGTCGTGACATCGGCGCCAAACGAATTCACCGACACCTGAATCAGCACGTTCGATATCGAATAGGCAGCCGATTGAAAACCGAGTGGCAGACCACACGAGATCATACTCTTGCAAATACCGCGATCGATGCCGAGCTTAAACAGCGAAAGCCGCCACGCACCCGGTGCGTGCATCATGCGAATCACAATCATCGTTGCATTGGAGCAAATGGTCAGAGCCACTGCGATGCCGCAGCCCAGCGCCTCCATATGCAACACAGCGACAAAGATGATATCCAGCACCACGTTAACCAGGCAGCCAGAGGCAATAATCACGGCAGGCCCGCGCGTGTCGCCCACGGCACGCAGCAGTGCGGTTCCCATATTAAGCAGCAGTGCCGCAACCATCGCGGCAAAATAACAGCGAGCATAGGCAACGCCCTCGGCAAGTAGCTCGTGCGGCGTGTTCATAAGCACCAGCATGGGCTCAACGAACACTATGCCAAGAATCGAGAAAACGATACCGCCCACCAGCGCGAGCGTCATAGCCGTATGGACCGATCGGCTCAGGCGCTCGTCATCGTGCTGGCCAAAAAACTGGCCCGTAATGACCGCGCAGCCGGCACCGACGCCGACACAAAAGCCGATGCAGAGCTCCGTAAGCACCATCGTGGCCTGAATGCCACCCAGCGCGAGCTTGCCGCCAAACTGACCGACGATATAGGTGCCGATTAGCGTGTAGGCCTGCTGAAAAAACGAACTAAAAAAGATGGGAACGCACAGCGACAGCAATTGCTGCCAAATGACACCTTGCGTCACATCGATAGCCGTAGATTTCTTAGCCACACGCCCTCCCCACACGCATACGTCAAACAGTAAAACAGCAATTTAAAACCAAAGCCAAAACCAGCTTAGCACCGACTGGCAGCGACCGAAACGCCCCGAATTAGAGCACGGTGCGGAATAACTGCCTAGTGATACAAACCCGGCTGGTAGTGATACTCATTGCTCACGTGCGGGCATAGCTGCCAAAAGGCGACGGCACTCGCCGCGGCCACGTTGAGCGAATCGACCCCGTGCGCCATCGGAATGCGCACGGCCCGGTCGCAGCCGGAAATAGTCTTGGCGCCCAGGCCGGCACCCTCGGTGCCCATAAAGATCGCCAGGCGGTCAATCTCCTGCAGCGCCGGATCGTCCAGCGAAACGGAATCATCCGTCAGCGCCATGGCGGCACATGAGAACCCGGCATGGTGCAGCGCCGCCAGCCCATCATGCGGCCATACGCGCGCCTCGCTGCCAATGCGCGTCCAGGGCACCTGGAACACCGTGCCCATGCTCACGCGGGCCGATCGACGGTACAGCGGGTCACAGCACGTAGGGCTCACCAGAATGCCATCGACATTGAGCGCGGCGGCCGAGCGGAAAATCGCGCCCACGTTCGTGTGGTCGACAATACCCTCGAGCACGCATACGCGCACCGGGCGCTCCCCCGCCGCCTCGATGACGCCGCCCAAGAACTCATCAACCGGAATCTGTCGCGGGCGACGGAACGCCGCGAGCGCACCGCGCGTCACGTTAAATCCCGTCAACTGCTCCATGAGCTCCATGGACGCCACGAACACAGGAACCGGACCCGCGCCCTCGCGCACAACCAGGCGCTCAAACAGCGGCATCATCTGGTCGAGCCAGCGTTCGCCCAAAAGAAAGCTCAACGGCTGGTAT
>UROR01000128.1 GCA_900549535.1 uncultured Collinsella sp. | reverse complement strand
ATTCGCTCGACGACAAGCCCAAGTACACCGTGGAAAAGTGCAAGGAGCGCGATGCCACCTATGCCGCGCCCCTGAAAGTCACTGTGCGCCTGACCAACCGGGACACCCATGAGATCAAGGAAAGCGAGGTCTTCATGGGCGACTTCCCCATGATGACCGATCAGGGCACCTTCATCATCAACGGTACCGAGCGTATCGTCGTCTCGCAGCTCGTCCGCTCCCCGGGTGTGTACTACAGCTCCGAGATGGATTCGGGCAAGCAGATCTACAAGGCCCAGATCATCCCGTCCCGCGGTGCATGGCTCGAGTTTGAGGTCGACAAGCGCGACCAGCTCATGGTCTCCATCGACCGCAAACGCAAGCAGAGCGCCACGATGTTCCTGCGCGCCCTTGGCATCGCCGTCACCAACGACGACATCATCGAGCTGCTCGGCAACTCCGATGTCATTAAGCGCACCCTGGAGCGCGACACCGCCCTCACCCGCGAGGACGCCCTTATCGAGATCTACCGTCGCCTGCGCCCGGGCGAGCCTCCCACCGTGGACGCTTCCCGCAGCCTGCTCGAGGGCCTGCTCTTTAACCCGCAGCGCTACGATCTGGCCCGCGTCGGTCGTTACAAGGTCAACAAGAAGCTCAACCTCACCACCGAGGAAGAGGTCACGGTGCTCACCGACGAGGATATCGTCGCGACGCTGCGCTACCTCCTGTCCCTCGCTGCCGGCGAGCAGGGCTTCAAGGTCGACGACATCGCCCACTTCGGCAACCGCCGCATTCGCACCGTCGGCGAGCTCGTCGCCAACCAGTTCCGTATCGGCATGAGCCGTATGGAGCGCGTCGTCCGTGAGCGCATGAGCTCCCAGGACATCGACGAGATCACCCCGCAGTCGCTCATCAACATCCGCCCGATCGTGGCCTCCATCAAGGAGTTCTTCGGTTCCTCGCAGCTCTCGCAGTTCATGGACCAGGCGAACCCCCTGACCGGTCTGACCCACAAGCGCCGTCTGTCCGCACTCGGCCCTGGCGGTCTTGCCGGCCACAAGTCCGGCTCCAGCCGCCGCACCAACGTGCCGACGGCCGTCCGCGACGTCCACAACTCGCACTACAGCCGTATGTGCCCGATCGAAACCCCCGAAGGCCCCAACATCGGCCTGATCGGCTCGCTCGCCCTCTACGCCCGCGTCAACGAGTACGGCTTCATCGAGGCCCCGTTCCGTCGCGTCGAGAACGGCGTTGCCACCGACCAGATCGACTGGATGACCGCCGACGAGGAAGAGAAGCACGTCATCGCGCCGGCCAACACGCCGCTCGATCCCAAGACCAACGAGTTCATCACGACCGATGCCGAGGGCAAGATCGTCCGTCCGCACACCGTGATCGCCCGTACCCGCGACTTCGACGGCTCCTTCGGCGCTCCCGCCGACGTGCCCGTCGAGGACGTCGACTACATGGACGTCTCCCCGCGTCAGATGCTCTCCGTCGCAGCCACGCTGATTCCGTTCCTGGAGCACGACGACGCCAAGCGTACGCTGATGGGCGCTAACATGCAGCGTCAGGCCGTGCCGCTGGTTCACCCCGCCGCTCCCTATGTCGGTACCGGCATGGAGCGTCGCGCCGCTCTGGACTCCGGCGAGGTCACCCTGGCCAAGAACGCCGGCGAGGTCATCTTTGCCGACGCCGCCAAGATCATCGTCAAGCATGCCGGTGGCATGGATGAGTATCATCTGGCCAAGTATCAGCGCTCCAACCAGTCCACCTGCATCAACCACCGTCCGCTCGTTCGCGTCGGTGACACCGTTGAGCAGGGCGAGCCTCTGGCCGACGGTCCTTCGACCGATCACGGCGAGCTCGCACTGGGTCAGAACCTCACCGTGGCCTACATGCCGTGGGAAGGCTTTAACTACGAGGACGGTATCGTCGTGTCCGAGCGCCTGGTGGCCGAGGACCTGCTGACGACCATCAACATCACCCGTCACGAGATCGACGCCCGCGACACCAAGCTCGGCCCCGAGGAGATCACCCGCGAGATTCCGAACCTCTCCGAGGACATGCTTGCCAACCTCGACGAGGACGGCATCATCCGCATCGGCGCCGAGGTCGGCCCTGGCGACATCCTGGTCGGCAAGGTCACGCCTAAGGGCGAGAGCGCTCTGACCGCCGAGGAGCGCCTGCTGCGCGCCATCTTCGGTGCCAAGGCCCACGACGTCCGCGACACCTCCCTTAAGATGCCTCACGGTGCTTACGGCCGCGTCATCGACGTCGTCCGCTTTAGCCGCGAGAACGGCGACGATCTGGCCCCCGGCGTCAACGAGCAGGTGCGCGTCTACGTCGCCCAGCGTCGTAAGATCCAGCAGGGCGATAAGATCGCCGGCCGTCACGGCAACAAGGGTGTTATCTGTAACGTTCTGCCGGTCGAGGACATGCCCTACATGGCTGACGGTACCCCGATCGACGTTATCCTCAACCCGCTGGGCGTTCCTTCGCGTATGAACGTCGGCCAGCTGCTCGAGTGCCACCTTGGCTGGGCTGCTGCCTGCGGTTGGGATACCGAGCAGGCCGACTCCGACAAGTACGTCCCCGGTCCGTTCTTCACCGCCACGCCCGTCTTCGACGGCGCCAAGGAGGACGAGATCGCCGAGGTCATCCGTCGTGCCAACAAGAACATGCTCAACAAGGCCACCGCTGCCTTTGGCGATCACATGCGCCCCGAGTTCGTCACCCAGCTTGACGAGCGCGGCAAGACCCGTCTGTTCGACGGCCGCACCGGCGAGGAGTTCCGCGAGCCCATTACCGTGGGTACGTCCTACATCCTCAAGCTCGGCCACATGGTCGACGACAAGATCCACGCCCGCTCGACCGGCCCTTACAGCCTGGTTACCCAGCAGCCTCTGGGCGGCAAGGCCCAGTTCGGCGGCCAGCGCTTCGGCGAGATGGAAGTTTGGGCACTGTACGCTTACGGTGCTTCCAACGTCCTGCAGGAGATCCTGACCGTCAAGTCCGACGATACCGTGGGCCGCGTCAAGACCTACGAGTCCATCGTCAAGGGCGAGAACGTTCCTGTCCCGGGTATCCCCGAGTCCTTCAAGGTTCTCGTCAAGGAGATTCGCTCCCTCGCACTGGACATCGAGCCCATGCACGATGCCGACGAGGACGCCTCCGCACCTGTGACCGCCGAGGAGACCTCCGCTCTCGACGACCTGGCTGCGCTCGCCGGCGTTGACGCCGACGTCGAGGCCGAGGACGCCGAGACCACCGAGGCGCCCGAGGCTGTCGCCGCCACGACCACTGATAAGGAGTAGTTGACTGTGGCAGATTTCGAAGCTACTGATTTTGACTCGGTAAAGATCTCCCTTGCCTCCGCCGACCAGATCCGTTCCTGGTCGCACGGTGAGGTCAAGAAGCCGGAGACCATCAATTACCGTACCCTCAAGCCCGAGAAGGACGGCCTGTTCTGCGAGAAGATCTTCGGTCCCGCCAAGGACTGGGAGTGCTCCTGCGGCAAGTACAAGGGCATCCGCTTTAAGGGCATCGTCTGCGAGCGCTGCGGCGTCGAGGTCACCTCGGCCAAGGTGCGTCGCGACCGCATGGGCCACATCGAGCTCGCCGCTCCCGTGTCCCACATCTGGTACTTCAAGAGCCCCACGAGCTTCCCGATGAGCCGTTTGCTCGACATCAAGTCCAAGGACCTCGAGAAGGTTCTGTACTTTGCCAGCTACATCATCACCGAGGTTGACTACGAGGCTCGCGAGGCCGACGCCGACGACCTGCGCGAGGAGCTCGCCGCCGATCTGGAAGAGATCGATGCCGAGTGCGCCCGTCAGATCGAGTCCCTCAAGGAGCAGGGCGACCCCGAGAACTTTGACGAGTTCTCCGACGAGGAGCCGCTGACCCCCGAGGAGATTGCCTCTGGCATCGTCGACATCGAGGAAGAGTGCAAGGACGAGAAGCAGCTCCGCACGGACGCCTTCAACGCCTTCATGAAGCTCACCGAGCGCGACCTCATCTCCGATGAGCCGCTGTTCCGCGAGATGACCCGCTACTACTCCATGTACTTCAAGGGTGGCATGGGTGCCGAGGCCGTCCGCGACCTGCTCGCTGCCATCGACCTTCCTTCCGAGGCCGAGAAGCTCAAGGCTATCATCGCCGACGAGGACTCCCAGAAGCAGAAGCGCGAGAAGGCCGTTAAGCGCCTTGAGGTCGTTGACGCCTTCCTGAAGGGCGGCAACAGCCCCGCGAACATGATCCTGGACGTCATCCCGGTCATTCCGCCCGATCTGCGCCCGATGGTCCAGCTCGACGGCGGCCGCTTCGCTGCGTCCGACCTCAACGACCTGTACCGTCGCGTGATCAACCGTAACAACCGACTCAAGCGCCTGCTCGACTTGGACGCCCCCGCGATCATCGTGAACAACGAGAAGCGCATGCTCCAGGAGTCCGTGGACGCCCTGTTCGACAACGGCCGTCGTGGTCGCCCGGTCTCTGGCCGTGGCGGTCGCCCGCTCAAGTCGCTCGCCGAGGCCCTCAAGGGCAAGCAGGGTCGTTTCCGTCAGAACCTGCTGGGTAAGCGTGTCGACTACTCCGGCCGTTCGGTAATCGTTACCGACCCCAAGCTGCTGCTGCACCAGTGCGGTCTGCCCAAGACCATGGCTCTGGAGCTCTTCAAGCCCTTCGTCATGAAGCGCCTGGTCGAGCTTGGCAAGGTCGAGAACATCAAGGGCGCCAAGCGCGCTATCGACCGCGGTGCCACCTTTGTGTGGGATATCCTCGAAGAGGTCATCGACGGCCGCGTCGTGCTGCTCAACCGTGCACCGACCCTGCACCGTCTGTCCATCCAGGCCTTTGAGCCGGTGCTGGTCGAGGGCAAGGCTATCCATCTGCACCCGCTGGTCTGCTCGCCCTTCAACGCCGACTTCGACGGCGACCAGATGTCTGTCCACGTGCCGCTGTCCAGCCAGGCTCAGGCCGAGGCTCGCGTGCTTATGCTCTCTGCGAACAACCTGCGCTCGCCGGCATCCGGCAAGCCGGTCAACATCCCCTCGCAGGACATGATCATCGGTGTGTACTACCTCACCCAGGTCCGCGACGGTCTGCCGGGCGAGAACCACGTGTTCGCCAGCTTCGACGACGCGCTGCACGCCTATGACTGCCGCTCCGAGGTCGACATGCAGGCCAAGATTCAGGTCCGCGTGTCCGCTGCCGACGCCAATGTCATCAACGAGGACGGCACCCGTATCTTCCGCGTCAAGAACGGCAAGAATGAGTTCGTCGACTACGACGTCACCGGCAACAAGACCGCGCGCTTCGAGACCTCCATCGGCCGCATCATCTTCAACCGCCAGTGCCTGCCCGAAGACTATGAGTTCATGAACTACAAGATGGTCAAGGGCGATGTGGCCAAGCTGGTTGCGGACTGCTGCGATCGCTATCCCGAGGCCAAGGTCGGTCCGATCCTCGACGCCATCAAGTACTCCGGCTTCCACTACGCTACCCGCGCCGGCCTCACCATCTCGGTG
>UROR01000127.1 GCA_900549535.1 uncultured Collinsella sp. | reverse complement strand
CCATCGTTTCCCGCAATGCAAACAATTTCCGAGCTCCTAGATGTACAGATCGGATATTTAATTGGCGAGACAGACGGGAAGACATTTGACTCGCAGAAGGTTTCAGACTATCTCGGAATTAGCATAGATGCGGTCGAAGCGCTCCGTGAACTCGCAGCAAAACCCGGAGCCAACAGCAGCCCGTTCTCCGAACGATACGGGAAATCGACCACACCCTATAAAGACACCTTGAATAAAGTCCTGACAAGTAAGAACTTCTGCCGTCTTGTTGATCACTTGAACGAGCTCGACTGTGCTCTGTCAGATTTCACCGAAAGAAATGCCCCAGAATCCCGGAACAACGTCGCGTGCCTGCAAGAAACAATGCACTGTTGCAATTTCAATCTCAACCCGCAATCAAATCCTGAGCGGTTCGATTGCGATGGGCACCTAGTCGACGAGGACGGCATTAGGTTGTTCAACCCCGAAGATCCTGAGATGCTTGGGGAAGAGGTTATTGACCTGCGAGACAAAACTCGAATTATGAGATGTCTGTTGATAGACGACCAGATGGCCATGGCGCGCGATATTTGGCCGCAAGTCGCTCAACTCGATGAAGGCATAGCGGACCTCGGAGATATCGAAGTTCAGGCAACGGAAAGCAGCTGCAGGATTACGAAAAAGGCACTAGCCAAATAAGCGCCGCACCGCGCATCTCTTTCGATTTGCTCAGACACGTCCCCCGCAGCATCCAGCTCTCAATAAGCTGGCACCAGTTACCCAAGTGCATTCAGGGCTGCAGCCCAGCGGATTGAACAGGACGCTCGCAAGATGCGGAACCGTAAATAAAGCGGCAAAGGCATGCATCAATTATCGAGCATCCCACAACCGCTACAGATATGCCGCAACATCCCAAGCGGTAACGATTGCCAGCACTTTCTCACTGGGCTTACCGCTATGCGTAATGAATACCATGCCAATGCGGTCGGCATGGCGCATCGCCGCCGTAAACATCTCCGCAACCTCTGCGAGCGTTATCGTACGTGGCACAAACCTAAATGATTCAGAGGCATGAGCGTCCACCGGAAGCAGCTCGGCAAGTGAAGAGAATGTCGTCTCGTCGTCGATGCAGACAATCTCCTCACCGTATAGATAGGAGAGCAGCGTGTTCTCGCTGAACACACCGCGAACGATGCCATCCTCCAGGATGGGTACGTGGGTGTAGCATTTTTCCGCCATCTCGCGCAGGACAGGCCTCACGCAGTCCCCCGCAGCTGCCGAGAACACACTCTGCATGGGCACGGTGTGGTCGATTGCCTTGGGAGGATTCTCGACCGCCGCAAGAGTATTGCGCAAGAGAGCCAACATCGAGTCACTCGGCTCAACGGCGTAGTCACCATCGACGCTCTCCTGGTGCGAGAGCAAGTTACGAACTTCGGCACAGTACTTGAGGGCACCGGCGACACTCCTGAAGGCTCTACCGGGATTCCTGCTAAGCCAAGCCACAGGACCGTGTTTTTCCGGCACGTCATAATGCTCGCGGATGCACCCCTCGAGCCTTCTGTAGAGATCAAGGAACTCGCTCGCATTGTCACTTTTGCCCATACCGAAACCTCCTGCAAAAATAGCTTCAGAACGCTAAACAAGTGCAATTATACGTGTGATATTAAGCGACCTGCACTCAGCCTCGACAAGTGGCATCGAACACGAACTCACCGGCATGGGTGCCAGTAGAAAAGTCCATACGGCCGACGTGCTTCGACCGTCAATCGGCCTTGTACTACCGCCAGTCCGCCCCGTTCCAGCAGAGCACTCAACGGTGAGATAATGCCCGAGACTATCAACGCAAGCAAGGAGCACGCTATGGCAGACAATGAGATCAAACCCTCGGCGGACAACGACCGAGAGAGGCTCGTAGCAGAACGACACGCATCGACCGAAAGCCACATCGCGCTCACCCAAGAGCGGCCAGACGTCTCCGGCGCCATCAAGCTCCCACTTGAGCGTATTCCCCAGCTCGGCATAGCGCTCGCCTCACTCCCCTCGACATTCCGCACCGTCACCAACACGGTGAGTGTGCCTATGTTGCTCCAACCGACCGACAAGTTTGGTAACCCACTCGATCCGTCGATACTCCAGTCGTTCAAGGACGGAAGTGGCCTCATGGGATCCTACCGCGACGCAGCCAAGGGCTTTGGGCAGGCGCGCTTCCACGTAGTCGAGGGCGACATTGCCACAAGCGTCACGCAGGTGCCCTATGACCCGACGTCGCTGTTCATGGCAGCCGCAATCGCGCAGATAAACCGAAAGCTCGACTCCATCCAGGAGTCCGTCGACGAAATGTTCGACTACATGCGCCAGCGCGACAAGGCCAACATGCGAGGCAACCTCAGGACACTTGCAGACATCCTCAACAGCTACGGTCTCTACCACAACAACGCCATCGAAATGACCAGCGCCCATATGAAGGTGCTCGACATCAAGCAGTCGTCCGCGCAGGACATGGAACTATTCCGCTCGCAGGCGCAGGCGGAACTGGAAAAGAAAGGGTTCATCGAGGTGCGAGACGGCTTGGGCAGACGCCTCGACAAGGTGCTCGACTACCTCAAAGACTGCCAGCTCGCCACCTACATCCACGCGTTCTCGCTGTTCCTCGAGCCCATGCTCGCTCAGAACTTCGAGCCCGCAAAGCTCGCGGACGCCGCCGCGAAGATCGAGGCGGACTCACTCGCATACCGCGAGCTCTACACCGAGTGTTACGACGCCCTCGAGGCGGGAACTGCTGACACCGTCGATGCGGCACTGCTGGACGGCATCGCGTCCGCCGGCAAAATGCTCGGCCGTGCCATTGCGGCGACGCCCGTCGGCGAATTCACACCCATCGACGAAGCGCTTGAGGGCGCAGGAGAGGACATCGGCAAGTTCAACGACGAGCAATCCAAGAAACTCATCGAGAAGCTCCACCAGGCGAAGACGCCCGACGTCGCGCCGTTCAGGCAGAGCGTGATGGAGATCGACGCCCTCTACAACCGTCCCACGCAGATCGCCGTGGACGCCGAGAACGTCTACATCCTGCCTGCCAAGCAGCAGGAAGAGTAGCCATACGCGACGGCACGCACGGTAAAGGCAGCCAACGTTCCGTCTACCTCCCCTCCGCCTTAAGCCTCAGCAGCAACCCGCCCAGCTCCGGGCACTTGCTGGAAGGGCGCGTCTGGACTCGCTCACCCATCCCCCACCGCTGGCGGACCTCTTGGGCGCGCGGACTCACACGGCAGTCTCCGCCCATCACCTGCTTGAGCAGCCTGGCGGTCACGCGCGCATCGGCGAGGGCGCTGTGGGCGTGGCCCGTCGACTCGTCGAACTCGATGCCAAACCACGTTGCAGCGTCACTCAACGAGACACACCCGTGGCTGCCCACGTCCATAATCGAGGTGTAAAACGCCTGCAGGTCGGCCCAGTCCGTGGGAATAGCGGCGAGGTCGATACGCTTTGCCTGGCATTCGGTCATAAGCTGTCGGCGGTCCGCCCCACTCCAGCAGACCACCTGAGCGGAGTAGCGACCGATCCAATCACTGAGCCTTTTGACCACCACGTAGAGAGGATCGGCCGTGGCGGTATCCACGGCCGATATCCCCGTGAGCTCGCGGACGGGATACGCAACGCCTTCGGCATATTCCGTCTGCACAAACTGCGAGAACTCGCCCATCACGTTTCCGCGGTTATCAAGCTTGACGGCGCCGACCTCGATAATCTCGTTGCGCAGCCCGCGACGCTGGCGCTGCTTTGGCACCGGCGCAAACTCAAAGTCGAGCACGATCTGGCGCGCAAAGTTCGTCGTTTCGATAGCCGAGATACCCGGCGTCTTTTTGTCTGGCACGATCGGGGCCTTTCTCCGTCAACTGCCACTCGTTACATAGGCGGCTACATTGCCGTAAGGATAGACACCCGTGCAGACATGAAAGCGCCCAGCGCGGCCATCCAACACCCTTGCGTAAGGCTGCGCTTTGAGCTGGTCTCATCGCTGTTATTATCGAACATATATTCGTATTTTTAGCAGTCCTTTGATAGAATTGCAGTTGTTGACGGCAGTTCCATGTGCCGGGCAGCGCCCTCCATGCGACGGGAGGTGATGCCCATGACCGATTTGATTGATTTCGTGAGGCTCCTGACCGCTTTGGTCTCGCTCCTCACGGCGCTCGTCGGGCTTTCCGAGGCACTCAAGCAACGTTCGAAGCAACGTAAGACGATATGAGAAAGCCATTTGGGTCGCCTCCCCCGCGGCGCAGCTTCTTTCCGCGGGCTCGGGATGCCACAATGGGCTTTGAGTATCGGCCCGTGCGGTAGCCCTTACCGCACCTGCGGGGAGGAGGCTTCCCATGCCCCATGTTACCTCCATCGGCCTGGACGTCCACGCGCGATCGGTCGCCGCCGCGGCGTTCAACCCCTTCACCGGC
Organism: uncultured Collinsella sp.; assembly: GCA_900549535.1. GTDB lineage: Bacteria > Actinomycetota > Coriobacteriia > Coriobacteriales > Coriobacteriaceae > Collinsella. The sequence continues at coordinate 1,080 of UROR01000127.1, read as the reverse complement.
GAGGTGGTGCACCGTGACTTCGGGACGGACGCCGCCGAGATCGCGGTGGATTGGCAACACCTATTTGGACGATTCCGGGAGGGACAGCCCCGCCTCCCTGAACTCGACCGGAGACATGTAGCCCAGCGTCGAGTGGATCCTGAAGTTGTTGTACCAGTGCACGTAGTCCGAGAGCTTGGCCCGGAGCTCGCGCGTCGTGCCGAACGTCTCGCGGTGGACGAGCTCGGCCTTCAGTATCCTGTTGGTCGACTCGTCGACGGCGTTGTCGTAGGGGCAGCCCTTGGCCGACAGCGACCTCTCAATGCCGAAGGCCTCGAGCATCAGGTCGATCTCGGCGTTGTCGAACTCGCTGCCGCGGTCCGTGTGGAAGACCTCGATGTCCGAGATGGGGAAGGAGAGCGTCGCGAACGCCGACTTGACCAGCCGGGCGTCCTTCCTGGGCCCGGCGGAGTGGCCGACGATCTCCCTGTTGTAGAGGTCGACGAGCAGGCAGACGTAGTTCCACGAGGCCCCGACGCGCACGTAGGTCAGGTCGCTGCATATATGGGTGCGCGGCGCCCTGCCGCCGAAGCCGCGCGCGACGACGTTGGGCACGTCGGCCTCGTTGACCGCCCCGGGGTGCACCTTGAACCTCTTCCTGCCGTATGCGCTGACCAGGCCGTTCTCCCTCATGATGCGGCAGACCCGGCGCCGGCTGACGGTGACGCCCGACCTCTCGAGCGACGCCTTTATCTTGCGCGAGCCGTACCGGCCCTTGCTGGCGGCGTGGGCCGCGACCACGGCCGGCGCGGCGGGGTCCGGCGCGGCGGGCCGGTCGGCCCGCGAGCGCATGGAGTAGTTCGTCGACCTCGCGACGCCGAGGAGCCTGCACTGCGCTGATATGGGGTAGCGGCCCTCGTTGGCCGCTATGGCCCTCACTTTCGAGCGTATATCAGCGCCGCTTGTCTTAAGACGTCGACCTCCATCCGGAGCCTGCGGTTCTCGCGCTCGAGCTCCAGGATCCGGTTCTGCTCGGGCGTGCGGTTGCACGCGGCGCGCGGCGAGCCGGTCGCGTTTATCGACTTGATCCACCTCTCCACG
>UROR01000126.1 GCA_900549535.1 uncultured Collinsella sp. | reverse complement strand
CTCCTTGATCGTCGCGTACTCGAGAAGCCCAGAGAGCTCCTCGAGGCTGAGCTTCGCGTAGGTCGGCACGCCCTCGGCCGCCATTGCCTCGGCGCGCCCGCCGGCTATGGTCCCGCGGATTCCCGCGAGGCGCTCGGAGAGCTCCCTCGCGCTGCGCGCCATTGCCTCGGCGCCGGCCTCCTGGCCGATCCTCAGCATCCAGTCGAGCAGCTTGCCGCCCGCCTCGTCCCCGTAGTCGCTCGCCATCCCGCGCCTCCCTTCCAGTCGAGATGAAAAAGGGGCGCCTTCGCGCCCCGGTCGTCCCTATTCGGCCCCGACGGCCCTCTCGCGCGCCATTGGGGCGCGGGCTTCCTGCCCGGCGTGCGCGCGGCTCGCCTCGCGGGCGGACGCGGCGCGCTGCGCCAGCGGCTCGGGCGCCTTCTCGTGCAGATGGGCCCACTCGCCGCTGCGGCACTGCTCCGGCGTCGCCTCGCACATGTCGCGCATGGCGCGCTCGAACCGCTCGGGCTCCTGGGCGATGGCGCCGAAGCTCCAGCTCTCGAAGCCGGTCCACGCGTCGCCGTCGCGCTTGAGCGTCCACCACTCGTCGCCGCCGTTCACCTGCTGGATGAACGCGAGGTCGCGGTAGCAGAACCCCTGGCGTATGGCCCAGTTGCCCGAGCCCAGCGCCTCGCGGAGCCTGTCGACGCTGTCCGTGCGGGAGAACTCGTAGGGGTACTCCTCGAGGAACGGGTCGTCCTGCCAGTCGAAGCCGCCGACCTTGAGCCAGCCGTTCTCCTGGCACTTTTCCACGAGCCCGTCGTGCTCGCGGCCGGTTATCCTCTCGAAGCCGTCCATGGGCTCTCCGCCTTTCGTTTGTTGCTTGGCGGGCGGCGTCCTCGCGATGGGGGCACGGTGCGAGTCGGAGCAGGCGTGCGTGCTGGCGCGTCGGCGCCGCCCAAGACGTGTATAGCGATTTCGATTGCGGCGGCGACCGGGGCCGCCCGCGATGGGTCGAGCTGGGTCGAGCCGTCCGCGCCTCCACGGGAAGCGCACAAGCTAGCAGGGCCGGCGCCTGTCCCTTCCGCCCAGGTAGACGGGCCTGCAGGTCTGGGAGATCCTGCTCGCGATCGCCTCTGCCGTTACGCGCTCGCCGCGCCTCGCGAGCCTGTCCGCCAGCGCGCCCGGCGCGTAGTTCGACGTGACGATGGTCGGGCGCATGTCCTCGTAGCGCGCGTCGAGCACGCTGAACACGGTGCCGACGGACCATTCCGTCGCGTCCTCCTTGCCGAGGTCGTCGAGCACGAGGACGTCGCACTTTGCGTACCGCGCGACGGCGGCCTCGGTGTCGCCCTCGTCGAACGTGGCCTTCACGCGCTCGAGCATGCCCTTGGCCGTCGTGAAGGCGACGTCGTAGCCGGCCTCGGCGAACAGCCTGGCCATGGCGGAGGCGGCGTGCGTCTTGCCGGCGCCGACGCCCCCGTGTATGTAGAGCCCGGCGCCCCCGTTGCCCGCGAACGAGGCGATGTACTCGGCGAACTCGGGGCGGTCGGCCTCGGCGGCCCAGTAGCGCCTGGGGATGCCCGCGCGCGAGAGCGCCTTCTCCCGGCGGGCGGCCTCCTCCTTGGCGGCGAGCGCCGCGCGCCTTCGCGCCTCGGCCTCCCGCTCGCCGGATGCGCCCTCGCACGGGCAGGGGGCGGCGGAGACCCAGGCGACCCTGCCCGCCAGCGCCGCGCCGAGTGGTTCGAGGGTGGCGCCGCAGTGCGGGCACGCCCTCGGCTCCGGCTCGTCGAAGGAGAGCCCGGCCGCCCGGGCCTGCTCCAGGGTGATGAGTCCCGCTCGGTCCATCGGGCGCCCCTTCCTTATCTTCTGAAGTCCTTGTTGTCCCTTTTGCTTATTGGGTGGCATATCGTCAGGGGTTTCCCTGTCATTTCGTCAGGGGTTCGGGCTGCGAGCCCTGACGGTTCGTCATCCTTGTTCGCGGCGAACCCTGTCATTTCGTCACCCTTTCGCGCCGGGAACCCTGACGAACCGTCAGGGGTTGCCAGCGCTCCGGGCGGCAGCCTCTCGCGCACGATGCGGTACCGCTTGGTGGCGTGCCCGCGTGCCGGGGCGTGCATGCCGCACTCTTCGATGAGGCCCCGGTCGAGCAGGTCGCGGATGGCGCGGTGGGCGCTGCGCTCCTGCACGTTGAGGAAGCGGGCCAGGTTGCCCTTGCTCTCGAAGTAGTCGCACCCGCCGTCGCAGAAGCCGAAGATGCGCGCGTAGACGAGCAGGGGAAGGCCGGAGAGGCCCAGGTCCGCCATCATGAAGTGCCGTACCGCCGTGAACTCGCGCGGGGAGGGGCCGTCGCGCCCCCTCGGGCCTGCGGCCGCCATCGGCGCTAGCCCCTTCTGGGCGAGCCGACGACGCTGTTTCGCTCGACCCATGCGACGAGCTCGTCGTGCAGCACGATGCCGTCGCGCGTCTTGCCGCCGATGTAGCGGATTGGGAACGGGTCGTCGGGGTCCTTGGCGAGCCGGTACATTGCGTCGCGGCTTATGCGCAGCATCGCGCACGCCTCGTCGGCGCCGAATATCGCGTTGGTCGATGCGATGAGCCTCACCTGGCTCCTGCTAATGCTCTTGGTCATGGTCGTCCTCGAGCTCCTTTCGTCTCGAGGCTCCCTCGCGTGCCCGGCCGCGGGCGGCTCCGGGGCGGTCGCCGCCGTCATTTCCTGCCGCTCCTCGACTCGATGTAGGCGTCCACTGACGCCCTCGAAACCAGGAGCTTCCTTCCGAGCCTGTACGAGTCGATCTCCCCCGACCAGATGAGGTCGTACGCCTTGTTTCGGCTCGCCCTCATGTACTCCTGCATCTCGATCACCGTCATCCATTCGTCGCGATCTTGGTTGCCCTCGGGCGCGGCGCATTCGGCTGTGCGTGCCATGGTTCCTCCAATCTTCCCGTGCGGCACCGCGCGAGGACACCGCACGACACCGTGTGCCTTTTCGTCTGCGCGACGATTGAACCGCCTGATGGCGCTTGGCGCGTACGGCGGGAGCGGAGACGGGTCGAGGTGGGTCGAGCTGGTCGAGCCTTCACGAAACGGCCATGAGCCGCGTGCCCTAGCTCTCGGCTAAGTCCCTGAAAAGTAAAAGGCGCCCATGCGGGCGCCTGCCTAGTAGCTGGAGTTGTTCGGTTGTGGTCGGAATGCACGTCTTCCGCGGTGCTGTCGTCCGGGGTCCGGCATCTGTCGTTCGCCTCTTCTGTCGTGTTTGGTGTTGCGTGTTATGCGAGCGACCTTGCGCGGGCCTGCCGGCCCGTTGCCCCAGGTGCACCCGGGTAAATGGTACCCATCCGTTGGGACATGGCCTACCGAAAGAGCCGATTGCGCGACAAGGGGATAGACGAGCGGTAGCGCTCATTGTCTACTCCTTGTTAGGCCTTCCAGGTTTTAGTACGTAGTAGCAAGGAATATGGTCCTGTCGGTGATGTGCTCTCATTCCGGATGCTAGAGGCAGGCAGCTTAATCATTGACTGATATCATTTATCCGCTTTTATACGCCTGCATAATGTGCTTCCGACTGCCTAAGAATCTATATCTTTAAAATCATCATGTGCCTCAGCTGCTGACTCCTTGGTTTTCGAAAACCAAGCGTCATCTATCGAATCGCATGCCTTTTTGAAGATATCGCTAACCGTATCAAATACGTGTTTCGCCTGGCCTTTCAGCTCGGCACCGGAGTTTACGACTTCATATTCGGGCTTCGCGTCCAATCCTTTGAAGAAGAGCTGGTAGAAGTCATTTGAATTAAAGACCAGAGTATCCTTACGTATCTCGAATGCCCCATCTTCCTTGTATTGGGGCGTGAAGCGGTATGCTTCCGCCTCGTCAGTGAAGCTAACTTGCCTTTTCATATCGCTTCATCCTCCTCTTGATGGTGTCAAGGCCACCTTCGATATTGTCTGCGACCGTCTCCAACATGCTGTACTCGTCGCATTCATACTCGAGGGCGCCGTTTCTTATGGAAAGAGCACCGTCCTTCTTTTCGATGAAAATCACGTTGTCAACATCGAGGTTCACTATAAACTGCGGGTTGTGCGTGATGAGTATCACCTGCCGCGACCCGGCTATAGCTCGGAACTCTCTTAGCACGGACTCCCTGATTGCCTTCTGCGAAATTTGATCCTCTGGCTGGTCGACGATATAAATGCCGTCTCCCATGCTGTTGTCGGCCATGAGGGCGAAATACATCTGCGCGTTATATCCCTGCGAGAGCTCATCGTAGACGTCATCGCCCTCGCGAATGATTGATTTAGCGGGTTTTAGCTTTGCGTCGAGCGCATTTTCAAACTTAGAGGTGAGCACCGACAGGGGAGCTTCCTCGTCATCTGGGTAATTGTTGATGGCATCGATGACGGTCTCGTAGCTAGAAGTGAGGGTATCGATGGACTTGCTCTTTCCGATCAGGCCGTCGATAAGGGAAGCGAGTAATTTCGGCGTGATTTCACTGACCCCAAGCTGCAAACAAATTGCAGCTCCCCAACAGGATTCGTCCTTGGATCAATTTGCATGGACTCAAAATCAAAAGTGAAGTCTCGTAGACGCTGCTCGCACATAACGGCCCTTGCTATTGAATTGCCGATACGGTCTATTGAACGCCGGTACTCACCTCGGGCCTTTTGTGCGTCACCGACAATTTGGCTTTGGGCGGTTTCGCGCTTAGTAACAGCCTCTTCGACTTTGTTGGCGATGCGGGCATCAAGGTTGATTCTATTAACAACCGCTTAATGACGTTTTATGATACGCGCGAGCGCATCTAGAGTATGCTTTCCAAATAGCAGAGCAAATCTTCTTTCACAAGCGGTTCACAGTGACTAAGAATGCAATACTTGCAATCTGTTGATTGAATCATACACATCAAAGATTTTAACTTGTCCTTGTCCATATATCCATCATTAAAGAAATCCTCACTGGTAGAATCCCCTAAAAAAAGAACTTTTTCTTCCGGTACATAAACACAAACAGTATCTTCTGAATGCGGCGAAACCGTATGAAAAATCTGAGCAGTGATGCCACCTAAGTCCAAGGTTAACTTATCGGAAAAAGATACATCAGACAGCACAATGGTCAGTTTATCCTGTCCGTAATATTCTTTCCTAAAATGAACATCTTCTTTTTTCAGGATTTCGATATAGCTGGGGTCCACTGCCTGTTTCTGCTGGTCTTTGAGAAACCCGTTTGTCCTGTCGTGGGCAATGCTGATTCCATTGATGGCGTGCATCCCAAAGGTGTGGTCATAATGCCAGTGTGTGATAACCGTAAAATCCGGCTTGTTAAAATGTTCCACTTCAATTGCCCTGTAAAAATCCTGAACATGAGAAGCCGAATATCCGGCGTCAACTGCCAGAGAGAATTTATCTCCTTTGAGATAGGCTAACATTGGGCTGTCCACTGCGGGATCATGTTCTAAAAAATAGATTCGGTTGGTTAATTGATTCAATCCCATTTTTTGTCCCACCTTTCGGGCAATAAGTCTTTTAATGTAACTTCTCTGCC
>UROR01000125.1 GCA_900549535.1 uncultured Collinsella sp. | reverse complement strand
TATCTTCGATAGCTGGGATGGTAACTTTGAGACGCTCGATATTGCCGATACCTTCCATCACACGGCGGGTGAGGTGGGGGACGCCCTCATGGCGTTGTTCCCCGGCCTTGCCGTTGCCTATGGCGATTCCGCCGGCTACACCCTGCCCGCCGGCGACGTCGCTCGCGTACGCTATGGCTGGTTTCAGCGCTACGACTTGCTGCGCGATCTTTCGACCATTCAAGCGCGTTGGGATGCTGGCCGCGCAAAGAAGGTCAACCCCTTGCGCGCCGCCATCGACCGCATCCAAATGCGCACGCTGCCCATCAAATGCCTGGAGACGGGCGTTGCCTGGGTTCTGTTCGAGGTGCTGGAGCATCTGTTCTCACAATCGGCCCAGCTCAACGTGCTCGATTATCGCCTGCTCTACGTAGTGCTGATCGGCACGCTGTATGGCCTGGACTTTGGCCTGGTTGCGGCGCTGCTGGCGTCGGTGGGTTTGGCTGCGAGCTACTTTACCCAGTATGGCTATACCTTCCAGGGTCTCTTTTACGAGCCGTCTAACTGGCTGCCGTTTATTGCGTACTTTGTTGTGGGTGCCGTGTGCGGCTATGTGCAGCTGCGCAACAGCGAAGCCATTAGGGCGGAGCGCGATCAAAACGAGCTCGTGCGCAACCGCAATACGTTCCTTACGCAGCTCTACCACGACGCGATCGAGGACAAGCGCGCGTACAAGCGCCAGATCGTGGGTCGCCACAACAGCTTTGGCAAGATCTTTGCCGTGACACAGGAGCTCGACGTGCTCAACCCGCGCGATATCTATCGCAAGTGCTGCGAGCTTCTGGGCGAGATTCTCGAGAACGATTCGGTGGCGATCTACCATGTTTCGGGTGGGGCATTTGCACGCCTGGTGGCAGCAAGTCCCGCGATTGCCGAAGATGTCGCACGCTCGCTCACGCTTGAGCAGCTTGCACCTCTTTTGGGTGACGGGGGTCGTTCGAACCTGTGGGTGAACCGCGGACTGACGCCGGGACTTCCCATGTTTGGATACACGATCGAGCGCGACGGGGCACCCGCCGTGTTGATCTTTGTGCGAACTGCGGCCGAAAACCAAATGACCCTCTATTATCAAAACCTGTTCCGCATCTTGTGCGGGCTGGTCGAAAGCGCGCTAGGCCGTGCCTTTGACTATGAGGCGGTGGCGCAGGATAAACGCTGCGTTGATGGCACTTGCGTGCTCAAGCAGGCCGCCTTTGGCCAAGAGCTCGCGGCAGAGCAGGCGCTGGCAGATAGCAAGATGGGGAGTTTTTTGCTCCTGCGCGTGGTACCGGGCATGGAGCCTGTCGGCGAGCTGGTGGGCGCAATTGGTTCGGCAATCCGCGAGAGCGACGCGGCGGGCTTGGTCGACGGCGACGTGCTCTACCTGCTTATGCGCCAGGCAAAGGAGTGCGATCTGCCAATTATCCGCGAGCGCCTGAGTGCAAAGCAGATTGCGGTGGAGCCCGTCGACGGCGAGGACATCGTGGAGCTGCTGCAGCACATCTCTTACACCGGTGACGGTGAGGGGGGTGCCGCTTGATCTCGCTTGTCGTTGCTGCCGTCTTGCTGCTGATTCATGCGCTGGTTTGCCTGATGCTGTGGACGCTCATGAAGTTGGGCCTGCTGCCGGTGCGCGGACACATGCTGGCTGTGATAGTGCTGGTGCCGCTGTGGGGCCCGTTGCTGGTGGTTCTGCTATCGGTCCGCAGCGCGGTGTTTGGCGAGGGGCTGAAAGAGTCTGCGCTGGAGTCGCTGCGCTTTAACGAGGACCTGCATCGCAGCATCCTGGTGCACGACCGTGACGCCGATGCGGGCGTGGTCCCGCTCGAGGAGGCGCTCATCGTCAATGACCCGGCATACCGGCGCCGCCTAATGCTCTCCATGCTCACCGAGGAGCCCGACGCTTACCTGGCGCAGCTGCAGGCGGCTAAGCTTAGCGACGACGTTGAGGTGGCGCACTATGCCGCGACGGCGGTGGCGCGGATCTCCAAGGAGTCTGACCTTAAACTGCAGCAGCTGGAGCGTTCCTTTAAGACGGACCCGAGCGCGCAAAACCTCAACGAATACTGTGATTTTCTTGGTGAATACTTGGGCTCGGGCTTGGCTGAGGGGCGCGTTGCTCAGATTCAGCGCCAACAGTACGCGCGCCTGCTTGCGCGTCGCTGCGAGCGCGAGGATACCCTTGAGCTGCGCATTCGATACGCGACGGCGCTGGCCGATGTCGGACAGATCGACGAGGCGCAGGCCGTGACCGACCAGCTGGTGCTCGACGTGCCCGAGGAGCAGGAGGTTTGGATGCTTTGCCTGCGCCTGGCCGTGATGCGCCGCGACGGTGACGAAGTCCACCGTGTGATCGATGCGATTGACAAGCAACATGTGTATTTGAGCGCCGACAACCGCGAAAAGTTGGCGTTTTGGCGCGACGGGGAGGAGGCCAGATGAGCGTGGCGCAACATATCCGCGACCGAGCAGGCCGCTTTCGCTGGATGGGACTCCTCGTGGTGTGGGCGGTCTTTATTGCTATGGGCGCCGTGCTGCTGGTGGAGCGTGCCGGCGTGCAGTACAGTTCGGGCCAGCATAAGCTGGGGATGCTTGCTGCCAACGATGCGGTGCCGGCCTCCTCGGCAATCTTTGGCCAAAAGCCCACGTGCCTGGTCATTACCGATTCGGACCAAGATAGCGTCGACGATGCTAAAGACCAGTTCGACCAGATTTTGCTGGACATGAAGATCGCCCATCGCGATGTTGATATTGCCACCGACGGTGCGGACGCGATCCCATCGCTCGCGTCGTTTGATCGCGTGATTGTGCTTATGCCCTCGCTTGACGGACTGGGTGCGCATCTGACCGATCTGATGAGTTGGGTGAGTGCGGGCGGCTCACTCATGCTTGGCATGACGCCAGATAACTCGAGCTACCTGCAGGCTATTGCTTCCAAGCTTGGGATCGAATCGGCCGGATATGACTATGCGACAGCCGAAAGTATCGTTCCGAGCGATGACTTTATGTTGGGCGGGGGAGAGCGCTACGAGCTCTCGGATCCCTTTGATTCGTCGCTTTCGGTTTCGCTGCGCGAGACGGCTCGTGTGTGGGCTAAGACCGGCGATGTAGGCTCGCCGCTTATTTGGTCGAATGATTGGGGCAGCGGACGCACCGTGGTGTGCAATATCGGCATCTACGACAAGGTCATGCGCGGTTTTTACGCTGCGGCGATCAGCCTGCTGGGCGATGCCACGGCCTATCCGGTCATTAACAGCGCCGTCTTCTATCTGGACGACTTTCCCAGCCCCGTGCCCTCGGGCGACGGTACCTACATCAAGCGCGACTACGGGCTTTCCATTGCCGACTTTTATACCAAGGTCTGGTGGCCCGATCTGCAAAAGCTCGCGCAAAAATACGGCATTCGCTATACCGGCGTGATGATCGAAAACTACGAGGACACGGTCAACCAGACCGAGCCCGCGCGCCAGGCCGATATCACGCAGTTTCGCTACTTTGGCGGCATGCTGCTGCAGATGGGCGGAGAGCTGGGCTTTCACGGCTACAACCATCAGCCGCTGGCGCTCTGGGACACCGACTATGGCACGCTGTACGACTACAAGACGTGGAAGAACAAGGAGACGCTCGTCGCATCGCTCAACGAGCTTATAGCCTTCCAGGACGAGGTGCTGCCCAACGCGCACGGCTCTGTCTACGTTACGCCGTCGATTATCCTTTCTTCCCGCGCGCGCAAGCTGATCGGAACCGAAGTTCCGCGCATTAAGACCATCGCCAGTACGTATTTTGAGGATGGCACCGACCTGCCGTACGTGCAGGACTTTGGCGTGGCGAGCGATGGCATTGTGGAGCAGCCGCGTATTGTCTCGGGCGGCATGGTCGACGATTCCTACATGCGCCTGGCTGCTGTGTCCGAGCTCAACATGCACTACGTGAGTACGCACTTTATGCATCCGGACGACTTACTGGATCCCGATCGCGGCGCTAAGGAGGGCTGGGAGGTCTACAAGGGCGGCTTGACCGACTACCTGGACTGGCTTACCAAGTCTGCGCCCGACTTGCGACGCCAGACCGGTTCGGAATGCTCGGGCGCTATCCAGCGCTTTTCGTCCGTGACGGTGAGCGTGGATACCAGCGCGGATGCCTGGACGCTCAGCCTGGGCAATTTCCACGACGAGGCGTGGCTCATGTTCCGCGCCAACAGCGGCGAGCCGGGTGCAGTCACGGGTGGCGAGATTACGCATCTGACGGGCGATCTTTACCTGGTTAAAGCCACGGACAAGACGGTGACCATTGCACGCAAGGAGGGTGGCGACAAATGAGAATCTGTTTGGTACTCGAGGGTTGCTACCCCTATGTGCACGGCGGAGTGTCCACCTGGATGCACGGCTACATACAGGCCATGCCCGAGCACGAGTTTGTGCTGTGGGTGATCGGCGCGCATGCTGCCGACCGCGGCAAGTTTGTCTACGAACTGCCCGGCAACGTGGTCGAGGTACACGAGGTGTTTCTGGACGACGCCCTGCGGCTTTCGGGCGAGCAAGAAGAGGCCGACTTTAACGCCCGCGAGCGCGAGGCGCTGCGCCGCCTGGTATCGCTCTCCAATCCGGACTGGGACGTGTTGTTCGATATCTTCCAGCGCCGTCGCGTGCATCCGCTCTCGTTTTTGCAGAGCCGCACGTTTATGGATATCTTTCGCGATGTGTGCCTTGCCGAGTACCCATACACGCCCTTTGCCGATGCATTCCACACCATGCGCTCAATGCTGCTGCCCGTGCTCTACCTTCTGGGCAGCGAGGTGCCGGTGGCCGATGTGTATCACGCCATCTCGACCGGCTACGGCGGCCTGCTCGCCTGCCTGGGCTCAAGCGTTCACCAGGCTCCGGTGCTGCTGACCGAGCACGGTATTTATACCCGCGAGCGCGAGGAAGAGATCATTCGCGCCGACTGGGTCGTGCCGTCGTTTAAGGACCGCTGGATTCGCTTTTTCTACCTGCTTTCGGAGGAGATCTACCGCCGCGCCTTCCGCGTGACAAGTCTGTTCCACAACGCCCGTAAGACGCAGATCGATATGGGCTGCGATGCGGACAAATGTCTGGTCATCCCCAACGGCATCCAGTTCGACCGCTTTAAGGACATTCCCTTAAAGCCCGATGACGGCTGGGTGGACATTGGCGCGGTGGTGCGCCTGGCGCCCATCAAGGACGTTAAGACCATGATCTATGCCTTCTTTGAGCTGCACGAGCGCCTGCCCAAGGTGCGCCTGCACATTATGGGCGGCGTGGACGACGAGGAGTACGGCGCCGAGTGCCACGCGCTGGTCGATACCCTGGGCGTGAGCGACCTGATCTTTACCGGCCGCGTCAACGTGGTCGAGTACATGGAAAAGCTCGACTTTACCATTTTGACGAGCATCTCGGAGGGCCAGCCGTTGAGCGTGTTGGAATCGCTGGGCGCGCGTCGCCCCTGCGTGACGACCGAGGTCGGCTGCTGCCGCGAGCTGCTTGAGGGCGCCCCCGGCGACGACTTTGGCGTGGCCGGATTTGTGAGCCCG
>UROR01000124.1 GCA_900549535.1 uncultured Collinsella sp. | reverse complement strand
GAATGTCGTTCATCTCGGCACCTCATTTCAAGGGTCGGCGACTAACTTGGTAGCACTAATGTAAGTATACCAGGCGGTCGACCCGACACTGGCTGGGTGTGCGCGTGCTTTTCCGCTTCTTTGGAAACCGAATCCCGTTAGAAATGACGAGTTGTTTACGCTTCTTTTGGGGTGGCGGTACTATCATGGTTCGAATTGAATGTGGATGATGATAGGGAGCGCCTATACATGATTGAGCTGCTCAGGCGTTTTGGTGGTAAGTTTCGCCGGTATATGGTGATTGGCCCTGCGTGCAAGTTGATCGAAGTGATCTTTGACCTGCTGACGCCGCTGGTGATTGCCCAGATGATCGATAAAGGTATCGGTGCGCACGACGTGAGTGCCGTCGTCCGCTACGGCATGGTGCTCGCCGCCATGGCTGTAATCGGCATCTCGTTTACGCTTGTTTGCCAGAAGATGGCGGCGCTCACCTCGCAGGGCATGGGTACTGACATTCGCGGCGCACTCTACCAGCACATCAACAAGCTGAGCTATGCCGAGCTCGACCGCTTTGGCACGCCGTCGCTCATCACGCGCATTACCAACGACGTTAACCAGGTCCAGCTCGCTGTGGCGCTGGGCGTGCGCATGCTCATCCGCTGGCCCTTTCTAGCGGTGGGCTCCATGTGCGCGGCCCTTGCCATCGACCTTAAGCTCGGCATCATCTTTTTGATCTGCACGCCCGCCATTGGCCTGGTGTTCTGGGTTGTCATGGCGCGCTGCATTCCGTACTACAAGCAGCTGCAGGCAAAGCTCGACCGCATCGCGCTTATCTGCCGCGAGGGCCTTTCGGGCGCCCGCGTGGTTCGCGCCTTCGTGCGCGAAGATCACGAGCGCGAGCGCTTTGCGCAGGCCGCCGACGACCAGGCCAATACTGCCATCGCGGTGGGCAAGCTCTCGTCGATTCTCAACCCCGTCACGTTTTTGGTGATGAACCTGGGCGTGTGCGCCATCCTGTGGGTGGGCGGCATCCAGGTCAGCGTGGGCGAGCTTACGCAGGGCCAGGTCATGGCGTTTGTGAACTACATGACGCAGACCCTGACCTCCATCGTGTACGTCGCCAACCTGGTCGTGGTCTTTACCAAGGCGAGCGCCAGCGCGTCGCGTATCAACGAGGTGCTCAATTGCGTGCCGGGCATCGCTGACGAGGGCAACCAGCCGGTCGCGCTGCCCAAGCCGGGCAATGTCGCTTCAGTTCCCGCGCTGAGCTTGAGCCATGCGAGCTTCTCGTTTGGCGCTGGCGCGGCCAATGCTGTCAACGATGTGACGCTGGAACTCCCGCTGGGCAAGACGCTCGGCATTATCGGCGGTACGGGTAGCGGCAAGTCCACGCTCGTCTCGCTCATCCCGCGCCTGTACGATGCGAGCACCGGCAGCGTGAGCGTGATGGGCGTCGACGTGCGCACCTGGCCGCTCGACCAGCTGCGCCGTGTGGTCGCGACCGTTCCGCAGCGCGCATCGCTGGTGAGCGGCTCCATCCGCAGCAACCTGACCTGGCGCGATGAAGCTGCGACCGACGAGGAGCTCTGGGTGGCACTCGACATGGCGCAGGCCAGCGAGTTCGTGCGCAACAAGCCGCAGGGGCTCGATGCCCCGGTCGAGGCGGGCGGTAAGAACTTCAGCGGTGGCCAACGCCAGCGCCTGACCATCGCGCGCGCCCTGGTGGGCTCGCCTCAGATATTGATCATGGATGACTCCGCGTCGGCGCTCGACTTTAAGACCGACGCGGCGCTTCGCCATGCCATTCGCGAGCGCAGCATGCGCGGTGCCGCCAAGGGCGGGCTGCCGCTGACCACGGTGATTGTGAGCCAGCGCGTTTCGACCGTGCGCGATGCCGACGTGATCTGCGTGCTCGACCACGGCTCGGTTGCCGGCCTGGGCACACATGACGAGCTCTATGCGACCTGTCGGCTCTATCGCGAGATTTGCCAGTCGCAGCTGCGCCGCGAGGAGCTTGAGGGCCAGCGGGGGAGCACAGCGCCCGCGCCCACTCCGGCGCCCGCGTCCACCCTAAGCCCCGCGTCCGCCCCGACTGCCCCGGCATCCATTTGCGCAAAGGAGGGCTGCTAAATGAATCCGTACACTTCCTCCGGTTCGGTCGCCACGATGACGGCCAACGTGTCCGGTAACGATAACCTCAACGACCTGGGCGACGGTCCGCGCCAGCCCGGCGACCCCGAGCGCTATCCCGTGGGTGCGGTGACTCGCCGTCTGATGGGCTACGTTCGTCCGCATCGCATTTCGTTTGTTGCGTCGTTTGTGAGTGCCGCCATCTCCGTGATTCTGCAGCTCTACACGCCCATTCTCATCGGCGAGGGCATCGACCTGATCGTTGCCGTCGGGCAGGTGGACTTCGACGCGCTGCTGCCGCTTGTCACCAAACTCGCGCTCGTCGTGGTGGGAGCCGCGGCCTTCCAGTGGCTGCAGGGCTACTGCGTCAACCGCCTGTCCTACGAAACGGTGCGCGACATGCGCGTGGAGGCGAGCGACAAGCTCAGCCGCATGCCGCTCAGCTTTATCGACAGCCATGCTCACGGCGACCTCATGAGCCGCGTGGTCAACGATGTCGACCAGGTGGGTGACGGCCTGCTGCAGGGCTTTACGCAGCTCTTCACCGGTGTCATCACCATCGTGGGCACGCTCGCGTTTATGCTCTCCATCAACCTGACCATGACGCTCGTGGTGGTGCTCGTCACGCCGCTTTCCATTTTTGCAGCCGGTGCTATTGCCAAGCTCTCCAACAAAAGCTTTACGGCACAGCAGCGTATTCAAGGGCAGCTCGGTGGTCATATCGAGGAGTACGTAGGCGAGCAAAAGCTTGTCGACGCCTTTGCCTACGGTCCCAACGCCCAGCAGCGCTTCGATGCCCTCAATGCCGAGCTTTACACCGCGGGCGAGCGCGCACAGTTTATGGGTTCGCTCTCCAACCCCGGCACGCGCTTTATCAATAACATCATCTATGCCGTGGTCGCTGTGATCGGCTGCGTGGGCGTGATCACGGGCGTGCCCGCGGCGCTTACGGTGGGCGGCGTGCAGATCTTCCTGTCCTATGCCAACCAGTACACCAAGCCGTTCAACGAGGTCACCAACGTCATTACGCAGATCCAGACGGCGTATGCCTCGGCGCGCCGCATGTTTGCGCTGCTCGATGCCCGCGAGCAGGAGCCCGATGCGGCGGATGCCGTGGAACTTGCTGCCCCGCAGGGCGAGGTCGCCTTTGAGCATGTGGACTTTAGCTACGTGTCCGACCGCAAGCTGCTGCAGGACATCTGCATCGAGGCCAAGCCCGGCATGCGCTTTGCCCTTGTTGGCCCCACGGGCTGCGGAAAGACGACGCTCATCAACCTGCTGCTGCGCTTTTACGATATCGATGCCGGCCACATCACGGTTGATGGCAGGTCTTCGCGTGACTACACGCGCGCAAGCCTGCGCCATGCCTTTGGCATGGTGTTGCAGGATACGTGGCTGTTCGAGGGCACGGTGGCGGAAAACATCGCCTACGGCTGTCCCGACGCCACGCGCGAGCAGGTTATCGAAGCTGCCAAGCGCGCGCATGCGCACAAGTTTATCGTGCAGCTGCCAGGCGGCTACGATACGGTCATCGGCGAGGACGGCGGCACGTTTAGCCAGGGTCAAAAACAGCTGCTGTGCATTGCGCGCGTTATGCTCACCGATCCGGCGATTCTGCTGCTGGACGAGGCAACGTCGAGCATCGATACGCGTACCGAGCTGCAGGTGCAGGCGGCATTCGACGAGCTCATGGCCGGCCGTACGAGCTTTGTCGTGGCGCATCGCCTGAGCACGATTCGCAACGCCGACTGCATTCTGGTCATGCGCGACGGCCAGATTATCGAGCGCGGCACGCACGACGAGCTGCTAGCGGCAGGCGGCTTCTACGCCGAACTCTACCGCAGCCAGTTTGCCCAGTAAGCAAGCCCGTGGGGCAAATTAATCAATCGACAGACGGTGGTTTACATCTGTCACGTTAGTACTAAGATAGTCATCTAATAAATTGCATTAGTGGCTTTAGTTTTGGGGGAAACGAGGCAACGTGACTATGACGTGCTCTTTGGTGGTTAACAGCAAGAGCGGTAATACCAGGATGGTTTCGGGTGCGATCAAGCGCACTCTGCAGGCTGCGGGTGTTGAGTTTGTCCATGCCGCGGCGTTGAGCGACGATGCGGATGCAGATCAGGTTGCGCTCGAGGCGCAGGGCGCCTGCGCGGCCGACACGGTGCTCGTCGGTTTTTGGTGCGACAAGGGCGCGTGCACGCCTTCGGTCGCGGCGTTGCTCTCCGCTTTGCACGGCAAGCGCGTCTTCCTGTTTGGCACCTGCGGCTTTGGCGCCGACCAGAGCTATTACCAGCAGATTATCGACCGCGTGACCTCCAATTTGGCCAATGATGCCGAGCTTGCGGGCTGGGCGATGTGTCAGGGCAAGATGGGCCCTGCGGTCAAGCAGCGCTACGAGGCCATGCTCGAGCAAGATCCCGACAACGCCCGCGCTAAGTTGCTGCTCGACAACTGGGTTGCCGCAAAGGATCACCCCACCAAGGAGGATCTGGACAACATGGCGGCGGCGGCCAAGAAGGCCGTGCTGGGGGAGTAGCTCCCATCGCTGACGGCGGTCGGCCCATCTTTCTAAATGTAACGTCCTCCCGGGCGTCGGGGCACGAAGTTCCCTGCTCTACAGTCCTGCGCAAGACGAAGGCCACATTAAGTGGCCTTCTTTGCGTGCGGAACTCGCGATGAACCTTATATGCCTCCGCCTGGACAGACGCCCTGTTGTTGGAGCGCGGCTTGTCATGGGGGTATCCGCAACATATATAAGTTGAAGGCCACGTCTTGTGGCCTTTTTTGCATCCGGAAACCGTGTCCCAGAATTCACGTCCGGAGTGGGATGCAGTTTCCGCTTACGGCCCCGTTGGGAAACTGCATCCCACTCCGATTGCAAATTCCGGGTCGCATTTTCCACCAGAGCCCTCAACCGGAAACCGCATCCCATTCCAAAGGCAAATTCCGGGACACACTTTCCGAAACCCCATCCATCCGGAAAGCCCGTCCCACTCTGAATACATCCAGCGAACGCATGCGAGTGTGTCGTCCAGGACGGTCTCGTCATCGGGGTAATGGAAAATGTCACCCCAAACGCCTGCCACGGTTGCGCCTACAAGTGTCAAGAAAAAAGCCTCGAGAACTTCGAGGCTTTCACATTTGTATTGTTTTGCACGAAGGATCGCGGACGGCGAAGCTACTCGCCCAGCACGGCCTTCTTGGCGGCTGCGGCCATGTTGTCCAGGCTGTTGGTGATAAACGCACGCAGCACGCTGGGGGAAGCCTTCAGCCACTGGGCGAAGGTCTTACCGCCGCCGTTAGCGCCCCACTCGGCGTAAGCGGACAGCACCAGCCCCTTGACGTTGTACTCCACATCCATATTCAGGCCGTCTTGCAGGCCCTCGTCGTTCTCATCGCCTGCGCCATCGCCGGTGTCCGTACCAGTTCCGTCGCCGTCACCGCCGTTACCGCCAGTGCCGCCGCCGCTGCCGCCGTTGCCGGAGCGAACGGTGATCCGGGCGGTATCTACAAAGGGTGCTGCCATATGGGGGCACCTCCTTTTTTGATTCTCTCAATTTCGTTCAGGCGCTCCATCCCT
>UROR01000123.1 GCA_900549535.1 uncultured Collinsella sp. | reverse complement strand
TAGGCGTATCGACATGGCAGCCGGGACGGGCAGCCTCGACCTCGGCGATACCGGCGAGAATCGCCTCGCGACGACGCTCGGCAGAAAGCACACCTGCGTCCTCGAGCACCTGCTCGTAAACAGCGGGGCTGGCGACCACATGGTCGCCAGGGCCAAGTACGCGATGGCCGCGCGTGGTGTTGCCGCTCGTCACGTCGGCAAACGACACGGGCACAACATCCTCGCCCAAAAGGCAGCAGATCCAACGGACCGGACGAACAAAGGTCGCATGCTCGTGACCCCAGCGCTGGGAGCGGTAGTTGGGCCACTGCAGGCCGGCGATGGTCTTCTCGCACAGGGCCGTCAGGATCGGGGTAGCCGGTGCGGAGGGAATGTTCTTCTCGGCAAAGACGTACTCACGACCGTCAGTGTCCTCGCGACGGACCAGGTCCTCGGCAGCCACACCGCACTTGCGGGCGAAGCCCTGGGCAGCCTTGGTGGCGTTGCCGTCGGCATCAAAGGCGATGTTTGCCGCGGGGCCACGCTTGACCTCGTGAACCTCATCGGTCGCGGTGGAAACGTCGGCAACGAGCGCAGCCAGGCGACGCGGGCTCGAGATCACGCGGACCTCGCCGTGGGCCAGACCGGCCTCGTCGAGACCCTTGGCGATCATGGTGCCAAGCTGCTTGACGGCATTGTTCAGCGGTGCAGAGGGCATTTCCTCCGTACCGATCTCAAACAGGAAATCCTTAGCGTCTGCCATGGCTTACGCCACCTCGCCTTCCTGGTCGGCATTCTCGTTGACTCCGGCGACCTCGGCCATATAGGCCTCGCAGCACGCCTTGGCGACGGCGCGGACGCGCAGGATGTAGTTGGCACGCTCGACTGCGGACAGGGCGCCGCGGGCATCGAGCAGGTTGAAGGCGTGGCTGCACTTCATGACGCAGTCGTATGCGGGCAGCGGCAGCTTGCGCTCCAGGCAGGAATGGCACTCGGCCTCGTAGTCGTCAAACTTCTGACGCATCATCTCGACGTTGGCGACCTCAAAGTTGTAAGCGCTAAACTCGCGCTCGTTCTCCAGGAACACGTCGCCATAGGTCATGGGCGTGCCGTCGGGCAGGTAGCTCCACACCAGATCGTAGACCGAGTTGACGCCCTGGGCGTACATGGCGATACGCTCCAGGCCATAGGTAATCTCGACGGGCACGGGGTCGACCTCGATACCGCCCACCTGCTGGAAGTACGTAAACTGCGTGACCTCCATGCCGTTGAGCCAGACCTCCCAGCCAAGGCCCCAGGCGCCCAGGGTCGGGCTCTCCCAGTCGTCCTCGACAAAACGAACGTCATGGTCGTTGGGGTCCAAGCCAATGGCGGCAAGAGACCCCAGGTAAAGCTCCTGGGCGTTGACCGGCGAGGGCTTGATGAGCACCTGGAACTGATAGTAGTGCTGCATGCGGTTGGGATTCTCGCCGTAGCGGCCGTCGGCGGGACGGCGGCAGGGCTGCGCATAGCAGGTGCGCCACTCGGCGGGACCGAGCGAGCGCAGCGTGGTCGCGGTGTGGAAGGTACCGGCACCGACCTCGGAGTCATAGGGCTGCATAATGACGCAGCCCTGCTCGCCCCAGTACTGCTGGAGGCGCAGGATGATGTCTTGGAAGGAAAGCGATGAAGCGTTCATGCCTCTAATATCCCCTCGTCGAAACGATTACACGGTTAGGTACTGTACTATAGCGGTTTTTAGTCGATAGCGCCCAGACGGTTAAGCGGCCAGTAACGCACGAGCGCCACGGCGATCAAATCAGAGCGATCGACGGGACCAAAGTAGCGTGAGTCGGCTGAGTTCTCGCGGTTGTCGCCCATCACCCACACGCAGCCGTCGGGGACGGTGTAGGGATAGCTCACCTGGGCGGCGGGCGCCTGGACCGAAAGCGGCCAGCTCATGCCGGTCGTATAGTCCTCATCGAGCGCCTGGCCGTCGACGACGACCTTGCCGTCCTGAAGGTCGACCGTCTGACCGGCCGTGGCGATGACGCGCTTTACCAGCACGTCATGCTCGGACGTGCCATCGGGGTTGTGGAACACCACGATATCACCCTGTTTGACGGGCTGACCGAGTTCGAGCGTCACCTTCTGCGCCAGAATCTGATCGCCGATCTCGATCGTATCCTCCATGGAGCCGGTGGGCACCACAAAGGGCTCGACCACAAAGGTGCGGATCAAGAAGGTGGCGGCGAGCGCGATCGCGATGACCGCGACCCACTCAAAAGCGCCCCTCAACGCGGAATGCTGCGATGGAACCATTCTCACTCCTCGCTCTGCGAATACGAAGCGTCCAGAATCTCCTGCGCGTATGCGCGCTCCTGGGGCGTAAGCCGTGCCGTCTCGATCAGGTCGGGACGCCAGCGGCAGGTGCGCTCGATGGCATTCTTACGGCGCCAGGCGTCAACCTTGGCATGGTCACCGCTCACGAGCACCGGCGGCACGCCCTCGCCGTTGAATTCAGCAGGGCGAGTGTACTGCGCATACTCGAGCAGGCCTCCGTCCTCGGCGGTCGAGAACGACTCGTCGACGTTGCTCATCTCGTCACCAAGGGCGCCGGGAATCAGGCGTACGACGGCATCGGCAACGACCATAGCGGGAAGCTCGCCGCCCGTGAGCACGTAATCGCCGATCGACAGGCGCTCGTCGGCATACGCATAGGCACGCTCGTCGACACCCTCGTAACGGCTGCACACAAACAGCAAGCGCTCGCTTTTGAGCAGGCGCTCGGCCACATGCTGTGTAAAGGGCTCGCCACAGGGGGTGAAGAACACCACCGTCGGCTTGGGGCCCTCCGCGCTAATGGCCTCGATGGCCTCGGCAATAGGCTCGACCTTCATGAGCATGCCCTGCCCGCCGCCGTACGGCTCGTCATCGACGGTACGATGGCGGTCGTGCGTCCAGTCGCGCAGGTTATACGCCTTAAAATCAAAAAGGCCGGCCTTGCGGGCGCGGCCCAAAATCGATGTGGACATAACGGGCTCAAACATCTCGGGAAAGACCGAAAGGGTCTCAATCAGCATGTTGTCCTCCCTACTTGTCCATATCGATCAGGCCGTCCATAACGTGGACGAAAATTGCTCCTGTGTCGGGAAGATCGAGCACAACCTGCTCGATCACGGGAATCAGTACCTCGCCGTACCGATCACCCTCGACAACCCAAACATCGTTAGCGGGCGTCGACATGATCTCGACGATCGTGCCGAGCGAACCGAAGCGCTCGTCGACCACCTCGCGACCCATCAGGTCGGTATAGGCGGCGTCGAGTGAATCGAGCTCAAAATCGTCACGATTTGCCAACACATAGCATCCCGTGATGCCCTCGGCGGCCGTCAAGTCGTCAATGCCCTCAAACGAGACCAGATCGCCATCGCCCGTATCGGTGACGGACACGACCGTGCAAAAGCGGTCGCGCTTGAGCGCCGGCGGCGTCAGGGCGACGCGCATACCCGGCTCTAATACAGAAGGAAGCCCCCGCAGCGGCTGCGCGAGGACCTCCCCCTTCCTTCCGTGCGGCTTGACCACACGGGCGATGTTTTTGTACTGGGACCTCAAGGTCCTAGCCCAGAACCTCTACCTCGACAGCAGTGTCGAGGCGAGCGGCCAGTGCACGGGCGAGCGTGCGAATGGCCTTGATGGTACGGCCACGACGGCCGATGACCTTAGCGACGTCATCCTCGGCGACAGAAACCTCAATCGTAGAGGCGTCATCACCATCAATGACCTCAAGGCTCACGGAATCCGGGTCGTCGACGATCTGAACAACGAGATATTCGACGAGATCGGCGATGCGATCTGAGAGCATTGCCTCACCCTCGAGCTGTGCAGCGTCAACCTCAGGCACGATTTACTCCTCGGCGCCCTCAGCGGCCTCAGCGGCAGCCTTAGCAGCCTCGGCCTCTTTGGCGAGCTGCTTCTTGGACTTCTTGACGACGGTCTCGGCCTTCTCGCCCTCGTTGGCGGCCTTGACCAGAGCGGCGACGGCGTCGGTGAGCTGAGCGCCCTTGGACTGCCAGTCGGCGATCTTCTCGAGGTCGAGGTTGATGGTCTTGGGGGCGGTCATCGGGTTGTAGCGGCCAACCTCCTCGATGATACGACCGTCACGCGGGGCGCGGGAATCGGCGACGACGACACGGTAGTACGGACGCTTCTTAGCGCCGTGACGAGCAAGGCGAATCTTGACTGCCAAAGGAAACTCCTCCAACCAAGCAGCTTTAGGCTGCAACTACAAACAAACAGTTGAACATAATACGCCATCGACGCGGGCAGGTGAAGTCCGTGAGACCAACTTCTTCGGTGTAGTCGAGGGCAAATCCATATCTTAGACAAGAATTCGGGATTTGCAAGCACATACACGCACCCCACATGAGCTGCGCGGTATACTCATGACATGGAAAGACGCGAACATACATACGGTTATGAGGATGCCATGGGCGTCACGCCACCTCCCTGGACGGGTCCGGCGGTGGGCCTCATGGACCTCGATGCGTTTTTTGCTAGCGTGGAGATGCTCGATCATCCCGAATGGCGCGGAAAGCCGCTCATCGTGGGCGGAGACGCCGATTCGCGTGGCGTCGTGTCCACGTGTTCGTATGAAGCGCGTCGCTTTGGCGTGCACTCTGCCATGGCCTCGGCCGAGGCGCGGCGCTTGTGCCCGCAAGCCATTTGGACGCACGGGCACTTTGATCGCTACCGCGAGGTGAGCGCGCAGGTCATGGCGATTCTTGCCGAGGAAACGCCGCGCGTAGAGCGCGTATCCATCGACGAAGCCTTTATCGATATCACACCGGGTCGCTTTGCGCCCGAAGACCCGCTACTGGTTGCGCGGCGTATAAGCGACCGCGTGGCAGCGCTGGGAGTGACCTGCTCCATTGGCGTGGGCTGCAACAAGACGGTCGCAAAGATCGCTAGCGAGCGTGACAAGCCGTTTGGATTGACGATTGTGCGCCCCGGGACGGAACAGCGCTTTTTGGCCGCGCTACCAGTGTCTGCCATGAGCGGCATCGGGCGCTCGGCCGAGGAACGACTGCGCCGCATGCGCATCTACACCCTCGGCGAGCTATCACGTGCACCGGAATCCACCTTGGCCTCTATTTTTGGCGTCAACGGCGAACGCATGCGCCAGCGTGCGCTGGGACTCGAAATCTCCGAAGTCACAAGTCTCGATGAAGAGCGTGAGGTTAAATCGGTGAGCAATGAGCGCACCTTTGCGAAAGATTTGACTGAGCGCGGGGACATCGAAGCGGCGATTGCGCTGTTGGGCGAGTCAGTGGGACGCCGCCTGCGCCGTCAGGGACTGACGGGCGCCACGGTGACGCTCAAGCTCAAGTATTCGTATGGCAGCGGGCGTACGGCACAGCGCCGGCTGCCTCATCCGACCGACGATGAGAACATCTTCGTGGCGGTTGCGCTCGAACTGCTCGACAACATCTGGCAGGAAGGCACGCATGTTCGCTTAGCGGGCATCGGCATGAGCGACTTCGACCACCAAGGCGGCATCCAGACCGACCTGTTCTGCGAAGTCGACGACCGCGGAGCCCAATCCAGCGACCGCCGCGACCTCTCGGTCGCTATCGACGCCGTCCGAGACAAGTTCGGCGACACCGCCCTATCCTTCGGCCGCCAATCCCGCTTCAATAACTAGTCTTTTTTGGACGGGGGGTTGCTGCCTTCCGTCCGACACGGCATTGGTAGTCAATTTGGGACGGGGCTATTTTAGCTACCCCTATATATCGGTTGAGATT
>UROR01000122.1 GCA_900549535.1 uncultured Collinsella sp. | reverse complement strand
CCCGTTCTGGGCGCGCCTCAATCGTAGCCCGAGACGGTCCCGGGCTGACAATTTCGACTGTAATGGACGTTCTTAAATGACTAGTCATAAGGGGCACTCTTGCCGGCACTTGGGGACAGTCCCTAAGTGCCGGCAGATTGGGACACTCCTTTGCAAGATGGCGCTGAAGATTGTCCCCGACGACTAGTCATTTAATGCACCAGTTTCTGTCGAGTCGGTGCTTCTTGCGGGTTGCCCGTATAATGGTTTGCGTATGAACCGCAACCAAGGAGTTCCAGTTTATGGACCAGAGCCTTTTTAAATTCGACCTGATCGCCGAGGACCCGACCACGCATGCGCGCGCCGGCGTGCTGCACACCCCGCACGGCGACATCGAGACGCCGATCTTTATGCCCGTGGGCACCAAGGCAAACGTCAAGGGCATTCCTACCGAGACCGTCAAACAGCTCGGCGCCCAGATCGTGCTTGCCAATACCTATCACCTGTCCATGCGTCCCGGCGAGGACACCATCGCCGAGCTGGGCGGCCTGCACAAGTTTATGAACTGGCACGGCCCCATCCTCACCGATTCGGGCGGCTTCCAGGTGTTCAGCCACAACGATGCCGTCAAGCTCACCGACGAGGGCGTGCGCTTTATCGTCAACGACTATGACGGCCGTCATGTGTTCTGGACGCCCGAGGACAACATGGAAATCGCTATGAAGCTCGGCTCCGACATCTGCATGCAGCTCGACCAGTGCCCGGGCTATCCCGCCACGCGCGCCTACGTTGAGCGCGCCGTTGAGCTGTCGAGTATGTGGGCCGAGCGCTGCTATAAGGCGCATACCCGCGACGACCAGGCGCTCTTTGGCATTGTTCAGGGCGGCATGCACCTAGACCTGCGCCTGCGCTCGCTGCGCCATCTGGAGGAGTGCGGCGACTTCCCCGGCTACGGCATTGGCGGCTACTCGGTGGGCGAGGACCACGAGACCATGTTCGAGACCCTGGCACCGCTCGTAAGCGAGTACATGCCCAAGCACAAGCCGCGCTACCTGATGGGCGTCGGCAACCCCACCACCCTCGTGCGCGGTGTGGGCGTGGGCATCGACATGTTCGACTGCGTGCTGCCGACGCGCACCGGCCGTATGGGCACGGCATTCTCCAGCGAGGGTCGCCTCAACTTCCGCAACGCTCGCTTTGCGCACGACGACGGTCCCATCGATCCCACCTGCACCTGCCCGGTGTGCACGGGCGGCTACAGCCGCGCGCTCATCCGCCACATGGTCACGCAGAAGGAGATGCTCGGCGGCATTCTGCTTTCGATGCACAACATCTACTACCTGCTCAACCTTATGCAGCGGGCCCGCCAGGCCATTATCGAGGGCCGCTACGGCGCATTCGTGAGCGATTGGATGAATAGTCCTGCCGCGGTGGATTACTAAGAGCGGCGCGGGCGCTTGCAGAGCGCGGGCAACAGCAAGGGGCGAGCGCCGGCCGGTTATCACGTTCGCTAACACCGTGTGCACGACCGCTGACCGATAGCTTGCAAGTGCTTGATGCATCGTGGGTACCATACCGAATAGTTGATGCTCGGGCGGGTGTTTGACGCATGGCGTCGACCCCGCCCGTTTTTCTTTTTCTCGATAGGAGCACCCATGATTAAGAACGAGAATGTCGAGGGCGAGCCCGCCTACGACGAGACGTACCGCCGCGGTCCCGTGGTCATGCGCGGCCCCATGATTCCTAAGGACAACACCTACGCCAACCTGCTGGCGCCTGAAGATTCGACCGACTGATTGCACGCCGATCCGTGGCGCGTGCTGCGCATCCAGGCCGAGTTTGTCGATGGCTTCGGCGCGCTTGCCGAGCTTGGTCCTGCAGTGACCATCTTCGGCAGCGCCCGCACGCCCAAGACCGATCCACTCTACAAGGCGGCGCGCGCGGTCGGCCGTAAGATTGCCCAGCGCGGCGTGGCGGTTATCACCGGTGGCGGCCCCGGCATCATGGAGGCGGCCAACAGGGGAGCGGCGAGCGTCAACGGCAAGTCAGTTGGCTTGGGCATTGAATTGCCGCACGAGCAGGGGCTCAACAAATACGTGAACCTCGGTATGGACTTCCGCTACTTCTTTGTGCGCAAGACCATGTTCGTCAAATACAGCTCGGGCGCCATCGTGTTTCCCGGCGGGTTTGGCACGCTCGACGAGATGTTCGAGGTGCTCACGCTGGTGCAGACGCACAAGGTCAAGCGCATGCCACTCGTGCTGGTGGGCGGCGAGTACTGGCAGGGCCTGTTCGACTGGCTCAACGGCCCGGTGATGGATGCCGGCATGATCAGTCCGCTCGATCCAGAGCTGGTGCACATTACCGACGACCTCAACGAGGCCGTCGACATCGCCCTGAGCGGGCTGATGTAGGGTAGCTAAAATGGGGCGGGCTAAAAAGACTGGTCTGAAACGTTTGATACCATTCTTTTTAGCCCGTTCCAAATGAACTGCTTCTAAGTTGCGGTGGAATAGGGATTGATTTGCGGCTGATAAGCCAAAAACGGTCCCTATTCCACCGCAAGTAGTAAAGGTGCCCCTAGTGAATGGGCTGGTAGCGGGGACAGTAGCTGATGGCGATGGCGTCGACGCCTACATGGGTGGCGATGGTGCAGCCGATGGGGCCGGTGCCGGCGTCTACGTAGTCCTGGCCTGCGAGCGCTTGGTTGACGAGCCCCTGCTCCTCGGCAGCGCCGGTTGTGAGCACGCGAACGCTGGAGCCCGGATGCTCGGCCAAAAATGCGAGGCAATCGGCCATGGTGTTGGCGACGATGCGCTTGGCGCCGCGACCCTTCTTGATGGCCTTGATCTCGCCCGACTGCCACTCCGGCGAAACGGCCAGGCGAATGTTGAGCATCTGCGTGAGCTGGCCGGCGAGCTTGGGCGCGCGGCCGTTCTTAACGAGGTTCTCGAGCGTGCGGGGAATCAGCAACAGGTGTGCGTCGGGCAGCGTCGCGCGGATCTGCGCCTCGGTCTCGTCTAGGCTACGGCCGTCCTCGCGCATGGCCAGCGCGTACTCCACCAGCAGACCCTCGGCACCCGAGCCGGTGCGCGAGTCGATGCAGCGCACGTCCAGCTCGTGCGTTTCGGCCGTCAAACTGGCGTTGGCATAGCAGGCGGACCACTCGCTGCACAGCGAGATAAAGATGGCGCTATCGTGGCCGTCGGCGCGCACGCGGTCAAAGAGTGCCTTGAACTCGCCGGCGCTCGGCTGCGAGGTGTGCGGCAACTCCTCGGAGCCAGCCATGCGGGCGACGTATTCCTCGGCGGTAATCTGCACCTGGTCGAGCAGGTCCTCGCCCTCGATAATCACATGTAGCGGAATCACGTAAATGCCGAGCTCTTGGGCGCGGGCGGGGGAGATGTCCGACGTGGAGTCGGTTATGATGGCAAAAGACATAATTGCACCTTTCGTTGGGGCGCGGCAGCGCCGCCTTCTGAGAGCAAAGTGCGACAAGTATAGTGGAGTCGTTCCACATTTATAGGTTCAATTGTTGAATAGTCAACAGTTTGAAGTGTCGGTGTGGAAATCGTCAACTGGGGAAGAGGGATGCCGATGGAGGCGCTGGAGATATGCAAGCGGCCGGTCGTGCTGTTTGATTTCGATGGCACGGTGGCAGATACGGGTCGAGCGGTGATGACCTCGACGCGCAAGACGTTGGCCGCGCGCGGGTTTTCGGAGGCGCAGATGGGTGACCTGCGTCGCATGATCGGGCCTCCGCTGTGGAAGAGCTTCCACGACTTTTACGGCTTTACGCGCGAGGAGTCGCTTGTGGTGGCCGACGAGTACCGTGCCTTTTTTGATGAGCTGGGACCGGAAGAGTATCCCGTGTTCGATGGAATCCCCGAGCTGCTCGATGGCCTTGTCGCGCAGGGGCATCGCTTGGCCGTGGCGACGTCACGCATGGAGGCAAAGTGCATTGACATGGTGGGCGAGCTGGGGCTTTCGCAGTTTGAGGCGGTGGTTGGCATGAATCCGCCGCAGGGACGCGAGACCAAGGCCGATTCGGTTCGCGATGCCCTGGCGGCGCTCGGCGCGACGGCCGACGATGCCGTGATGATCGGCGATCGCTTTAACGATGTGGAGGGCGCGCACGCGATGGGCGTGCCGTGCATCGGCATCTATTCGGGCGCGGCAGCGCCGGGGGAGCACGAGGCCGCGGGCGCCGATGCGGTGGTGCACTCGGTGGCCGAGCTTGCTAAACTTTTCGCTATCTAATAGACATAATGTGAGGGGCGGGCGTACCCGTCGCTCATTGGTAAGGAGGTCGTCCATGAATCAGGTGGAGCAGAGCGTCGCTGAGTATGTCGACGAGGTCTGGGAGGATGTCGTCGCTGATATCGAGCAGCTGGTGAGTTATCCTTCCGTGGCAGTTTCTGCCGATGCGGAGCCCGGCGCGCCGTTTGGCCGCCCGGTCCGTGACGCGCTCGATTGCGCGCTCGGCATCGCGCAGAAGCTCGGCTATCAGACGAGCGACGACGAGGGCTATGCGGGAATCGCCGATATCCCGGGCCGCGGCGACAAGCAGCTCGCGACTATCTGCCACGTGGACGTGGTTCCCGCCGGCCCTGGCTGGAACACCGACCCGTTCGCGATGGAGCGTCGCGAGGGCTGGTTGCTCGGTCGCGGCGTGATCGACGACAAGGGCCCGGCAGTGCTGTCGCTTTATGCCGGCGCGTACCTGCTCAAGCACGGCATTGTGCCGCGCTACACCTTCCGCGCGCTGCTGGGCTGCGATGAGGAAGTGGGCATGTCCGACGTTCACCATTATCTGGAGAACTACCCCAACCCTGACTTTCTGTTTACGCCTGATGCCGAGTTCCCGGTCTGCAATGCCGAGAAGGGCCAGTTTGGGGCGACGTTTGTGAGCCCCAAGATCGATGGAGGGCGCATCGTATCGTGGAGCGGTGCCGAGGCGAGTAACGCTATCCCGTCGCAGTCCATCTGCGAACTTGCGATTTCCGCCGATGAGCTGCCGGTGCCCGTTGAGAACGTCGACCGCCTGGAGATCACGACACTCGATAACGGGCATGCGCAGATTTTCGCCCACGGTATTGGCGGTCACGCCTCGATGCCCGAGGGGACGATCAATGCCGTCGGCCTGATCGTGTCGTATCTGCGTGAGGCCGAGGACGCGTTTGGTGCACGCGACGAGCGCCTGCTGACGCCTGCCGAGCACGAGTTCGTCAAGTTCCTGGCCTTTGTGCATGCGGATGCCTATGGCCGCGGCCTGGGTATCGATGCGACGAGTCCGGCGTTTGGCCCGCTTACCTGCAACGCTGGCGTCATCCGCGTGGCGGATGGCCATATTGAGCAGGTCATCGACGTGCGCTTCCCCGACAGTACGAGTGCCGATACCATCCGCGAGCAGCTCGACCCGCTCGTGGGCCGTTTTGGCGTGACGTGCCGTGTGGGTCGTGCGAAGGTGCCGTTCTCGGTCTCTGCCGACGATCCGGCCGTGAAGGCGCTTATTGATACCTATAACGAGTTTACGGGTAAGCATGCCGAGCCCTTCGCCATGGGCGGTGGCACGTACGCACGCAACTTTGCCCGCGCCGTGTCGTTTGGTCCCGAGGAGACCGGCCTTGAGCTGCCCGCGTGGGGCGGCCAGATGCACGGCCCCAACGAGTGTGCCAGCGAAGAACAGCTCAAGCAGGCGCTCAAGATCTATATCGTGGCAATCTTGCGCCTTAACGAGTTGGAGCTTTAAAGTTACGCGGTTTTACCAAACCGCGTAACAGCTCGACGCTGCAAACGCCCCTAAGCGGCAACCTGACGTTCAATCGTCGGTCGCGTACCAAAGTACGCGTCCCTCCTCTTTCACGTCACCTTGCTCGCTTAGGGGCGTTTTCGCTGTTGGTGACGATAGCGTGGCGTTTCCATTGCTGGAGCT
>UROR01000121.1 GCA_900549535.1 uncultured Collinsella sp. | reverse complement strand
CGCCTAGTCGAAGCGCTCCGAACAGATTGGAGCCCATCGGCCGAAAGGCCTGGCGTTAGCATGTCGCGATTCAATCTCGAAAACAGCATTGCCCAGTTGACAAAACTATAGGAACACCCCCCGTCTCCACTCAAAGCAAACCCGATAGCGCTCATTGACACGGATGCTATATTGACCGGCGCGATCGCCCTTCAGCGCTTCAAGACGATTGCCCGGAGGGACGCGGAGGTCATCAAGAGAAACGCAGACCTGAAGCTGTCGAATCTTCCTCAAAGCAACACGCTCAAAGGGAGCAAACTTCTTGACCCGAATACCCATAGCAAAGTGCTCGGTATCTCTGTCTTTATAGGATGCAATCATAGTATCGCCTTGCGTTAATAACGTCAAACGTTTCTATAGACTTACACCTAAATTATAGCAAACATTTGTTCGTATTTTCTGAGTAAATTACACAGAGACCCAATCAAGCGAAAGCAGTCGCTTGTAGACGTCGAGGCCTTCGAGCAGGATCTTCTCGTCAAAGAGCATGGTGTCGGTATGCAGGGCGCTTGTCGCGTAAGCAGGGCAGCTCTCGGCGTCATTTGGGTTGTCTTGCCCGGCCGGCACGCCCGTGCCCAGCAAGAAAAACACTCCCGGCAGATGACGCTGATAGAAGGCAAAATCCTCGGCAATCAGCAACGGCTCGTCAATGAGTTGCAACTCGGGAAGGGCGGGTGCAATGTGGGCAAACAGCTCGGGATCGTTATCGACCGGCGGATACCCTTCAGCAAAGTCCAGATCATACGTACAGCCCGTCGCGGCACAGGCCTCGTCCAGCACGCGGCGTACGCCCTCGCGCGCACGGTCGAACATATCGTCCGTAAACACACGCAGGCTGCCGGCGACGTGTGCCTCCCCCGCCACCGCATTGCAGACCGTACCAGCCTGCAGCAAGCCAAACTTACCGATGCAGGGCTCGTTGGCGCCCAGCTCGTCCATCAGCTCGCGCTCGGCAACCAAAAACTTCGCTGCCGCCAGGGCCGCATCGTGCGACTCCTCGACCGGCACGCCGTAGGTCTTGGCGATATGGATGCTCGCTCCGTGGATGTGGATATGCGTCTCGCTCGAGCGCGCCAACAGTGGGCCAGAACAGCTCGCCAGCATGCCGGCGGGAAGGTCGGGCCAAACATGAAACCCGAAGATGCGGTCGACGCCACAGCGCTCGAACACGCCGCTTTCGCACACCGTCTTGGCACCACCGCACGTTGCGCTTAAGCGCACCCGGCTGCTCGCGAATCGTACGGTCCACATAGGTTGCGGCGGCAAGTGCCATAGCCATATGCCCATCGTGGCCGCAGGCATGCATCTTGCCGGGATGACACGAAGCGAAAGCCGCGCCCGTCGCCTCCTCGATGGGCAGCGCGTCCATATCGGCACGAATCGCCGTAGCATGCGAGGCGCCCACGCCAGCATCGAAAAACGCACAGACACAACTCGGACACGGATGAACTACCTCGCAGTCGAGCGGTGCCAGCACGTCCTCGATATAGGCGATGGTCTGCGGAAGATCGAAATCGAGCTCCGGAATGCGATGGAGATCGCGACGATAGCGACGGAGTTCTTGGAGCTCGGTCATAGAGATTCCTTTCGTGGAGCGCATCAGTTGCCATCCATGGTGACGCAGGATTGTTGTGTGCATGTTTCTAGCAAAACGCTGCATTTTTTAAACGTTATATACGAATACTCTTGTTTGGTAAAGTGCAACGTGGTAGGGTCGTTACCACTTGATAGAGGCGCGGGCACGAAGAGCCGCGGGCGAGCCGGCAGGCTTTGACCCCGCGGGGAGGCGAAACCCGCCGAACTGGGTTTTTCGGGCACGAACAACCTGGTGGGCCTGCGGGAAACACCCGCAGGACTGTCTGCAGCAATGCGGGAGCGCTATCCGGACATGGGGTCCACGCTATGCGGATTCGATGCGCCGATGGCGCCGTCTGGATAGCGAGGTTTACGGGACATGGCATTGACCCCCAACGAAGCATATGCGGCCAAACAGCCGTTTGTGGACAAGGAAACGCTCGAGCATATCGTCGAGCAGTTCCCCACGCCGTTTCACCTATACGACGAGGCGGGCATCCGCCGCAACATGCAAGAGGTGCGCGACGCCTTTGCGTGGAACCCGGGCTTTAAGGAATACTATGCCGTCAAGGCCAACCCTAACCCGGCACTCATCTCCATCCTCAACGAATACGGCTGCGGCTGCGATTGCTCGAGCTATACCGAGCTCATGATCGCCCGCTCACTGGGTATCACCGGCCACGACATCATGTTCTCGTCCAACGACACGCCGGCGGCGGATTTTGAGCTCGCCGACAAGCTGGGCGCCATCGTCAACTTTGACGACATCAGCCATATCGAGTTCTTTGAGCGCGTCGCGGGCCCCATCCCCAAGACGGTCAGCTGCCGTTTTAACCCGGGCGGCCTGTTCCAGCTCTCCAACGGCATCATGGACAACCCCGGCGACTCCAAGTACGGCATGACCACCGAGCAACTCTTCGACGCGTTCCGCATGCTCAAGGCCAAGGGCGCCGAAAACTATGGCATCCACGCATTCCTTGCCAGCAACACCGTCACCAACGACTACTACCCCAAGCTCGCTCGCACGTACCCTCTTTGAACTTGCCGTGCGCCTGGAGCGTGAAACGGGCGCACATGTCGCCTTTATCAATCTGTCCGGCGGCGTCGGCATCCCCTATCTGCCCGAGCAGCAGGCCAACGACATTCACGCCATCGGCGAGGGAGTGCACGCGGCCTACGACGAAATCCTGGTTCCTTCCGGCATGAGCGATGTGGCCATCTGCACCGAGATGGGCCGCTTTATGATGGGCCCCTATGGCTGCCTGGTCACCAAGGCCATCCACGAGAAGCAGATTTACAAGGACTATATCGGCGTGGACGCAAGCGCCGTCGACCTCATTCGTCCCGCTATGTATGGTGCCTACCACCACATTACGGTAATGGGACAGCCGGGTGGCCCTGACAAGACCGCAGCACCGGTCACGAACACGTATGACATCACGGGCAACTTGTGCGAGAACAACGATAAGTTCGCCATCGACCGTGAGCTGCCGCAGATCGACATGGGTGATGTGCTCGTGATCCACGATACCGGCGCGCATGGCTACTCCATGGGCTACAACTACAACGGCCGCCTGCGCTCCGCCGAGGTGCTGCTGCGCCCCGACGGCTCGGCCGACCTTATCCGCCGCGCCGAGCGCCCGGGCGATTATTTTGCCACGCTCGACGTGCTGCCGTGCGGCCGTGAGCTGCTGGCCAAATCGCGTGCCGAAAGCGCTCGTCGTCGCGCCCAGGACGAGAGCCTGGCCGTCGCCGCCCAATGGAACAAACGCATCCAGATCGCGGAAGCGAAGGAGAAGAACATGGATATCCGCAACCTCGAGGGCTCGATCGTCGCCCTCGTCACGCCGTTTAAAAAGGACGGCAGCGTCGACTTTGACGCGCTCGAGTGCCTTATCGATTTCCACCTGCAAAACGGCACCGACGCCATCCTCACCCTGGGCACCACCGGCGAGAGCGCCACGATGACCGATGACGAGGACAACTCCGTCGTCGCCGCCGTGGTCAAGCATGTTGCGGGACGCGTCCCCGTCATCGCCGGCTCGGGCTCCAACTCCACGCAGACGATGCTCACCAAGTCGCTCACCTACCAGGGCTTGGGAGCCGACGGCCTGCTGCTCATCACCCCCTACTACAACAAGTCCAATGAAGAGGGTATCTATCAGCACTTTAAGACCGTCGCCGATGCCGTGGACATCCCCTGCATCCTGTACAACATCCCCGGCCGCTGCGGCTGCGGCATCAGCGAGCGCAACGTAGAGCGCTTGGCCGCGCACCCCAACATCATGGGTATTAAGGAAGCCTCGGGCAACGTCGCCTACGCGGCCAAGATTGCCCACCTGCTGTCCGACGACTTCCGCATGTACTCGGGCGAGGACGCGCTCACCGTGCCGCTCATGAGCCTGGGCGCCTCGGGCACCATCAGCGTGTGGGCCGACGTTCAGCCGCAGCTCGTGCATGACATGTGCCGCGCCTACCTGGACGGCGACGTGGAGCGCGCCCGCGACATCCAGATTGCCGGCCAGCCGCTCATCAACGCCCTCTTTAGCGAGGTCAACCCCATCCCCGTCAAGGAAGCGCTCGCCCAGATGGGCATGATCGAGGCAAACTACCGTATGCCGCTGTGCCCCATGGCAGACGACACGCGCGCTGCACTTACCGATGCTCTGAAGGGAGCTGGTCTGCTTGATTAAGACTGTCATTATGGGAACGGGCCGCATGGGCTCGCTCATCCGCACTACCGCCGAGGGCGTTGTCGACGCCGCCGGTCAGCCCGTTTTTGATATCGTCGCCCAGATCGGTTTTGATCTGTCCGAGCTCGAGGACGCCCCGGCAGCCGACGTCATCATCGACTTCTCGAACGTCGTTACCTTCGATGCCGTCGTCGCCTATGTCGAGCGCACGGGCGCCGCGTTGGTCTCGGGCACCACGGGCTACACCCCCGAGCAGATGGACCGCCTGCGCGAGCTGGGCCAGAATGCCCGCGTTATGCACTCGGGCAATTACTCCATCGGTATTGCAGCCCTGCGTCATCTGGTAGCGCAGGCCACACGCGAGCTGCCCGGCTTTGACTGCGAGATCGTCGAGACACACCACAACCAAAAGGTCGATGCCCCCAGCGGCACAGCCAAGTTGCTGCTCGATGCCGTCGTCGAGGCCGAGCCCGAGGCAGGCTATCACCCCGTCTATGGCCGCGAGGGTATGTGCGGCGCGCGCGACCCCAAGGAGATCGGCATGCACTCGCTGCGCGGCGGTACTGTCGCCGGCGTGCACGAAGTGAGTTTCTTTGGCCAGGATGAGGAAGTCACGCTCACGCATCGCGCCACGAGCCGTCAGATCTTTGTCAACGGCGCCTTGGCAGCCGCGCAGAAGCTCGTCACCCGCGAACCCGGCTTCTATACGTTCGACCAGGTCATGTTTGCCTAACCAGATATCAACCGTATCCACGCAAAGGAGAAACAGCATATGAGCAACGCAGCCGAGATGGATGCACAGGAGATTATCAACTACATCGCCACTGCGCCCAAAAAGACGCCCGTCAAGCTGTACGTGCGCGAGAAACCGGGCATGAAGGTCCAGTGGGGCAATGCACACGTCTACGGCGGTCGTCGCGGCAAGACCGTCTTTGGCGACTGGGATGAGCTCAAGGCCATCCTCGATGCCAATGCCAACTCCATCGACTACTACGACGTCGAGAATGACTGCCGCAACTCCGCCGTCCCCATGCTCGACCTTAAGGGCATCAACGCCCGCATTGAGCCGGGCGCGATCATCCGCGATCGCGTCGAGATCGGCGACCGCGCCGTCATCATGATGGGCGCCATCATCAACATCGGCTCCGTTATCGGCGAGGGCTCCATGATCGACATGGGCGCCGTCCTGGGCGGCCGCGCAACCGTGGGCAAGAACTGCCACATCGGCGCCGGCACCGTACTGGCAGGCGTCGTTGAGCCCGCCAGCGCCACGCCCGTCATCATCGAGGACGACGTCATGATCGGCGCCAACGCCGTGGTTCTGGAGGGCGTGCACGTAGGCAAGGGCGCTGTCGTTGCCGCCGGCGCCGTGTGCGTCGAGGATGTCCCCGCCGGCGCCGTCGTGGCCGGTGTCCCCGCCCGCGTCATCAAGATGCGCGACGAGAAGACCGACAGCAAGACTGGCCTGGAAGAGGGCCTGCGCAAGCTGTAGAAGTTGCGCGGTTTTACCAAACCGCGCAACGGCTCGACGCTACAAACGCCCCTAAGCGGCAATCTGGCGTTCAATCGTCGGGCATGACCAGAAGGTCAATGCCCTCCTCTTTCACGTCACCTTGCTCGCTCTGGGTCGTTTTCGGGCTTATAGGACAAAATGTGTGTCCCGATAGAACATCCGTTTCCATCCATTAATCCAGCCAGAACGGGTACGGGTCC
>UROR01000120.1 GCA_900549535.1 uncultured Collinsella sp. | reverse complement strand
GACGGGAAACGAAAAAGCCCGGTTTAAAACCGGGCTCGAACAAACACGCCTATTGACAATGGCTTTCTCATATTAAAGGGCCGGTTGCAGCCGGCCCTTAAGACACTTGTACCTGCGTTGCCCGCGCTTCCAAAGTTGACCGACTGAGGAGCGGGTTCCGCGGCACAACCTGATTTTACCCAGTGAGGCAGCTCTTTTGCAGCCGCTCCACTGTTTATTTACATCTGGCACCCTCAAACAATCAGACAGCAGCCCGCACTCCTGAGAGCCGCCCCGCACCCCCGGCCATCACGTTACGGCAACAACCGGCACCACTCCCCTACTTCCCAAAGATCGCAGCGAGCAAGCCCTTGCGTTTGGGCTTTTCTTCTCGGTAGGAACCCTCGACGGCGACTGCAACCTGGCGCGGTTGCTCGCCGCCTCCGCGGCGCACGATCTGGTATAGGAACGGCGATTTAACGTATTTGACCTCGATGGGTGTGGCGTGCACGGTGCTTTCGCTCGACAAATGCAAGCTCGGGTTGAGCGGTGCCACGATATGCGTCTCGCGCTTGTCGCTAAACACCACTGCGGCCGCGCGACCTGTCTGGCCATTTACAGCGATGCGCACTTGCTCGCCGTCGCGACTGTCCGTTGCCGGGCGATCAACAAAGTAGACCGGCGCCATCACCAGACCGTCTTTGTGCTTGCGGGCCTTGCGTGCCCACGTGCGGATGCTCTTTTTATTGAGCCCCAGGGCTGCCTCGGCATCGTTGCCGGCAACGTCGAGCGCCAGCTTGTCAATGACCACCTGATCCTTGGTGGACGCATCGACGGAGACGACGCGGAAGTCGCCCTCCTGCATGGCGGGATCGAACGGCCCCACCTTGGCAAAGTCCCACGGTTCCAAGATGCCCATAAGGCGAACGTCCAGGTAGTTGGCCCTGGGATATGCCCAATCGAGCACCTCGTAGTACACCAGGGTCTCCTTGCTCAGGCCCTTGCCCGGGAAGGACGCCATCATGCGCAGGTCCGCGAGCGCCATGGGGAAATAGAAGAGCATCATGTCGTTTTGAATCGCGTCTTCCACGTCGTGCCCGGCAAAGGCATCCGGGTACTGACGCACCAGTTGCAGCGCGTTGGCACGCGCCTGCTGCGGGGAAATCTCACACGGAATACCCTGCTCGGGAACGTATTCGGCACCCACGCCCATGGTCAGGCGCTTGCTAAACGTGCCGGGTTTGAGCAAGTCGGCCACACCGATCTTGTTGCCGCAGGACGGGCACTCAAACACACGCTGGGTGGACTCGCCCTCAAAGGACGCGCCGCAGAAGGGGCAGGGAATGCTCACGTGTGTGGCCCCTTGGAACTCCTGCGCCGTCCCGCGGTCCTCCCACAGCAGATGCTCCAGAACCGACTGATTGCGCCAGTGCGAATTGAAGAAATACCAGTCCGGGTCCTCCGGACGCTCGAGCTGCGAGACATGCGTGAGCTTGAGCAGTCCATCCACTACCGTCAGCGGCGTATGGCGAATACCCAAGGCGCTCTTAGGCTCTCCGGCGTCCGCCTGCCACGGGATGACCGTTCCGCAATAGGCACACTCAAAGCTGCGCTTTGCCTGGTGTGAATACATGGGGCCGCCGCAGTTTTGGCATTTAATGGCAAACATCTCGTCCATGGAAACGTCCTCCTTTGCACAGGGACTGTCGACATTAAGTATGTCGAGCAAATCGGCGCGTGCCCATACCCATGTGGCCCAAAATGGAGCACTCGCACGGACGAGAAGGCGCAGCGGGCTCAAAGCCATGCGGGCAACCGCCCCCCTCCGCCCCGTGCCCGTTAGCATCGGCAGACCATTGCTGCATTTTCTGAGCATCGGCCCGCAGCGCGTCCGTGCGAGCTACACTATCCCCTTAAACATGATTGTGAGGACGACCGTTATGCTATTTGTAAATCGGCTGGTACATACGCTTGTTCCCGGCAGCGAAAGCGAGCCGGTCGATACCTCTTGCCGCACCCGTGCCGGCTTTGCCGCGAGCCTTATCTGCATCGGGCTCAACATCGCCCTGTGCCTGGCCAAGGGCATCGCGGGCCTGCTCGCGGGCTCCGTCTCGCTTATCGCCGACGCCTTCAACAACCTCTCCGATGCCTCGAGCAACATCGTGAGCCTACTCGGATTCCGCCTTGCCAGTCGCCCAGCCGACGAAGGCCACCCTTATGGCCATGGCCGCTACGAGTACCTTGCCGGCTTGTTCGTCGCTGTCCTCGTTTGTGCCGTCGGTATCAACCTGATCTTGGAGTCGGTCACCAAGATCATCAAGCCTTCCCCCACCGCCTACACACTAGTCTCCATGGCCGCCCTTATCCTGTCCATGCTCGTAAAGTTTTGGATGGCGGCGTTCAACCGCACACTGGGCAACCGCATCGATTCCGAGACGCTCATCGCCACGGCGCAGGACTCCAAAAACGACGTCATCACCTCTGGCTCGGTTCTGGCTGCGGCGCTCATTTCGCAGACGACCGGCTTTGACCTCGATGGCTGGGCAGGCTTGGGCGTAGGCATCTTTATCTGCATCAGCGGCATGAGCCTGGTGCGCGACGCCATCAGCCCGCTGTTGGGACAAGCGCCCGACCCCAAGCTCGTCCAAGCAATACGCGACAAGATCATGTCGTATCCGCAGGTTTTGGGCACGCACGACCTAATGGTGCACGACTACGGCCCCGGTCGGCAATTTGCCAGTGCGCACGTGGAAATGCCCGGCGAGGGCGATGCGTTTGAGCACCACGAGATCCTGGATACCATCGAGCACGATATCAAACGGCAGATGGGCATCGGCATCACGCTGCACTGCGACCCCATCGCCACCGACGGCGACGACCTGCGCGGCTGGGTCAAACGCGGCATCGCACAGATCGACCCCGCGCTCTCCATCCATGACCTGCACGAGCACGACGGCTTCGTTTCGTTTGACCTGGTGCGCCCCGACGGCTTTGACATATCCGACGAGGAGCTGCTGGAACTCGTCACGCGCATCGTGCATGAGCGCCGGCCCGATGTCTCGTGCGTCGTCACGTTTGACTCGGGCTTTAGCTCGCCCGACCGCCCGGCCGAGCAGCTGTAATCGACAGCAAAACGGGACGCAGGACCTCCAACCAACGCGCACATGCGCCCGGCCAAGCGATCCTGCGTCCCGTTTTTTTGTTTGCACTGTTAAGGCTCTAGCCCCTCGGCCGCTAGTTTCCCTGTGCGCCCGAAATGCCGTTTTGCAGGGTATCCCAGGCGTTCGTTGCCATGTCGCCCAGGTTCTGCGCGGTGTCACCGAGATTCTGAGCCGTATCGCCCAGTTGCTGGGCCTTATCCCCCAGCTCCTGAGCCTTGTTGCCCAGGTCCTCCAGCGTGTTTGAGCTCGAGCTGTCCGTGGTGCCCCGGTCGCCGGACGCGTTACCCGACGAGCCGTCCTTGCGCGTAAGCTGAACCTCCAGGTTGCCGTTGTCGTTATAGTAGGCAGACGTCACGACCCAGTTGGCATCGACGACGGGCGTCGAGCCGTCATCGGTCAGGATCACGGCATTCGAGAGGTCGGCTCCGCGCGACTTGAGGAGCTTCTTGGCGTTGGACCAGTACTGCCCCGGGATATCGCTCAGGTCAACGACACTGGACTGAGCGGCCTCAGTTTGCTCGGCCTGTGTGCCAGTCGAGGCGCCCCGCTTGTTGAGCATGCCCGACACGATGGCAAACACGACCGACAGTGCAAAGAAGATCGCCAGCACAATCAGGATCTTCTTGATCACACTCGACGAACGCGATGGCTTCTTTTCCTCGTCCTCGCCATACTGCGGAATCGACTTGGGATACTCACGATACGGCTCGCGCGCGTAGGGATCGCGCGACTCATAGCGAGGCTGCGCCGTGCGCGGCATATACGTCGTCTGCTGAGGCTGTGGAATGGGATTCTGCGACAAATCGTTGTAAGGATCCGGCGCAGAACTGGCATAAGGCTCCTGCGGTGCGTAATCAAACGGGTCCGGCGCCGCGTTGCCATAGGGGCTTTGCGGAGAGGCGGCATAGGGGTCCTGCGCCGCGTCGCCATAACCCATAACCCGCGTAGGTTCGGCAGAAGGCTGCGTCGCGGCAGGGTCGGCATAGCCAGGGCCGGGCACAACGCGGGTCGCATCGGCACTATTACCCGTCGGCGCGGAGCCGTAGCCACCCATCACGGTCGTCTTATCCTGATCCATGCAACGATTCCTTTCCGTCGCCCGTAAGCATCAAGTTATCCATGCATTCTACCCGCGCATAAGCCTATGATTGGCGCAGCCCGTCGTTATCTACAAGACATGCGCGGGCCTAAGGATCAAAAAGCCCCGCCGGGCCTTGGTGGGCACGACGGGGCGGGTAAGCGGCTATATGTAGCAGGCTTAGAACAGGCCGGTGATGTTGCCGTCGTTGTCGACGTCGATGTTCTCGGCAGCGGGGACCTTGGGCAGGCCCGGCATGGTCAGAACGCTGCCGGTCAGCGCGACCACAAAGTGGGCGCCGGCAGAAACCTTGAGCTCACGTACCGTGATGCGGAAGTTCTCGGGAGCACCGAGGGCCTTGGCGTTGTCGCTAAAGCTGTACTGGGTCTTGGCCACGCATACCGGCAGGTTGCCAAAGCCGTTCTCACGCAGCTCGGCGAGCTGACGCTTGGCAGCCGGCGTAAAGTCAACGCCATCGGCACGGTAAACCTTGGTGGCAACGGCCTCAAGGGCGTCGGCCACATCGGCGCCGTCCTCGTAGGCAAACTTGAGCTCGCTCGGCTGCTCGATCAGGCGCATGACCTCATCGGCCAGGTCGAGTGCACCCTCGCCGCCCTTGGCCCAGACCTCGGACAGCTTGACGTTGACGCCGAGCTTCTGGCACTCGGACTCGATGAGCTCGAGCTCGGCCTCGGTATCCGTCGGGAAGCGATTGATGGCGACCACGCAGGGCAGGCCGTAAACGTTCTGGATGTTGTCGACGTGGCGCAGCAGGTTGGGCATGCCGGCCTTGAGGGCCTCGAGGTTCTCCTCGTTGAGGTCGGCCTTGGCGACACCGCCGTTGTACTTAAGCGCACGGGCGGTCGCGACGACCACGACAGCGCTGGGGCGAACGCCCGTCATGCGGCACTTGATGTCCAGGAACTTCTCGGCACCCAGGTCGGCGCCAAAGCCGGCCTCGGTAATGGCGACATCGCCAAAGCGCATGGCCATACGCGTGGCCATGATGGAATTGCAGCCGTGGGCAATATTGGCGAAGGGGCCACCGTGGACAAACGCAGGCGTACCCTCGAGTGTCTGAACTAGGTTGGGCTTGAGCGCGTCCTTGAGCAGAGCCGCCATGGCGCCCTGAGCCTTGAGGTCGCGGGCACGAACGGGCTCGCCGGCGAAGCTGTAGCCGACGACGATCTCGCCCAGGCGCTCCTTGAGGTCGTTGATGCTCGTAGACAGGCACAGGATTGCCATGACTTCGGAGGCGACGGTGATATCGAAGCCATCCTCGCGCGGCACGCCCTGGGCCTTACCGCCAATACCGTCGATGACGTGGCGCAGCTGACGGTCGTTCATATCGACGACGCGCTTCCAAGTGATGCGCTTAACGTCGATGCCAAGCTGATTGCCCTGCTGAATATGGTTGTCGAGCATGGCGGCCAGCAGGTTGTTGGCAGCACCGATGGCATGGAAGTCGCCGGTAAAGTGCAGGTTGATATCCTCCATGGGGATGACCTGAGCCCAGCCGCCGCCGGCAGCGCCGCCCTTAACGCCAAAGACGGGGCCAAGCGAAGGCTCGCGCAGTGCCACGGCGCTCTTGACGCCGCGACGACGCAGGCCGTCGGCCAGACCGATGGTCGTGGTGGTCTTGCCCTCGCCCGCAGGCGTGGGGTTGATAGCGGTCACGAGGACAAGCTTGGCCTGGTGATCAGTTGGCTCGTTGAGCAGGGAGTAGTCGACCTTTGCTTTGTCGAAGCCGTACGGAATCAGATGCTTAACGTAGACGCCGGCGTTCTTAGCCACCTCGGTAATGGGCAGCGGCGTTACAGAACGTGCGATTTCGATGTCGGT
>UROR01000119.1 GCA_900549535.1 uncultured Collinsella sp. | reverse complement strand
AGTCGTTGCTGTTGCGTTCCGAGTGGTTGCGGCTGGCGGTGTAGTGGGAGGGCGTGTGGTTGTGGTCGATCTCGGGTTTGCCGGCGGCGTCGATCTTAAAGAGCTCGGGTGTCGCCCACATCTCGACGGAGTCACGCGAGACATAGATGGGCAGGTCGCCGATGATGAGAATGTCGCGCTCGTTGGCATAGGCCTTGAGGCGGCTCCACTGGCGATCGAAGAAGTACTGCGTCATCTGGTGGTAGAGCATACGCGCCGGATGGTCGGCGCAGACCTTGGCGGAAGCCTCGCCGCGGGTGTGGAGCTCCGCGGGCCACTCCCAAAACGCCTTGAGACCGCACTCCTCTTTGACGGTCATGAACTCACAGTAGGGGATGAGCCAGTCCTCGTTGGCCTGGATAAAGTCATCGAAATCGGCCGGCTTGTCGGCAGCAAAGCGCTCGGCGGCGCGGTCGAGAATCTGACGGCGGCCGCCAAAGATAGCACCGTAGTCGACATTGCTGGGGTCGGATCCCAGATACACGCCATCGATATCGCGCTGCTCCAGATACCCTGCCTCGATAAGCTCGGCAAAGTCGATAAAGTTGGGGTTGCCTGCGCGGGCCGAGAACG
Source organism: uncultured Collinsella sp. (assembly GCA_900549535.1). GTDB lineage: Bacteria > Actinomycetota > Coriobacteriia > Coriobacteriales > Coriobacteriaceae > Collinsella. The sequence continues at coordinate 5,469 of UROR01000119.1, read as the reverse complement.
ACTGATAAGGCGAATCGCCATAGCTGGTCGTCGTAAGGGGCAGAATCTGCCAGTAATGTTGTTTGCACGAGGCGAGAAAATCGACGAAGTCGTAGGCATTCCAGCCAAAGCCGCCGATTCCGTATGGTCCGGGCAGAGATGAGACGGGCATGAGGACGCCGCTTGCACGCTCCATGAATGCGCTCACCAACCTTCTTGTTGTGGGGTCGGCCTGCCGATGGGTATGCAGTCCGCCTCCGATGTTCTGATTCGATACGCCTATTGTAAAACATGTTGTTTAAACATGTACAGGCAAGATAAAAAAGTTGGTCGATTTTCGGCGAATGGCTACATGCCATGAAAAAGCCCCGACCTCACAACGTGAGATCGGGGCAAGAACGGTATGTAGGTTTTTGCTACTCGGCGTCGGTGAAGCCGTTGGGGTTGTGGCTCTGCCAGTTCCAGCTATCGCGGCACATGTCCGCGATGTCGTACTGGGCCTTCCAGCCCATCATGCGCTCGGCCTTGGAGGCATCGCACCAGTTGGCAGCGATGTCGCCGGCGCGGCGCTCGCGGATCACGTAGGGCAGCTCCTTGCCACAAGCCTTGGAGAAGGCGGCGACGACCTCGAGTACCGAGGTGCCGGTGCCGGTGCCCAGGTTAAAGATCTCGACGCCGGTCTTGCCGTTCATCCAGTTAAGGGCGGCAACGTGACCAGAGGCCAGATCGCACACGTGGATGTAGTCGCGCACGCCGGTGCCGTCGGGGGTGGGGTAGTCGTTGCCAAAGACCTGAACGGCCTCGAGCTTGCCCACGGCGACCTGGGCGACATAGGGCACCAGGTTGTTGGGGATGCCCTTGGGGTCCTCGCCGATCAGGCCCGACGGATGAGCGCCGATGGGGTTGAAGTAACGGAGCAGCACGACGTCCCACTCGGGGTCGGCGGTGTGGACGTCCATAAGGATCTGCTCGATCATCCACTTGGTCCAGCCATAGGGGTTGGTTGCGGGCTTCTTGGGGTCTTCCTCGGTGACGGGCGGGTTGTCCGGGTCGCCGTAGACGGTCGAGGAGCTCGAGAAGATGATGGACTTGCAGCCATGGTTGCGCATGACGTCGATGAGCACCAGGGTGTTCTCGATGTTGTTGTGGTAGTACTCGACGGGCTTGCTCACCGACTCGCCGACGGCCTTAAAGCCGGCAAAGTGGATGACGCGGTCGATCTGATGGGTATCGAAGATCTTGTTCATCGCATCGCGGTCGAGCACGTTGGCCTCGTAGAAGGTGAGGTTCTTGGCGGCCTCGTCGCCCACGATGGTCTTGACGCGGTCGACGGCGACGGCGCTGGAGTTGGAGAGATCATCGACGATGACGACCTGGTAGCCACCCTCGAGCAGCTGAACGACGGTGTGCGAGCCGATAAAGCCGGCGCCACCGGTAACGAGGACACAGGTGTCTTTGGGGTCGAGTGCTTTGGACATGTAGTCTCCTATCGAATCAGGAACACTTCTTCAGGGGAGTATAGCGCAGGCAGGGACGCCCAAATCGTGCGCTGTAGGAAAAGCAGAGGATTGTGCTAACGTACTCATAGAAGAGCTTGCGTACGCATAACCTGATCTTTGGCATTTGCTTACGAGCCGCTGACCTTGTAGTTTCCTGCCGTTCGTGGAAATCGTTGGGACGCGCCATATGTACGCTAATATGTATGAGTTGAGCGACATATAAATAAGCATGTAACGGAGTACATATGTCACCAAACAGCGATTCCATCCTTTCCCAGGAGCTCTCGCGCCGCACTGCCCTCAAGGCCCTGTTCGGCGCCGCTTCTGCGGCAGTTCTTTTTGGCCTGCCCGCTCGCGCCCATGCGGCGGAGGCTTCCAAAGAAACCACCGATAAACTGAATGCCGCCCAGGCCCAGCTCGACGAGGTTCAGGCCCAGCTCGACAGCATCGCAAATGAGTATGCGGCGCTGGCCAACAAGAATGCCCAGACCCTCAACGACATCGAGAATGTCCAGGGCAAGATTGACGACACGCAGGCCCAGATCGATGAAAAGAAGGCCGAGCTCAAGAAGAAGCGCAACGACCTTTCCGATCGCGTGGCCGCCAGCTACAAGTCCGGCGGCACGAACATCCTGTCGCTGCTGCTGGCCTCTGGCTCGTTTGAGGAACTCGTCGCCAACGCGCATTACGTTGAGAAGATCAACAAGAGCGACCGCGACGCCATCGAGGACATTCAGACCATCCAGGAAGAGCTCGATGCGCAAAAGACCGAGCTCGAGTCGCAGAAGGCCGACTTAGAGAAGCTCAAGGACCAGCAGACTGCCCAGATGCAGGACATGCAGGCCAAGCAGCAAGAAGTCCAGACCGTGCTGAACGGTCTTTCCGACGACGTCAAGGAGCTCATGGCTCAGCGCGATTCCGAGATCCTCGCTGCTGCCCAGGCTGAGGAGGCCGCTAGGAAGGCTGCCGCTGCCGCGGCTGCCGCGAACAAGAACAATTCCTACTCGGGTGGTTCGAGCTCGGGTGGTGGATCGTACGCGCCCGGAACTCCGCAGCAGAATGCCGGCTCGGGCAAGCAGCAGGCTGTCGTCAACGCGTGCTACTCCACGCCTTCGCCGGGTCAGAACTGGTGCGCGGCGTGGGTTACCAATGTCTTCCGTAACGCCGGCGTTGGCTACTTTGGCGGTAACGCGTGCGATATGTTTAACGCATGGTGCTATAGCTCCGATCGCTCGGCGCTGCAGGTGGGCATGATTGTGGCCGACTCATCGCACAGCGGCACGGGTGCTCCGGGCCTTATCTACGGTCATGTGGGTATCTACGTTGGCGGCGGCATCGTTATGAGCAACGAGGGCGCCATTACGTCTAAGTCGCTTGATTCGTTTATTAGCTTCTATGGTACTGGCTCTGGCGTGCGTTGGGGCTGGCTTGGCGGTGTTGCGCTGTCGTAGCTGCGGTTTGAAGTAAGTTGGTCCGTGGCTGCCCGAAAGGCATTAGGTTGCCTGCTCGGACAGTCCTGCTCGCACGGAGAGCACATTAAGTGCTCTCCGGCTCGTGCGGAACTCGCGATCAACCTAATGCCTTTCGGGCAGCCACGGACCTCTCGGGTCCAATACGTCACACACCGGACTGGGTTATCTGAATAAATATGGCGAAGGCCCCTTTTGGGGCCTTCTTTTTATAAAAATTCGCCTACTCGGTGGACTTCGGGTTCTAGGTCTACGTCGAACTGCTCTTTGACGGTTACTTGGATGTGGCGGATGAGTTCGTCGACGTCGGCGGCGGTGGCGTGGCCGGCGTTGACGATGAAGCCGCAATGTTTTTCGCTCACCTGGGCGCCGCCGACGGCGTGGCCGCGCAGGCCGGCGTCCATGATGAGCTTGCCGGCAAAGTAACCCTCGGGGCGCTTGAAGGTGGAGCCGGCACTCGGCATGTCGAGCGGCTGCTTGTCCTCGCGGCGCTGGCGGTAGTCGTCCATGTCGGCCTTGATCATCGCGGCGTTGCCCGGTGCGAGGTTGAAGGTGGCAGAAAGAACGATAAAGCCGTCGTCGGCGATGCGACTCTTGCGATAGCCCAGGTTGAGCTCATCGACATCGAACTCGATGATGTTGCCGCTGCCGCGGGTGCCGTCGTCGAGCATGCGGGCGGGCTTGTAGACGCGCACAGACTCCAGCACGTCTGCCATGCAGGCACCGTAGGCGCCGGCGTTCATGTAGCAGGCGCCGCCGACCGATCCGGGGATGCCCGAGATGGGCTCCATGCCGGTGAGACCGGCCTCGGCTGCCGCCGCGGCGACATCGGAAAGCAAGGCGCCGGCCGCCGCCGTGACGTGCGTACCGTCGACCGTAATGTCGGAGAGGCCTTCGCCCAACGCCACGACGACGCCGCGGATACCCTTGTCGCCGACGAGCAGGTCGGAGCCGTTGCCCACGATGGTGAGCGGCAGGTCGCAGCGATAACAGGTGTCGAGCGTGGCGACGAGGCCCTGCTCGGTATCGGGCGTGACAAAGACGTCGGCCGGGCCGCCGATCTTAAACGTGGTGTGCTCGCGCATGGGCTCGCTCATCAGCACGTTGTCCTCGCCGGCAACGCCAGCAAGCGCGCACAGCAGGTCCTCGTTAAAAAAGTCGTTCTCGTGCATACGAATATCCGCCTTTTGGTGGTCGTTGTCATCAATCGATTGCAATATACCCCACCCGGACGGATTTGGTGCGCTGGCGGCGATAAAACAGCCGTCTACCGGATTGGTAAAGTGTTTATCACCGAGGTAGAGGGGCGGTCGCTATACTTTCAAGAGATTGCGCGTAAACCTGGAAGGAGCGAGATGGCCAACAAAGTCACCCTCAAGCAGATTGCCCAGGAGGTGGGGCTTTCCCCCTCGTCGGTCTCGCTTGTGCTCAATAATCGGCCCTGTCGCATCTCGGAAGAAAACCGCAAACTCATCAAGGAGGTCGCGGCGCGCAACCACTATGTTCCTAACCAGATTGCGCGTAGTCTGGTCATGCGCGAGTCGCGCACGCTGGGCCTTATCGTCCCTAACATCGAGAGCCGCTTTTTTGCCTCGCTCGCCGGTAGCCTGGAAAAGCGCTGCCGCGAGGACGGCTATGCGCTCTTCATTACCAGCTCGGGCGGAAGCGCCGATGACGATCTGGAGCTGCTGCGCCAGCTGGTGACGCGCGGCGTCGACGGCGTGTTTCTGGTTGTGGGCGATGAGTTCTCGGATGACCGTGCCCTGCGCGAGGAGGTCAGCCATCTTCCCATTCCGGCCGTAATGGTCGACCGCGCCATTGAGGGGCTCGAGTGCGACAAGGTGATGTTCGATCACGAGATGGGCGGCTACATGGCCACCCGCTATCTGATCGAGCAGGGCCACCGTCGCATTGCCTGCTTGGTTAACGCGCGCCGTTCCAATACGGGGCGTAAGCGACTTGCCGGCTATGAGCGCGCGCTGCGCGAGGTTGGCCTGCCTATCGACGCACGCTTGGAGTTTGAGAGCGAGTACTACATTCCGAGTGCATACGAGGCCTCGGAGGCGGTGCTCGCAACTGATGCCACCGCCGTGTTCGCAAGCTCGGATAACATTGCCCTTGGTTTGCTCAAGCGCCTGCACGAGATGGGGAAGAGCATTCCGGGCGATATTTCGGTCGTAAGCTATGACAACTCGGCGGCCGACGTTCTCTTTGAGCCGGCGCTGACCGCCATTGAGCAGGATCCTGGTGTCCTTGCGGAGCATGCTTTTGGCTGCATGTCCAAGCGTCTTGCCGGCAGGGGCGGCAGGCGTGCCGAAGAGGTCGTCCTGGAGCCGGCGCTTATCGTTAAGGGCAGCGTGCTCGAACTTACCGAATGTAGCTAAACGTACTTGTTTGTTTGCATAGATTGCATGCGGAGTGTCTGCTGTTTGCCGGCGGGGCCCGGGGGGGGGCGCCCTATTTTTTTTTTTTTGGGGGGCGCCCAAGACACAAACAACCCCCCCCCCCCCCCCCCGCCCGGC
>UROR01000118.1 GCA_900549535.1 uncultured Collinsella sp. | reverse complement strand
GATCGCGCACAAGAGCGAGAAGAGCGGCAAGCGCTTTATCCGCTGCACCAACTACGACGATTGCGGCGTGAGCTATCCGCTGCCGGCGCGCGGCAAGCTCGAGGCGACGGGCGAGACCTGTCCCGAGTGCGGCGCTCCCATCGTGGTGGTCAACACAGCGCGCGGCCCGTGGCGTATCTGCGTCAACATGGACTGCCCGACCAAGGAGAAGAAGCCCGCCCGCGGCCGCAAGACCACGACCAAGGCGAGCACGGCTAAGAAGACGACGGCGGCAAAGAAGACTGCTGCCAAGAAGACGACCGCCAAAAAGACGACGGCCAAGAAGTCGACTACCAAAAAGACCGCTGCCGACAAGTAGCCGCACGGTCGAGACATCACCTAAAACAAAAACGAGCGAGGACCTCAAAATCCTCGCTCGTTTTTTTATCTGGCAGTTAGGGACGTTCCTTTTCTGCCGGCAGTTTAGGAACGTCCCTAACTGCCGGCTCGGGAACGACAAAGCGCTAGTTCACTTCGACGGGTTTGGCGCCGGGGTAGCGCTCCTCAAAGTCTAGGCGGTACTTATTGTCATTGGTGCCCGCCACGTTGTCGCGCGACAGCGGCGCCACGATCTCATTCTTGTGATCCGCAGGCTTGGTGTATTTCAGGCTGATCTCCCAGGCATCACAGATTGCGTCAATGCGGTGATCCAGGTCGTCATACAGGGCAACGGTGTCTTTCCAGGAACTGTAGTTCTTAGAGCTCGTCGGGACGTCCAGGTCCTCGACGATGTCGTAATACTGCTCGATGGTGTCCTCTGTGCGCTCGGCGACGTCGGCGAGATTTTGACGGGTGGTGCGATCTTCTTCCAGATAGCTGCCGTTGAAGTTCTGCGCGCAGCCACGGACGTAGTTGTCGAGGTCTTCGAGCAAGTCGTAGTATTCGCTCAGTCGGCGGTAGAGATTCTGCTCGGAGAGCGTTGCTTCGCCGCCATCCTCGTCGTCATCGTCATCATCGTCGTACAGGCTGTTGGGATCGCCGAGAGGCTTTAGGTCATCGTCGTCGACGTCATGGTGCAGCTTAGCTACCTCGGCAGTCGTCTGCGTGGCGGCGCTGTCGAAAGGCTTGATCACAAAGAAAACGACCAAGGCGATGATGATCGCCACCAGCACAACGATAACGGCGATAAGCGGCCCGGCGCCGTTCTTTTTGGGAGCGGGGGTCTGTGGCGAAGCGGGCGCGTATGCGGGAGCCGGCCGCTGTTGGGGCGAGCCGCTCGCGACGGGTATGCGCTGCGTGGTCTCGACGGCCGCGGGGCTTGCGGCGGGGTCGGGGCGATAGGCGAGGGGGTCGTCCGCCTTGGCTTGCGGCGTATCAAGGGAGCCGGTCTGCTCAAAAGCGGGCTGGCTATCGCTCGCGGCTGTTTGCTCAACGGGTGCACCGCACGAGGTGCAGAACTTGGCATTATCTGCAAGAAGCTTGCCGCACGAGGCGCAATACCGAGACATTGCCACTCCTTTCGCCACATTTCAATGCAATACGACGATTATACCCAGCGTCCAAAATTCCCCATCATAAGTTGCGGTGAAATAGGGACTGTTTGGCGGTCTCAGAGCTTCAATCAGTCCCTATTTCACCGCAACTTCGGGGATGCCTCGATGGCTAGGTTGGATTTGGGACGCGCCGAGCACTGGGGTATCATGGCTTGGTTGATATATCTGCATTTACGCGCCTTGTAGGAAGGGGCTGCGCCCATGGCTTTTGAGCCCGCTCAACATAGCTTTATCACGCTCGAGGGCGTCGATGGCGCCGGCAAGTCCACGCAGGCGCGCCTGCTTGCCCGCGCGCTCGAACTCGCTGGCTACCAGGTTGTGAGCCTGCGCGAGCCGGGCGGTACCGCCATCAGCGAAAAGATCCGTGCTCTGCTGCTCGACCCCGCCAATACGGCGATGGGCGACACTTGCGAGCTGCTGCTGTATGAGGCCGCCCGTGCCCAGCTGGTGCACGAGGTCATCGCGCCCGCCCTTGCTGCCGGCAAGGTTGTCCTGTGCGACCGCTTCTACGATTCCACGACCTGCTACCAGGCGTTTGCCGATGGCCTCGATCGCCAGATAGTGCGCGACGCCAACAACCTGGCCGTCGCGGGTACGCACCCGGCGCTCACACTCGTCTATCACATCACGCCCGAGCAGGCGGCGCTGCGCATGGCCGACCGCGGTGCGGCAGATCGCATGGAGGCTAAGGGCATGGCCTTCCAAGAGCGTGTCTACCAGGGATTTTGCGCCATCGCCGCCGAGGAACCAAACCGCGTAAAGCTCATCGACGCGACCGCGTCCATCGAGGACGTCTTCGCGCGGACGGTCGAGCAGGTTCGCGTCTACGGCCTCGACATTTCCCAGGACGCCGTCACCGCCGCGCTTGCCCAGGAGGCCGAGTAACATGGCCCCCGCTCAGGCAAGCCTGCTGGCCAAGCTCGACACCCAAGAGCGCGTGCGCGACTTTTTGACCAACGCCGTCGCCAGCGGCCGCGCATCGCACGCCTACCTGTTTTTGGGCGCTCCCGGCGCCGGCAAGCTCGATGCCGCATGGGCGCTCGCCCAGGCCTTCCTGTGCGAGCAGGACGGCTGCGGCGCATGCGACAGCTGCGTGCGCGTTGCGCGGCACACGCATCCCGACGTGCACTATTACACGCCCGAGAGCGCCACGGGCTACCTCATTGCCCAGACCCGCGAGCTGCTCGACGATGTGCTTCTGGCGCCCATCCGTGCCAAGGCCAAGGTCTACATCATCGACCGTGCCGAGCAGCTGCGCGCCAACACCGCCAACGCACTGCTCAAAACACTCGAGGAGCCGCCCGAGGGCGTTATGTTCATCTTGTTGGGCACCTCGGCAGACGTGATGCTGCCCACCATCGTGAGCCGCTGCCAGTGCGTGCCGTTTCGGCTGGTGTCGCCCGCCGTCGCCGCGCAGGCCGTGAGCCGCGCCACCGGTCAGGACCCTGCGCGTTGCCGCATGGCCGTCGCAGTAGCGGGAAGCCCCGCGCGTGGCATCGAGTTCCTCAAGAGCGCCGAGCGCCAGGACGCCCGCCGTCAGATGGTTCGCGCCATCGATTCGCTCATCGCCGCCGACGAGGCCGACGTGCTCAGCCGCGCCAAGTCGCTCATCGTCGCCGTTAAGGCGCCGCTCGCCGAGGTCAAGTCCACGCAGGAAAAGGTGCTCGAGCAAAACGCCGACTACCTGTCGCGTGGAGCATTGAAGCAGCTTGAGGACCGCAACAAGCGCGAACTCAACGCGCGCGAGCGTTCGGGTATCATGGAAGCGCTGGCGAGCGCGCGGACGCTCATGCGCGACGTGCTGCTGACGCTTCAGGACGAGGCAGCCGACGTGGTGAACGAGGACGTGCGCGACACGATCGGGCGGCTTGCCGCCGCGACGAATGTTGCGGGTGCCACACGGGCGCTCGAGGCAGTCGCGACCGCCGAGCGCAACATCGCCAGAAACGTTACTCCCCAGCTGGCCATCGAGGTCATGCTGTTCGATATCAGGAAGGCACTGAAATGCCGTTAGTTGTACCCGTTAAGTTTACCTACGCCTCGCGCGACCTGTGGTTCGACCCGCAGGATCTGGATATCCTCGAGGCCGATTACGCCATTTGTTCCACCGAGCGCGGAACCGAGATCGGCCTGGTCACGGCCGATCCCTTCGAGGTGCCGCAAGACGAGATCGGTCAGCCGCTCAAGCCCGTGCTGCGCGTGGCGAGCGACATCGACCTGCAGCTTGCGGACGACCTAGCCATCCAGGGCGACGAAGCCATGGTCGACTTCCGCCGTCTGGTCAAGGAGCTCGACCTCGAGATGAAGCCGGTCGGCGTCGAGTACCTGTTTGGCGGCGAGAAGGCCGTGTTCTACTTTGCGGCCGAGGAGCGCGTCGATTTTCGTCAGCTCGTCAAGGACCTGTCCTCGACGCTGCACATTCGCGTCGATATGCGCCAGATCGGCGTGCGTGACGAGACCCGCCTGGTGGGTGGCTACGCCCAGTGCGGACAGGAGCTCTGCTGCACGCGCTTTGGCGGACAGTTTGAGCCCGTCTCGATTCGCATGGCAAAAGAGCAGGACCTGCCGCTCAACTCGTCCAAGATCAGCGGCGTTTGCGGCCGCCTGATGTGCTGCCTGCGCTACGAGTTCGAGGCCTACAAGGACTTTAAGAGCCGTGCGCCCAAAAAGAAGACGCTCATCGATACGCCGCTTGGCAAGGCGCGTATCCAGGAGTATGACACGCCGCGTGAGCAGCTGGTGCTGCGCCTGGAGAACGGCAAAGTCTTTAAGGTCAACCTGGCCGATATGACGTGCTCGGAGGGCTGCAAAAAGAAGGCCGCCGAGCAGGGCTGCAACTGCCGCCCCGACTGCGTGACGCGCGACGTGCTCGAGCGCATCGAGTCGCCCGAGATGCGTCTGGCGCTCATGGAGCTCGACCGCGAGAACGGCGTCGACGTGGGCGATGGCCTGTCGAGCGCCGACCGTCTTGCCGGCACGTCGATGCCCAAGCGCCGTCGTCGCGATGCCGATTCCGATGCCCGCGCTGCTCAGGGTCAGGGCGAGGGCCGTGGCCGCGGAAAGGGCCGCGGCAAGGCCGAGGCGCCCGAGGCCGAGGAGGCCGCCGGTGGCCGTCGCCGCCGCAAGCGTGCGGGCTCGGGCGATGCTACCGAGGCTGCAGCCGCGGGCAAGAACGCCTCTCGCGAGCGCGAGGTTCAGCAGCCCCAGCAGCAGAATCGCGGCGGTGGCATGAACCCCACACGTCGTCGCCGCCGTCATCTGTCGAGCGAGGAGCGCGAGGACGCCTTTCGCGCCGCAGCTGCTCGCGAGGCTGGTGCCGCTTCCAAGGGCCCCTCGGCTTCCGATGCGCCTGCCGACAAGGGCGGCAAGTCACGTGGCGAGGAGGAGCGCGCGCCGCGTCCGCGCCGTCGCCATTCCTCGGGCACGCAGCAGAAGCCTTCAGTGCCCTCTGTGGCCGATCAGGTCTCGGATGGCGAGGTCAAGGTCACGCGCCGTCGTCCCGGAGATGGCGGGGGAGCGGCTGCCAAGGCTTCGCGTGGCGCCGCTCGCGACGAGCGCGAGCCGCGCGAGGATCGCGGTGGCGAGGGCTCGGCCGACCAGGGTCAAAAGCGCCGTCGCCGTCGCCGTTCCCGCAAGCCGCGCCAGGATGGTGGCGAGGGCCCGACCCCGTCTTCGTCCGCACCACAACCGCCCGCCGGCGAATAACGCCCGCGAGCGGATTTAGCCCGCCTTGCCCCGAGCGCATCGGGGTATCATAGCGCCGAATCAACAACCCTCCCTGCGACCGAACGTAGGGAGGGTTGTGTCTTGAAGAGCCATCTGAACATATTGAGCCGTCTGCAGGGCGCCGGCGCCCTACCGTTTGCGGACGAATTGCTACCGTTTGCCGAGTGGGTGGCACGCGAGGCGCTCGAGGCATTGTCGCCAACACGATGTGCCGGCTGCGAGCGCGCCGGTGCGCTTATTTGCCAAGACTGCCTGACCGCGCTCACGCTCATCGACCCACGTCATAGCTGCACCCGATGCGGCGCCCCGTTTGGGGATTTGCTGTGCACTGAGTGTTCGGTCGAGGGCACGTCCTCGGCAATGGCGGAGGCACTCGACCGCTGCCTGGCGTGCGCTGTCTATGCGCATCCACTGCCGCGCATCATTAAAGCGTACAAGGACGCGGGCGAGCGACGTCTGGCTCCGTATCTGGCGGAGCTGGTCTACGACACCGCCCTGCATGCCCAGGTCGTAGCGCCCGATCGCTATGGAGGTGTGCTGTCCGGCGCGGATGCGGTGGTGTTTGTGCCTGCGACGGCGGCAGCGTTTCGGCGGCGTGGTTTTGATCATATGGAGGCTATTGCGCGCCCATTTTGCGAGCTGTCGGGTGTTCCCCTGCTCGATGCTCTCGTCAAGTACGGGCATGGCGACCAGCGTGAACTCGGTCGTGAGGAGCGCCGCGAGCGTGCCCAAGGCATGTACGAGACGGTTGAGGATGCGCGGGGCAAGCGCCTGCTGCTTATCGACGACGTTATCACCACGGGTGCGACGATGGCAGCGGCTTCGGCGGAACTCAAGCGCGCCGGTGCCGCGGCCGTTGATGGCCTCGCTATCGCACGCGTTTGGTAGGGGTGGTTTTGTGGCAGTGAAGATTGAGCGGCGCAACGAGCCGACAGGCGAACAGCT
>UROR01000117.1 GCA_900549535.1 uncultured Collinsella sp. | reverse complement strand
CCGCGTCGCCTGCGGCGGCCTGGTGCGCGTGGGGCTTGATGCCGGCGAGGCTTTGGGTGCCTTGGAGCGCAAGCGCCGCATCCGTGAGCTCGAGGGCCTGGAACCCGATCTGGCTGCCATCTTTGAGCATGCTTCGGACCAAGTCGTTGAGGCCAACGCTGCCGTCGAGGAGGCCCGTGCCGCCGAGGGCGATGCCGCCGGTGAGATCGCCCGTCTTGAGGGCGAGCGCCGCTCGCTGCTCTCCGAGATCGGCCGCCTGGAGCAAAGCGCCAACAATGCCGAGGTCGAGCGCGTGCGCATCTCCAAGCGCCGCGAGCAGGCTGCCGAGGCCGTTCGCGCCGCGCGCCCGCGCGTTGAGGAGCTCACCCGTTCGCGCGACGAGGCCCGTGCGCAGGCAAGCGACCTGGGGCTTCAAATTGCCGAGGCCAACGACGAGCTCGATCGCGTGCGTCGCGACGACTCCGAGGCTGCCGGCAAGCTCGCCGACGCCAAGGTTCGCCTAGCCCAGACGAGCGAACGCCTGCGTTCGCTGAAGGGCCGCGTTCCCGACCTTGAGCATCGTCTTGAGGGCATCGACCGTCGTATCCGCGGAACACGCCAGGCTTCGCGCTCGCTCGAGCTGCTGCGCCTGCGCGTCGACCCCATGCACGAACGCTATTCTGCCCTGTTGGAACGCGCGTCGGATTGGGCAGCGCGCCTGCGTGACCAGGCCTCTCTGGAGGAGGCGGACTCCGCTTCGCTCAAGAAGACCATCGAGGATGCCAAGGCAGAGGTTGCCCGCGCTAAGGAGCGAGTCGATACCGCCTCCGCCGCGCAAAACGAGTTCAAGGTCGCGCGTGGCAAGCTCGAGGTGCAGGTAGAGGCCGCCATTAAGGCCATTACCGCCGATGGCACCACGGTACTCGAGGAAGCGCTCATGCTTCCGGCGCCCACGGACCGCGATGCCGCCGAGCGCGAACTCAACCAGCTTGTGCGCCAGATCAACAACCTTGGTCCCGTTAACCAAGTTGCCATGGAGGAGTACGAGCAGCTCAAGCGCCGCGCCGATTACATCGAGGAGCAGCTGGCCGATCTGGAGAGCGCGCGCAAGGCGCTCACCAAGATCACCGTGGCTATCGACCGTAAGATGCGCAAGGCGTTCCTGGTGACGTTTGAGAAGGTCGACGCGAACTTCCGCGAGATCTTCGCCATGCTCTTCCCGGGCGGTCAGGCTCATCTGGAGATGACCGATCCCGAGCATCCTGCCGAGACGGGTATCGAGGTCGTGGCGCAGCCGCGCGGCAAGCGCATCACCAAGATGATGCTCATGTCGGGCGGCGAGAAGAGCCTGACGGCGCTCGCCCTGCTCTTTGCTGTGTACCGCACGCGCACGGTTCCGTTCTATGTGCTGGACGAGGTCGAGGCGGCACTCGATGACGCCAACCTGTCCAAGCTTATCGGCGCACTCGACGTGTTGCGTTCCGATACGCAGCTCTTGGTTATCTCGCATCAGCGCCGTACTATGGAGGACGCTGACGTCCTCTACGGCGTCTCGATGCAAGCCGACGGCGTCAGTCGCGTCGTCTCGCAAAAACTCGATCGCGAAACCGGAAAGGTCGTGAATGCATAATGGGATTCTTTGATGCTCTCTCGCGCGGACTTGAGCGAAGCCGCGAGGCCCTCAACGAGGTCTTCTACTTTGGCGGTGAGGTCGACGAGGATTTTTGGGAGGACCTGGAGGATACCCTCGTCATGGGTGACATGGGCGCCGAGGTCGCTATCAAGGTCTCCGATGACCTGCGCGATGCCGCGGCCAAGAAGAACCTCAAGACCGCCCCGCAACTCCGTCGCGCCCTGGCCGAGCAGCTTGAGCAGCACTTTGTGCCCATCGAGCGCGATCCGTTCTCCGATACGCCGAGCTGCGTGCTGTTTGTGGGCATTAACGGTGCCGGCAAGACCACGACGGTCGGTAAGATCGCGAGCGCCATGGCCGCCCGCGGCAAGAACGTCGTGATCGGTTCGGCCGATACCTTCCGTGCTGCCGCTATCGAGCAGCTCGATGTGTGGGGCCAGCGCGCCGGCGTCCCCGTCATCAAGCGCGACCGCGGCTCCGACCCGGCAAGTGTTTGCTACGACGTGCTCGACGAGGCCGATAAGCGCGGCAGTGACCTGGTGCTTATCGATACCGCCGGCCGTCTGCACACGAGCCCTGAGCTCATGCGCGAGCTTGCCAAGGTGGTCAATGTGACCCGTAAGCGCGCCGCCAATATGGCCGCCGGTCCCATGCCGGTTTCGGTCATGCTTGTGATCGACGCCGCGACGGGCCAAAACGGTCTGAACCAGGCGCTCGAGTTTAACGAGGCGCTGGGCCTGGACGGTATTATCATGACTAAGCTCGACGGCACGGCTAAGGGCGGTATCGCCATGGCCGTGGCCGAGAAACTCAAGCTCCCGATCCTGCGCGTGGGCGTGGGCGAGCAGGTCGATGACCTGCAGGAGTTCAATGCCAAAGATTTCTGCCGCGCCCTGGTGGGCGAGTCCAATTAAGGAGTGACTAGTGTTTGATTCCCTGAGCGATCGCCTCAACGACACATTTGACCGCCTGCGCGGCAAGGGCAAGCTGACCGAGGCCGATATTACTTCGGCCATGCGCGACATCCGCATGGCGCTGCTCGAGGCCGACGTTAACTTTAAGGTCGTCAAGGAGTTCGTCGCCAAGACCAAGGAGCGCTGCATGACCGCCGAGGTCATGGAGTCGCTGTCGCCGGCGCAAAACGTCGTCAAGATCGTGCTCGACGAGCTCACCGAGATGCTCGGTTCCACCGAGAGCAAGCTCGTCTTTAGCAACCGCATTCCCAACGTCATCATGCTCGTGGGCCTGCAGGGCTCCGGTAAGACCACGGCGGCGGTAAAGCTGGCCTACCTGCTCAAGAAGCAGGGACGCTCGCCGCTGCTCGCCGCGTGCGACGTCTACCGTCCCGCCGCTGCCGACCAGCTGGCCACGCTCGGCGGCGAGATCGGCGTGCCGGTCTTCCGCGGTGACGGCGCGCACCCGGTCGACATCGCCAAGGGCGCCATCCAGGAGGCCGTCGACCATCTGCGCGACGTGGTCATCGTCGATACCGCCGGTCGTCTGCAGATCGACGAGCAGATGATGCAGGAGGCCGTGGATATCAAGAAGGCCATCAAGCCCGATCAGGTGCTGATGGTCGTCGATGCCATGACCGGCCAGGATATCGTCAACGTCGTCTCGACCTTCGCCGAGCGCACCGACTTTGACGGCGTGATCATCTCCAAGCTCGATGGCGACGCTCGTGGCGGCGGCGCGCTTTCCGTGCGCCAGGTGACCGGCAAGCCCATCAAGTTCGTGAGCATGGGCGAGAAACCCGATTCGCTTGAGCCGTTTTATCCCGATCGTATGGCCAAGCGAATCTTGGGCATGGGCGATGTTGTCGGCATCATCGAGAAGGCCCAGGAGGCGGCCGACGCTGAGCAGCTCGAGGCTGCCGAGCGCATGCTGCGCGAGGGCTTCACCATGAATGACATGCTCGACCAGATGAAGGCCGTCAAGAAGATGGGCGGCATGAAGGGCATTCTGGGCATGCTCCCCGGTGGCCAGCGTGCGCTTAACCAGATGGGTGGTAACCTGGACGAAGGTATCTTCGATAAGAACGAGGCCATCATCATGTCGATGACCAAGGAGGAGCGTCTGCGTCCTTCCATCATTAACGGCCAGCGCCGTGCCCGCATTGCCAAGGGCGCCGGCGTGACTCCCACAGAGGTCAATAGCCTTATGAAGCAGTGGGGCGAGATGAACAAGATGATGGGCCGCATGCGCACGATGGCCAATCAGGCACAGGCCGGCGGCAAGAAGGGCAAGAAGGGTAAGAAGGGCAAAAAGATGCGCATGCCCAATATTCCCGGTCTGGATGCCATGGGGCTGGGCGGCATGGGCGGCCTGGGAACGGGCGGCCCCAAGTCCGATATGGACCTGCTGCGCCAGATGGAAGCGCAGATGCGCAACAAGAAGTAACGACTAGTTGAGTCGTGTATGGCGAAGGCCGCCTGGATGGTATTCCAGGCGGCCTTCGCCGTTTGTTCGCTGGTTGTCGCACGCGTGGAAGCGCGTTCTCGACGAGGTGCTTGCCGCTAGTGGCAGCCGCAGCCCTCATGTCCGTCGTGGTCGTGATGGCCGTGACAGCCGCAGGACTCGCCATGCTCATGGGTGTGCTCGTGGTCATGTCCATGGCAGTCGCAGGTGGCCTCGCCGGTCTGAGCGAGCGTGCCTGCAATGAGGGCCTCGACGCAGGCGTCGCAGTTGCCCTGGGCGCCCGCATAGACCGTGATGCCAGTCTGGGTGAGCGCGTTGATGGCGCCGCCGCCGATGCCGCCGCAGATGAGTGTGTCGACGCCACCGTTGGCGAGCAGGCCCGCTAGGGCGCCGTGACCGGTGCCGCCGGTCCCCACGACCTGCTCGTTGAGCACCTTGCCATCTTGGATGTCATAGATCTTGAACTGCTCGCTGCGGCCAAAGTGCATAAAGATATTGCCGTTGTCGTACGTCGTTGCCACCCTCATGGTGTCGACCTCCTTTGCTGGCCATGCGGCCGTTGCCGTGGTAATGGGGGAGTACGCGATGTTGCCGCCTTCGATGACGATCGCCCGTCCATTGACCAGCGCGTTTGCCACCTTGCGATGCGCGCGGCTGCAGATGGCCGCCACGGTGGCGCGGGCGATGCCCATTTGCTGGGCGACAGCCTCCTGATTGAGGCCTTCCAGGTCGCACAGGCGCAGGACTTCGAGCTCATCGACCGTCATGTCGATCGCGTCTCCGCTGGCCAGGCCATCGGGGGTAAAGCCGCGATATTCGGGGATGATCCCAACGCGGCGTAATTTTTCGCGTCTTCCTGCCATGCGCACTCCTTATCTGACATATGCCAACAATAGAATAGCGAACGTGCGGATTTGCGCAAGGAATTACTGGCATATGTCAGAAAATGAGGGCTTATGTTTGGGCTGTGGGGCCGCGTGCGCCTGGGCTACAATGAATCTCGCTTATAGGCGACTGACAGGAGGGTCAATGAGCAAGGCTGATCAACAGTTTGTAGCCATGTGCCGCGATATTTTGGACCATGGCACCACCACCGAGGGCCAAAAGGTCCGCCCGGTGTGGGAGGACGGCACCCCTGCCTATACCATTAAAAACTTTGGCGTTACGGCACGCTACGATCTGCGCGAGGAGTTCCCCGCGCTCACTCTGCGTCGCACGGCGCTTAAGTCTGCCATGGACGAGATCCTGTGGATCTATCAAAAGAAGTCCAATAACGTGCATGACCTCAACAGCCATATTTGGGACGAGTGGGCCGACGAGACCGGCTCCATCGGCAAGGCCTACGGGTATCAGATTGGGCAGAAGAGCCATTATGCCGAGGGCGACTTTGACCAGATGGATCGCGTGCTGTACGACCTTAAGCACACGCCGTACAGCCGCCGCATTATGACGAACACCTATGTGTTTAGCGACCTGTCCGAGATGCACCTGTATCCGTGCGCCTACAGCGTGACGTATAACGTGACGCAGCGGCCGCAGGATGACAAACCGACGCTCAACATGATTCTTAACCAGCGCAGTCAGGATATTTTGGCCGCGAACAACTGGAATGTGTGCCAGTACGCCATTTTGCTGATGATGGTCGCGCAGTCCGTCGATATGATTCCCGGCGAGCTGCTGCATGTGATCGCCGACGCCCATATCTACGACCGTCATGTCGATATCGTCCGCGAGCTTATCGAGCGTCCGCAGTTTTCGGCTCCCAAGGTAACGCTTAACCCCGATGTGCATGATTTCTACGCGTTTACGACCGATGACCTGATTGTTGAGGGCTATGAGCACGGTCCGCAGGTCAAGAACATCCCCATTGCGGTGTAGGTGACGCGCATGACGTGTAAGCTTTCTGCCATTGTCGCCGTGTGCGATGATTGGGGTATTGGGTGCGAGGGCGACATGGTCGTGTCCAATAGCGCCGACATGCGCCATTTTGTGGCGTGTACCAAAGGTTGCCCGGTTATTATGGGACGCAAGACCCTGCTGAGTTTTCCCGGTGGGCGTCCGCTCAAGAACCGGCGCAATATCGTGCTCACGCGCGATGAGGGCTTTGCCCCCGAGGGCGTTGACGTGGTCCATAGTATCGACGAGGCGCTCTCCGCGGTTGCCGATGAACCCGTAGCCTGGGTGATCGGTGGAGGCGAGGTGTATCGGCAGTTTT